>JBAVDL010000001.1:0-1929 GCA_049587175.1 Thermoactinomyces sp.
ACTCGGTGGTTATCTGGCCAAACGGGAAGGCTGGAATACTTACCGCCTGGCTATGATCCAGCTGAATAACGGGGAACTGCCTGCCGAGGCATTGCTGGATGGCGCCTGTATATTGACGGGGAGCATATTATTGATTACCCCGGGCTTTTTTACGGATATAGCGGGAATCATACTGGTATTTCCCTACACCCGTTCCATTGTAAAGCATTTGTTGAAACGCTGGTTGAAAAAGAAACTGGAAAATGGCGAAATTATCTGGTACCGGCGATAAAAACCGGAGCAAACCCGGACAGGTTCAGGCTGCAGGAAGACGATTTTCAGGTCCCTGCTCCGTTTCCGTCCTGGAAAGAAGCAGTCATGACGCAGTATTCTCTTCCGGGCCGGTTCAGGTTTCGCCTCTTTTCGGATTGCCTGGGAGCGGTTGACACCACTCCTCTTCTAATTATCGCTTTTTCACATTTCGTTGACAAGCGGAAACCATCCTTGACGGTTTTTGAATGGCTCCAAAATAAAAGAGATTGGAGTCTTCATATCAAGAATTTGGCAAGGGATTTCGGGAAAGTTTTTTTGAAGCGGCGGGCTGTTTATGCTTTGGCATATTGGCCCGCTGTTTTTTTGAATCCGGCAGAATGAAAAAAAACTCTCCATGTTTATTCGTGTTTCGGGCGAATGGGCCACTTGTGATTGCCCAGAATATATTTCCAGATATCCTGAAATACATGGGTTCGATGAAGTGCCATCAGGATAACAACAATGACCGGACCTAATACCAGCCCGATAATCCCGAACAGTTTCAGTCCGACAAAAAGGGCTATTAATGTGAGCAACGGATCAATCCCTACATTGCTGGCAACCAGTTTTGGCTCCAGGAACTGCCGCACAATGATAATGATCCCGTATACAATGGACAATCCCATTGCCAGATACAAACTGCCTGTCAAAAACAGGTAGATAATCCACGGAACCAGGACGGCACCTACCCCCAGATAGGGCAGCAAATCAACAAGCCCGATCACAAAAGCAATTGTAAATGCATAGGAGACGTCCAGAATGGTAAGCCCGATAAACATGATTACACCGGTAATGGTGACAAGGGTGATTTGCGCCCGGATAAAACCGAATAATGCTCTTTTCAAATCAGCAGTAATGTATTGGGCAGTTTTCAGTATGTTTCTGGGTACTATCCGCAAGATTTTACGTTTCAAACGTGGCCAGTCCAGCCCGATAAACAGGGCGGCCAGGGTAATAAATACAAGCACGGTAATCAGATAGGGCAGATCACTGATAAAACGACCGATTCCCGCTACAATTTTTGTAATCAGATCTGTCCCTTTTTGGGCGATGATGCCGATATTTTCCTGGATGCTGGCAGAAATCCGTTGTTCATGTTCCGGGTTTTTCTCGAGATAATTTTGCACCGTATTAATGATCCGCTGAAAGTCCGTATTTTCCTGCGTAAACATTTGAATGAAGGTTTGTCCCGATTTTTCAATGATTGCAGGTAAAAAATCAGCCAGTTTGGTCAGCTCCACAACGATTTCTGCGACCAGAAAAATGACCAGAGACAACAATAGGCTTAACAACAGCAATAAAATCAAGGTTACCGCGGCCCATCGGGGAATCCGGGTTTTTCGTTCCAGCCATTTGACCATGGGTTCGATCAGCATGGCAATCAGCCATCCAATCACAAAAGGATAAATCAGCGGCATCGTATAGGTAATTATCAAATATGTACCGAATAATAAGCCGATCACCAGAAGCGTCCGGAGAACGGGCCCTGTCCATTGAGGAAAAACCATCTGCCGGGAACCTCCTAAAAGCACATTGTTGTATGTATTATACCATGGTCAAATCATTGCCAATAAAGGAAATTCAAAACAAAAAATTTACAGGCTTTATCAATCTATAAATAATAATAAATATCAGGTG
>JBAVDL010000002.1:0-13254 GCA_049587175.1 Thermoactinomyces sp.
GCCAGATTCTGTTAAGCTTTCAGAAATCCCCGTCGGCCATGTCTGTAGATGAAAAAGTGGAATGTGTCCGCCTTCTTGAAGAGAAAGGAGCCTTTCTGATCAAAGGCGCCACAGAATATGTAGCCCATGCGCTCGGAGTTTCCAAATTTACTGTGTATAACTATCTCCAGAAAGTGCGGGCAGAAGATGAATACGAATCCATGAAATAAAAAAACCAAACTTCCTGACATATAACATAACAGAAGGAGATAGCATTAATGGAATTTGTCAAAGGTACTGCATTATTGTTGCTTGTTCTGGCTGGATTCTCATTATTCAGCTATAAAGCCCCAAAAGGGATGAAGGCGATGGGTGCACTGGCAAACGCAGCTGTTGCCTCTTTTCTGGTGGAAGCTTTTCAAAAATATGTTGGAGGCGATATTTTCAACATTTCCTTTCTGGGGGAAGTTGGAAGTGCTTCAGGCAGTATGGGAGGAGTCGTAGCAGCTTCTCTTGTAACGCTGGCCATGGGTGTTTCCCCGGTCTACGCTTTAATGATGGGGGCTGCCTGTGCTGGTCTCGGAATGTTACCCGGTTTTTTTGCAGGTTATCTCATGTCATTTATCGTGAAGAAAATCGAAGAAAAAATTCCTCCAGGCCTCGACCTGCTTGTCACGATCATTGTTGCAACTCCACTCACCCGCTTGATTGCAGTCGGGGCAGACCCTGTTGTGGATGCAACGCTGTTGAATATTGGCGGAATCATAACAGAAACAGCCAATGCCAGTCCGATTATGATGGGAATTATATTGGGCGGGGTTATTACTGTGGTTGCCACTGCCCCGTTAAGCTCGATGGCGCTTACAGCAATGTTGGGATTGACAGGATTGCCCATGGCTATTGGAGCATTGGCGGTATTTGGTTCTTCCTTCATGAACTTTGTCTTGTTTCACCGGATGAAATTTGGCGATATCAGAACGACCATTTCTGTAGCAGTTGAACCGTTGACACAGGCTGACATCATCTCTGCCAATCCCATTCCGGTATATGTAACCAATTTTCTGGGCGGAGCCTGTTCCGGTGTCATTATTTCGATGTTTGGCCTGGTTAACAATGTTCCGGGTACCGCTACCCCTTTTGCCGGCCTGGCTGTCATGTACGGATTTAATGATCCGTTAGAGGTCACGATTACCGCATTGCTTTGCGCAGCAGTCAGTGCATTGTGCGGCTATTTGGGATCAATTATATTTAAAAATTTCAAGATCAAAAAAGCAAAACACCTTACTGATCAAGTAACTCCGGAATCTGCTTAACCGTTCAGGTTCTGTTATGCTCTTTCAAGAGTTCAATCATGTTTAACCTTTTTATCTCAACCTGAACTTTTATTAACTGTTTATCTTTTGTATCAAATTATTTTTCACATGCCTGATCAGGGGGTAAAATTTATGGAAACGGCTAACCTTGGTTTTGATATTAAATTATCGGGCAAACTTCCAACAATTATCATCCGGAATCATGACCGGTTTGGAACCATCGCATCCGTGGCAGAAATCCTGGCCAAGCATAAAATTAACATTGCCCAGATGGAAGTAACCCGAAAGGATATCGGCAAAGAAGCAATGATGGTTATTGAAGTGGACGATCAGGTGGATGACCATATCCTGAGCGAACTGAAAAGCTTAAACAACATTCTTCAGATTTCAAGGCTTGAGCAATGACAGACCAGGATTGTTTTGCAAACTGACAGATTTCCAAAAAAGAAATGAGCCGGATCCGATACTGCCAGGATTCACTCCTGACTTTTTCGGGTCCGGCTTTATCTGTTGCAATTTAAAAAGCGATTGCTGAATGGAGAATCCGATTTTTCAAGGCAACAGACGATCAATTGCCTCACAAATTTCTTTCAGCTTTGGATTACCTTCAGCAACAATTTCATCCCCAATCACCACTACCGGATACCACAAATCTTCCTCCAGTACCCGCTTGCAAAAAAAGCTTTCTGTTTCTGTTTCCGGTTGGTGAATATCCACATAACGAACCTTGATTTTATCCCCGTATTTCCTGCCCAGAGCTGCTTCCAGCCAGGTTGCCGTCGATTTGGAAGAAGGCAAATTGACACAGCTTGAACAAATCTGTTCGGCACCGTATACATAAACAGTCAGGGTATCCACCCGGCTTCTCCCTCCAATTGGTCAGATTTACCGCAGCGCCTGTTCCAGATCAGCGATCAAATCTTCTGCGTCCTCAACGCCGACCGAAATACGAATCAAACCATCGGTAATGCCCAACTCTGCTCGCCGGTCTGCCGGAATTGAGGCATGAGTCATACGTGCCGGAACGGAAATCAGGCTTTCTACTGCTCCAAGACTCTCGGCCAATGTAAAATAGCGCGTTTTCTCCAAAACCTGATCCGCCATCTGTTCACTTCCGACATCAAAAGAAATGATTCCGCCAAATCCGCGGCCCTGTTTTCTCGCAATTTCATGGCCGGGATGGGTTTCAAGTCCCGGATAATAAACAAGTTTTACTTCCTTTTGTTCTTGCAGCCAGCTTGCAATTTGCCGTGCATTTTGTTCATGCTGTTTCATCCGGAGCCCCAATGTTTTCATGCCCCTTAACAACAGCCAGGAATCCTGGGGTCCGAGAATGCCTCCAATCGAATTTTGCAAAAAATGGAGTTCTCCCCCCAAAGCCTTCTCTTTGGTCACCACCAGGCCGGCTACCACATCGCTGTGACCGCCCAGATACTTGGTGGCACTGTGGACAACAATATCCGCTCCCAGATCGAGCGGGTTTTGCCAATAGGGAGTCATAAAAGTATTGTCCACGATCAGCAACAGCCCTTTTGCTTTGGCCAGTTTGGCGATCTCCCGGATATTTGATACTTTCAAGAGCGGATTACTTGGTGTTTCCATATAGATCGCCCTTGTTTCTGGCAAAACCGCCGCCTCTACCTGTCTTGAATCACTCGTATCCACAAATGTTGCCTTGATTCCCAGCCGTTGGAAGACCTTGGCGATGACACGATAGGTGCCTCCATACACATCGTCTCCCACCACCAGATGGTCACCCTGATTAAACAAGGATAACACAGCAGATACGGCAGCCATTCCTGATGCAAAAGCCAGTCCGGCCTCACCGTTTTCCAGCTCGGCAATCATCTGTTCCAGAGCGGCACGTGTCGGGTTGCCGGTACGGGAATATTCATAACCTGCATGTTCACCCACCCGTTTCTGCTTATAAGTGGAAACCTGGTAAATGGGCACACTTACAGCACCTGTGTGCTTATCACCAAATACGCCTCCATGAATCAGCTTTGTGTCCAGTTTCATTGTTCTATACCTCGCTTCGATAAATGTTTGTACTTAAATACCGTTCGCTGCTGTCCGGGAAAATAACGACAATCCTTGTCCCTTCCGCAGATTTGTTTGCTTCCTGCAAAGCTGCATAAAAGGCAGCGCCTGACGAACTTCCCGCCAGCAATCCTTCTTTGGCCGCCAGTTCCCTGACACACCGAAAAGCATCTTGATCAGATACTGTATAAATTTCATCGATCAGGGAGCGGTCAAAATAATCCGGGAACATTTCCATGCCAATTCCCTCGGTTTTGTGGGATCCCGGTTCCCCGCCTGCAATAATGGAACCTTCCGGCTCCACAATTACCGTTTTGATGCCCGGATTCTTTTCCTTCAGATAACGGGCAACCCCCATAAATGTTCCTGCAGAACCCGCACCAGCCACAAATACATCAATTTGGCCATCCATTTGTTCCCAGATCTCGGGAGCCGTGCTCTCATAATGAGCCTGCGGATTGGCAGGATTGGTAAATTGTTGCGGACAATAGGCTCCGCTAATGGATTGCTCCAATTCCTTGGCTTTCTCCATCGCTCCGATCATGCCCTTTTCTGTCGGTGTATTGATGACTTCCGCCCCCAGCGCCCGCATCAACTCCTGTTTTTCCGCGGAAAATTTTTCCGGTACAACAAACATAACGCGATACGGCGTTCCGACTGCAGCCAGTGCCAGACCAATTCCCGTATTTCCGGCCGTTGGTTCGATAATCGTTCCTCCCGGCTTTAATTTGCCTGTTTTTTCCCCTTCCCGGATCAGCGCCAACCCCAACCGGTCTTTTACGCTTCCGCCAGGGTTAAAAAACTCCAATTTCGCATACAGATATATATGATCCGGAATTCCCGTCTCTTTCAGGCGTACCATCGGAGTATGGCCAATCAGCTCTTTTACATGTTCATACCGTTTTTTCATGATGGGTACTCCTTTAATAAAAAATGATAACTATTCTAAGCATAGCAATTTTCCCACCCGGAAAAAAGCCTCGCTCGCCGGCCTGTTAATAATTAACCATTGATTTTATATGGAAAAAAAACTAAAATGTACTTGACCATTGGGAATTCTTCTCACTCTCTCTGTTACTCCTATACAGAAAGGGGTTGAATATAATGTCCGTTAAAGAACGAGTCAATGACGTATTGGAAAAATTACGTCCGTTTATTCAACGAGATGGCGGAGATGTTGAATTGGTCGAAGTGGAAGATGGAATTGTGCGTGTCCGTTTGCTCGGAGCTTGCGGAAGCTGCCCCAGTTCCACAATTACGCTGAAAGCCGGAATTGAACGTGCCTTGATGGAAGAAATCCCTGAAATCCGGGAAGTGGAACAGGTAATATAAAAAAATTTCTTCGCAACCCCCTCTTTTTTGTTTGAAAGAGGGTTTTTTTATATTAATCTAGAATTTCATGGAAGGAACTTATTCTTTATAGAATTATAGAGAGGAGGCATTACCTATTCGCGTAAGAAGACCCCCTTCGGCATCGAAAGAACGCTGGCTTCTGGTTGGGCCCGGCATCGTTGCTGCGGTAACCGGGGTTGGAGCGGGAGATCTGGTTGTTGCTTTAGTGGCCGGCACAAAATTCGGAACAACCTTTATATGGGCTATTATAATCGGAGCTGTGATCAAATATTACCTGAATGAAGGAATCGGCCGCTTTCAGCTGGCATCGGGTCATACGATCTTGCAAGGCTGGAAATCCCTGGGGCTCTGGACATTAATTTATTTCGGAATTTACATTATCATTTGGGGATTTATTTATGGAGCAGCGGGAACCTCTTCGGCCGCTATGGCTGCTACGGCAATTTTCCCCCAATTTTCCCTGCACACCTGGGCCATCCTGCATGCCATCTTTGCCCTGCTTCTTGTCTGGATCGGAAGATATCAGTTTTTTGAAAATATTATGGCCCTGTTGACAGGGATCATGTTTCTGACCATTGTCGGCTCAGCCGTGATTGTTCTGCCGCAACTTGACCAGATGGCTATGGGACTTGTTCCCAGGGTTCCGTCGGGTTCCATATTTTATGCCCTGGGGTTGATTGGCGGAGTAGGCGGCTCTATTACGATTGCTTCCTATGGCTACTGGATTCGCGAAAAAAAATGGATGGGCCCGCCGTGGATCCCGGTTATGCGAATCGACGCTACCGTTGCTTATACGCTGACTGCAGTCTTTACCCTGTCCCTGTTAATTGTGGGAGCAGAGTTTCTGTTTGGAACCGGGATTCTGCTGGAAGATGAAGAGGGGTTGATCAAACTTGCCCACCTGTTGGGAGTCAACTTTGGCGAAACGGTGCGCTGGCTGTTTCTGGCCGGATTCTGGTCGGCTTCCTTTACCTCTGTTCTGGGAGTATTTAATGGGGTGCCTTACCTGTTTGCCGATTTGATCCGCCACCTCCGCAAACAGATTCCATCAGATGATTTGAATTACATTTCCGTTCGCGATCCCTATTACCGCGGCTTCCTCTTGTGGCTGACATTCCCGCCCATGCTGCTCCTGTTTCTGGATAAACCGGTCAGTCTTGTCATTCTTTATGGAGTGCTTGGCTCCCTGTTTATGCCGTTTTTGTCAGTCACCTTGCTGATCCTTTTAAACTCGGACAAAATCACTCCGGATTACCGAAACCGCTGGTGGAACAATACCGTTCTCCTGATCAGTCTGCTCCTGTTTGTTGTCCTGGCTGTTGTGCAACTACTGGAAATAATACAGCTACATGAATAATATATTTTTATTGAAAAAACAAATGAAATCGCTTTCAGGTTGAATGCTTATTTTTTGCAAAAATAAAAAAACCGAATACTTTCCTGCAAATTAAAAACCCGGTTGATTGCCGGGTTTAAACTATGGAGAAAGAGGACATGCAAGATTCATCCTGTATTTTAAAAAAGAGAATTGAACAGTCTTGCGGAAAAGCAAAACCAGGCACCCTCAATGGCTTTGACGATGTCGATTTGAACCTGACCTTGACCCAACTATTCTTATAATAGTCGGATCTCTTTCATACTTGCATCAGTCGAAAGTTTCTTCCTGATTTCGTCCTCAGGTTCTCATAGAAAATATTATTTTCTGCTCAACGTCCAATAACCAAAGGGATTGTAGAAGAGTTCATCTTTATGATAAAAATCACAAACTCTTTCTCCGATCTCATATCCCGGCGCATCTGGACGAAGACAAAAAAACTCTCCAACTTGCAACTTTGGTTTTTCAATCATGGTGTAAAGAAGAAACTCCCCCATTAATTCGGGATTCCACTGATCATAGATCAGAACATCCCTTTCACCAAATTGATGCATGCCGCAAGAATAAAAGTAATTCTGCTCAACAACGCTGGTCACAAATGCATAATAAAGCGAGACTTCATCCGGTTCCTTACTTAAATGAACCCAATCCTCTTTCCGATGTGCCAGGCCTGCTGTTTCAATCTTGACTGCGATTCCACCTGCATTTAAAACTTTGGTTACAATATGCATAACCGTTTTCAATTCCATCATCTGGTCATATTCGAAGGTAATATACAGCGTAAATGTATGTTGAGCAATCTGATTCTTCTCCGCTTCTTTAATTCGACCTTGACCTGCATTAAAAAATGCTTCTGCCAAGCAGGGATCATGAGGATATAACTCTGCGGTATACGACGTTTTCGCGTTTATATCATGTAAAATATTGCCACTAAACACCATCTTTTCTTTTGCAAGAGATTGTATGAAAGCTGACCGATCTTCCCACAAACCGGGTACTCCAATAATGGTTTTCATGTAAAAGCCCTCTTTCCAAGGAATAAAGGATTTAAGAGATTATATTACGCTAACAACGGAGGGTTGTTTGGTGGATGATTGGAAATACGATGAGTTGTTGAATGCTGTTTGCGAAAACTTCTTATGAATCTGAAACAGTGTGTAATAAAGAAAAAACAGAAAATTTATTAATTTATACTGCGCTGGGTGAAATTGCGTTAATCAACGAAAAGGTGTTTATTGGTGCAATTAAAGCGATTAAAAAAGAACCGGCAAATGGTAACCATAGTAAGCTTCGCCATGAATTATCAGTAAAAGAATTTGAAGACCTCTCCAAAAGAATCGATCATGTTTTAAAAGGGCTGGAATGTGTCCAAACAGACGATCGTCCAATAGCTTGATTTTATTCTCAAGAAATATCGGGAATTGAGCGATGGGAGAACAGTAATTGTAAGAAAAAAGTAGCGAAAATGTTCGAACCGGTCATCGCCTGATTTTTTATAAGTCAAATAAACCCGGTCGATTGCCGGGTTTATTTTTGCTCTTGATCATACAAGTGGCAAGCCACCCAATGGTCAGAAGAAGCTTCTTTCCATGTGGGAACGGCTTTGGCACAGATGTCCATCACCTTTGGGCACCGTGTCCGGAAGCGGCAGCCGCTGGGCGGATTGATGGGGCTGGGCACATCTCCTTCCAGGATAATGCGTTCCCGCTTCTTGGAAGCATCCGGATCAGGGATCGGGACGGCAGACAATAAAGCTTCAGTGTACGGATGAAGCGGATGGTCATACAATTCTTCGCTGTTTGCCAGTTCCACCAGATTCCCCAGATACATGACCCCCACACGGTCAGAAATATATTTCACCATTGAAAGATCATGGGCAATGAACAGGTATGTCAATCCATGCTCTTTCTGAAGCTTTTTCAGCAAATTGACCACTTGTGCCTGAATGGATACATCCAGGGCGGAAATCGGTTCATCGGCAATGATAAATTCCGGGCTTACGGCAAGAGCACGGGCAATTCCGATCCGTTGCCGCTGGCCCCCGCTAAATTCATGGGGAAAACGATTGGCATGTTCTGCATTCAGTCCGACCACTTTCAAGAGATCAATAACCCGTTTCCGCCGCTCTTCCCCTTTGGCAAGGCCATGAATGTCAAGCCCTTCTGCAACGATATTCAGGACGGTCATGCGCGGGTTCAGTGAAGCGTATGGATCCTGGAAGATCATTTGCATTTTCCGGTTAAACTCTTTCAATTTCTTTCCTTTCAGTTGATAGATATCTTCCCCTTTAAACGTAACCGATCCTTCCGTGGCGTTATACAGTCGGATCAGTGTACGGCCAATGGTAGACTTGCCGCATCCTGACTCGCCCACCAGGCCCAACGTTTCACCGCGGTACACATCAAATGTGACCCCGTCCACTGCTTGCACCACCTGACCGCTGCCCAGATGAAAATGCTTTTTTAGCCCTTTTACCGACAAAATGACTTCCCGATTCTTCTTTGCCGGTGCTTTTGTCACCTGGTTTGCCCTTTCCTGTTTACTCATCAGCCTCTCCTCCATTCCGTCCCGTATGTTTATCCGTTTTGGGAGCCATGGGATGTTCCAGCCAGCAGGCTACCTGATGGGTAGATGAAAGATCTGTTATCTCCGGCATATATTCCAGGCATACCTTCATGGCGTGACGGCAGCGTGCTGCAAACGGGCATCCCCTGGGAGGAGATATCAGATCGGGAGGAGATCCGGGAATCGGAAGCAGTTCCTGTTCTTCAGCCAGATCAAGTCGCGGCATGGAAGCCATCAGTCCCCATGTATACGGATGATGCGGATTGGAAAAAACTTCACCCAGTGTTCCGGATTCCACAACAATCCCGGCATACATTACCACAACACGATCAGCAATATCTGCAACCACCCCCAGGTCATGGGTAATCAGGATAATAGAACTGCCGAATTTTTCCTGCAGTCTTTTCATCAAATCAATAATTTGCGCCTGAATGGTTACATCCAGTGCAGTGGTGGGTTCATCCGCGATCAGCAACTTCGGCCGGCAGGAGAGCGCAATCGCAATCATCGCCCGTTGCCGCATGCCGCCGGAAAATTGATGCGGATACTGTTTCACTCGCGATTCCGGGCTGGGAATTCCAACCATACGCAACAGTTCTATCGCTTTTTGCCTGGCTTCCGATGATCCCAGATTTTGATGTTTCATCAGACATTCCGTAATCTGTCGTCCCACCGTCATTGTCGGGTTCAGCGAGGTCATGGGATCCTGGAAAATCATCGCGATTTCGGAACCACGTATCTTTTCCATCTGCTTATCCGTAACCTTGACCAGATCTTTATCTTCAAAATAAATTTTTCCCTGTTTGATTCTGCCCGGCGGCTCGGGAATGAGGCGCATAATCGTCTGGGAGGTAACACTCTTTCCACACCCGGACTCGCCTACAATCGCCACGGTTTCCCCTTTATGGACATGAAAGCTGACACCGCGAACCGCTTGTACTTCACCGTTATAAGTCGTAAAAGAAACATGCAAATCTCTGACATCCAGTAACTTGTTCATCCTCATTCACCCTCCTCACTTGCGCATCCTTGGATCAAGTGCATCTCTCAAGCCGTCTCCCAGCAAGTTAAAAGCAAGCATAATCAGACAAAGGACTGTTGCCGGATAAAACAGTTGATACGGATAAATCTGCAAAAATTTGGATCCGTCAAAAACAAGGGATCCCAGGCTTGCCAGAGGCGGGCGAATTCCGAGACCAATAAAGCTCAGGAAGGCTTCAAAGAAAATAGCAGATGGAATCGCAAAAGTGATGGCAATAATAATTGGCCCCATTACGTTGGGGATCAAATGACGGGTCAGAATATGCCGGTGACCGGCTCCCAGGGTACGGGCAGCCAGAACATATTCCTGCGATTTCAGTTTCAGGATCTGGGCACGAACCACCCGTGCCATCGGCACCCATCCCGTAATGGATAACGCCAGGGCAATCGGGATAATCCCCGGCTCAAAAATCAACAGCATCAGGACAATAATGATCAAATTGGGAATCGAATACAAAATTTCCACAATTCTTTGCAAAACCATATCGACACGGCCGCCAAAATAACCGGAAATACTGCCGATGGTCACACCGATTACCAGATCAAAAAATGCTGCCAGAAAGGCAATGGTCAGTGATACCTGAGCCCCGTTCCATGTACGCTGCCAGAGGTCGCGGCCAAAGCTGTCCGTTCCGAAATAGTGATCTTCATACGGCTCCTTGTTTTGAATCGGGATGTTTTGCGATTCATAATCATATTCGTTCATCAACGGACCCGCAAAGGCAAAAAAACCAATGACCAGAATGATAAAAAGTCCAATCATCGCACCCCAGTTGGATCGGAACCGGCGTGCAGCATCTTTCCAGAAACCGACCCTCTCCCGCGTCATCTCCTCCCCGGCCGACTCACTCATACCAACAAATTCAAACATTTCCGGCGACAGATTTTTTAATGTTTTTTCACTCACTTCTCGGTCACTCCTTTGCACCAGCAAGTCGAATTCGGGGGTCAATGATGCCATACAAAATGTCAACAACAAAGATGGTGACCAGAATTAACACCGCATAAAAAATGGTTACACCCATAATCAGCGTATAATCATTGACTTGAATGGACTGGACGAAGAACTCGCCAATTCCGGGGACTGCAAAGATGGTTTCAACGACCAGCGATCCGGTAATAATATTGACAGCCAGCGGCCCCAGAACGGTTACAGCCGGAATCAACGCGTTTCTCAGGGCATGACGGAATATGATTGCTTGTCTTCCAAGCCCCTTTGCTTTCGCCGTTTTCATATAGTCCTGATCAAGCACTTCCACCATCTCTGTCCGGATATAACGCGACATTTGTGCAATGACGAAGAATGATAGAGACAAGGAAGGCAAAATGGTATGCTCGTATGTTCCCCACAAAGCTGGAGGCAACAATTCCCATTTAACTCCAATCCAGTAACTCAAGAGGCCCGCCATGACAAAACTGGGGATGGATACTCCCGAAACCGCGACAACGGTAGCAAAATTGTCCAGCAATCCCCCATGGCGAAGTGCAGCCGCAACTCCAAGCAACAGGCCAACGACAACTCCAAAGATCAGCGCCTGCATTCCGATAAAGGAAGATGCCTGAAATCCTTCCAGCAGCATTTCCGTGACGGAACGGCCGTCATACGTCAGTGATTTTCCCAGGTCTCCCTGAACCAGACGCCCCAGAAAATTCACATACTGCACTGGCAGCGGATCGTTCAATCCGTAAGTTTCCATAATCTGTTCCCGAATCAGGGGAGGAAGTTTTTCCTCATTTTGAAGCGGCGTTCCCGGCAGGGAATGCATCAAAAAAAAGGTTGCGGTCACGATAATCCACAAGGTGATCACCATATAACCCAGACGGGTAAGTATATACCGGATCACATCCGTTCACATCCTTTCCTGACATAAGCTGGTAAGGATGAAGGTATATGCCACCTGTTTCATGACATATACCTTCACTTTGCAAAAATGTCTGCCTGTTATTTTCCGGTTTCAACATATGTCCATTTCAAAGTATATTCAGGACCAATGGCACTCCAGTACCAATCCTTGATAAACGGCTTTTTCACAGCCATTTCCGTACGGTAGTACAGCGGCACGATCCCGGCATCACCAATCAGGATTTCCTCTGCCTTTTTCAAATCCTGAAAACGTTCTTTGAAGTCTCCATTTTCTTTCGATTTTTTAATGAGCTCATCATACTCCGAATTGCTGTATTTGCCGCGGTTAAAGGCATTGTCGGTCGTAAAGAGGTCCAGGAAGGTCATCGGATCATTGTAGTCAGGTCCCCAACCGGATATCAACAGATCAAAGCGTTGTGTTTTTCCTCTTTCCAAACGCTCTTTAAACGGAACGGACGTAATCTGGACTTCCAGTCCCAGGTTAACCCGTAATTGTTCCTTGATAAATTGCAGGCTTGCTTTGGCGCCGCTCGTATCATCCCCGAGCAATTCCAGCACCGGAGCCTTGGACATGCCCAATTCCTTCAATCCTTCCTGCAACAATTGTTTGGCTTTGTCGGGATTGAATTCAGGCTCCAATTTGACCAGATCGCGGTATTTTTTATCTTCATCCACCCCGCTTGCCTTGATAAATGGCGGAACAAGACCGCCTGCGGGGATCGACCCGTTTTTAAGTATTCCTTTTACAAAGGTATCCCTGTCGATGGCAAACATGATTGCTTGCCGGATCTTCTGGTTTTTAAAGAAATCCTTGGTCTGGTTCATTTCAAGATACCAGCTGGATCCGTCCTGAATGACAAAAGTGTTGGGATCATCCTTGAAAGCATCAATGAACTCAGAAGTCAGTTTGGTGAAGTCCAGTTTCCCTGTATTGTACAGGTTTACCAGAGTGGTATTGTCCTTAACGATTTGCCAGTTAACCTCTTCCAGCTTGACAACATCCTTCTCCCAGTAATTCGGGTTCTTTTTCACCTGGAAGCTTTGGTTGTGTTTCCATTCTGTAAAAATAAACGGCCCGTTATAGACCATGGTGTTTACTTCCAGGGAATACTTGTCACCGTATTTTTCAACGATATCCTGCCGTTGCGGCAAGTATGTTGCAAAGCAGAGAAGATCTTTAAAATACGGGATCGGACGCTCCAGTACAACCTGCAACGTTTTGTCATCCAATGCCTTGACGCCTACATCATCGGCTGATCCTTTTCCGGTGTTATAAGCTTCTGCCCCTTTAATCGGGTAAAGAATGTATGCATATTCTGACGCTGTTTCGGGATTTAAAGCCCGTTTCCATGCAAATTCAAAATCATGGGCGGTCACAGGCTTTCCATCGCTCCACTTGGCATCGCGAATCGTAAAAGTCCAGGTTAATTTGTCGGCACTTACTTCCGGCTCCTTGGCAGCCATTCCCAAAACGGGTTTGCTGTCTTTGTCCAAGCGGTAAAGTCCTTCCATGACATTGCCAAGGATCATGAAGGATACAACATCCGTGGATTTGGCACTATCCAACTTGGGGGGTTCCTGAATTTCTGCCAGATTCAGAACCTGGCTGCTCTTGGTATCTGTACCGCCGCCGCCAAAACTGCAAGCCGACAAAACCATCACAGCAATCAAAAGCAGAGAAACCCATGTTGATCTTCTTAATCTCCTTGCCAACATTGTCTGCC
>JBAVDL010000003.1:0-2192 GCA_049587175.1 Thermoactinomyces sp.
AAATAAAACTTCAGCCTAAAAATAGCCATATAAAATTCTTAATATTCTCTTGAAAACCACATTTTTACATTATACAATTTATTTGAGATTTCCAAAAAAATTTGGATAGGAAGTTGATTTATGCGTATACAACTGGCTGAGAATCTCAATCCCGTATTTGAGCCGTATTTGCCGTTGATGAAGGCGGTAGCAGGTATGTTTGGGGAGCAATGTGAAGTTGTATTGCATGATTTCTCCGACTTGAATGCTTCGGTAGTGGCGATTGCCGGGAATGTAACAAACCGTAAGCTTTATGCACCGTTAACGAATTTCGTCGTAGAGATTATCAAGACGGAAGGGGATGAGGCCGAAGATCGAATTGGTTATCACACCTGTTTCAAAGGGAAACCTTATCGGTGTTCGACGGTTTTTATTCGGCAAAACAGGAAATTGGCTGGTTGTTTATGTATAACCTATTGCATTCAGGATTTCTTTACTTTAAGAAAAATTGCAGGTCATTTTATCAATATGGATCAGCCCTCTCATTTCAAGGATGAATATTTTGCTTCAAATATTGATGATTTTGTGGAAAATGCGTTTCAAAAGGTAATTGAACAAAGAGGAGAGGATTTGACGAGATTAACACGGCCTGAACGGTTGGAAATCATTCGGGAACTGGAGGAAAAAGGCATTTTCCTGGTAAAAGGAACAGTAGAAATGCTTGCAGAACATATGAATCTGTCCAAATATACTGTTTACAACTATATTGATGAAGTAAAGTCGAGCAAGGAGATGAAAACTTGATGAAACGTATGGCAGAACCCTATAAAATAAAAATGATCGAACCGCTTAACATTATATCACGGGAAGATCGGGAAAAAGCTTTGAAAGAAGCCGGTTACAATCTGTTCAACCTGAAATCGGAAGACGTATATATTGACCTGCTGACGGACAGCGGAACCGGGGCGATGAGCGATGTGCAATGGGCAGGCATGATGTTGGGAGACGAATCCTATTCTGGCAGTCGGAATTATTTTCATTTAAAGGAAACAGTTGAGGATATAACCGGTTATCCCTATGTGATACCGACTCACCAGGGGCGGGGAGCCGAGCAGGTTCTTTTTCCGATTGTGGTCAAAAAGGGGCAGTATGTATTAAGCAACTGGCACTTTGATACAACACGCGCTCATGTTGATTTGGCGTATGGCAAGGCAATAGATGTGGTGACAAAAGAAGCACTGGATACGACAAAACCGTATGATTTCAAAGGCAATTTTGATCTGGAGAAACTGGAACGGATTATTCAGGAAAAGGGACCTGAAAATATCGGCATGATTATTTGTACCATCACGAACAACAGTGCAGGCGGACAGCCGGTTTCTATGGAGAATATCCGGAAAGCATCGGAAATTGCCAGGCGCTATGGGATTCTGATGGTCATGGATGCTGCACGATATGCTGAAAACGCTTTCTTTATCAAAAAACGTGAACCCGGATATGAACATAAGAGCATCAGGGAAATAGTCAAAGAGATGTTCTCTTATACCGATGCCTTGACGATGAGTGCCAAAAAAGATGGTCTGGTCAATATCGGAGGGCTTCTGGCATTTAACAGGGATCATGTGGAATTGTATGAACAGGCCCGCTCCATGGTTGTGCCGTATGAAGGATTCCCGACTTATGGGGGATTGGCTGGCCGGGATATGGAGGCTTTGGCGCGTGGGCTCAAAGAAGGAATTAATGAGGAATTTCTCAAATCAAGAATTCATCAGGTGGAGTATTTGGGACAGAGATTGCTTGACGGTGGAGTCCCCATTCAGACACCTGCTGGCGGACATGCTGTGTTTGTTGATGCCAAAAAGCTGTTGCCGCATATTCCGAGCCACCAGTTTCCGGGGCAGGTGCTGGCCAATGAACTGTATCTGGAAACCGGCGTGCGCAGTGTAGAAATCGGCTCTCTCCTGATGGGCCGGGACCCGGAGACAGGCGAACAGTTGGAAAGCCCGCTGGAACTGGTACGGTTGACCATTCCGCGCCGGGTGTATACCTATAATCATATGGATGTGGTTGCCGACGGACTGATTGAAATCAAAAAAAGGGCCGATCAACTGGTTGGACTGGAATTTACTTATGAACCAAAAGTATTAAGACATTTTACAGCCAGATTAAAACCGGTCAAATAATCGGGAAGATGGCCGGGCTTTGCTGTGAAC
>JBAVDL010000004.1:0-6023 GCA_049587175.1 Thermoactinomyces sp.
TGCTATGAATTTAAAAAAACTGGCTAATTGGCGATGGCGAAACCGTCGGCATCGTCGATTTTTTAATCAGTTTATTAGAAAACCCCTTCTGTACTCAGTTACTAGAAGGGGTTTATCTACAGTCTGACCCTTTGTTCCAAACAAAGGGTTTTTTGCTGGAAAAAACATGTTTTATAAAAGGAGTTGTTACGGACAGACTACAGGAGTAAAAGGGGGGATGAAGATGCGAATTCCTGACGTCGTTCGTGAACCGGAGATTAACCAGCCCAATCAACCGGAAATAATGGCACCCCGTGATCCGGATCCTGTCCGCAGAGAGGAACCCCATGCACCGGAGCGCGATCGCCCCGAACGTATTAAAAAGCCTGTCTGATTTGACAGGCTTTGCAAAGAGAAGATGGGTTTTGCGACCTTGGCACCATGGAAATGGCAAATTGCTCGAATCATTGGACTGACAACCTGTGCCGAGTTCCATATCCAGAGTTGATCTGGGCTGATTTGTTTTTTGAGAATAGTTCCTGCGGTATGCATGTCCCGGTTTTTCGTATAACCACAAGAATACTTATGAACCCGGTTTTCCGTGCTATCACAGTAATTTGCTTACGAAAATCCTAAATCCACTTTACTTCCGCATGTTCCACTTTTCCTGCCGGTTCGGTAACGATAATAATTGCGGGATAAGTGATCACCTGTGCCACAAAATCATTTTTGGAAGGAACTTCCTTGTGGGCATGGACAATCAGTCTGTTTTCAATCTGTTCTATTTTTTTGACAGTAATCTGGTATCCGGCTGTTCTTTTTTCACCCAAACTCAAAATCACGTATTTTTTTTTGCCGACAGAAAGTAACTGAATATTCTCCTGTTTTGAGTAAATTGCCTGTTGGGCCTGGTTGCCGAGGGACGAAGGCAATTTGTCAATATCAATGACTTCATAGGAAATATCCATTTTGTTTCCTCCCGGTTCAGGATCCGGAGCAAAAGCAGAGCAGGCAGCCATTAGTGGCAGGAGACACAGCAATAAAGCGCCTTTAAGGTATTTCATGCTTAAACCTCCTGAAAAAAGCCTTTATCGGATAGACGAATAAGATTTATACCGGGTTTCAATTATTTTATTTTATAAGCAATAGTTCTGGTTCTTACCGGCCAAAATAGATGGTAAGAGGTGGTGAATCGTTGAAACCAAAGCCGTTGATGATCAGACAAAACGGGACGATTCTGGTTGAAAAAGGAACTGCCGGCTTGACCTCTGTCTTACAAATGCTGGACTGCTTTGCCAGGAGGCTGAAAGAGACAGAGCACCTGTATACCTACCAATTGGATCCATGTACTTTATGGCAGGCAGCGGCCAATGGAATCCGGCCGGAAGTTCTGGTCAGGTGGCTGAAAGAGCATGCCAGATTTCCGCTGGATTCCGGATTTGTACAGCAGATAAAGAAAAATATGGATTCATTTGGTGCAGTCAGACTGGAAAAATATAGCGGAGAATCTTTTCTTCTCCACAGCAAAGAGAAGACCATTATTGAATGGATCACCCGGATCCCCGATCTGATGGAAAAGATTCTTCATCTGGACAGCAATAACCTTGTCCTTCCAATAAAATATCGGGGGCAAATCAAAGAACTGTGTGTCAAATGGGGTTATCCTCCTGTTGATGAAATTGGCTATATGGAAGGGGAACACCTCTTTTTCCGGTTAACAAGGCATGCTTCATTTTCCGGTTTGCGCCCGTATCAGAAAAAAGCAGTTGACGCCTTTTGCCATCCGGCCCGCAACTGGCTGTCCAGCGGCGTAATCCTGCTTCCGTGCGGAGCGGGGAAAACAGTCGTTGCTATTGCCATTATGGAAAAAATACAGAAGGAAACGCTGATTCTTACTCCCAATACGACTTCCTGCAAGCAATGGATGCGGGAGCTGCAGGATAAAACGGATCTGCCCCGGGAATCAATCGGGGAATATACAGCAGTCTGTAAACAGATTGCCCCGGTAACTGTAACCACTTATCAAATGTTGACAAAGCGGGATCTTAAAACAGGTGCTTTTCCACATATGCGGGTCTTTGCGGAAAGAGACTGGGGATTGATTATATACGATGAAGTCCATTTGTTGCCTGCCCCCATTTTTCGGGTAACAGCTGACTTGCAGGCAAAACGGAGGCTTGGTCTGACAGCGGCGCTGGTGCGTGAAGACGGCCGGGAAAAAGATGTCTTTGCGTTGATCGGGCCAGTCATCTTTTCAGCGCAGTGGAAAGATATGGAGGCGGCAGGCTGGATTTCGGAGGCAGTCTGTCAGGAAGTGCGTGTTCCGTTTCCTGCCGGACAAAGAGAAATTTATCATGCGGCGGAAAGACGGCATCAATACCGGCTGGCAGCAGAAAATCCGCTCAAGGCGAAAGCACTGGAAGATATTCTGGCGCGGCATCAGGGGGAACAAATCCTGGTAATTGGCCAGTATATCAATCAACTGAAAGAGATAGCCTCCCGTCTGGGTTGTCCGCTGATTACCGGAGAAACCCCGCAGGCGGAACGGGAGAAATGGTATCAACAGTTTCGGGAGAAAAAAATATCGGTTTTGCTTGTTTCCAAAGTAGCCAATATGGCAATTGATCTGCCGGATGCATCTGTTGCCGTCCAGGTGTCGGGGGCATTTGGCTCAAGGCAGGAGGAGACACAGCGTTTGGGACGTATTTTAAGGCCAAAACAATCAGGGCAAAAAGCATACTTTTATCAATTGGTAACGAAGGAATCAGTGGATCAGGAGGTTGCCTGGAGGAGACAGGCCTATTTGAGAGAGCAGGGATACCAGTATCAGGTGCTTGAATGGGGAGGCTGATTTTGGTGCGAATCAACGAACTGGAATATTGTTTGAGCATGTTGCCTGAAAAAGCCCGTCGTGAAATTGCGGCAAGGCTTGACCTGAACAGAAAAGGAATACTTGCGGAATTAAAGCAAAAACTGTCTGATCCTGATTATTATACTGCTATTTTATCAGAAGTGGATGACTGTGAACGAATCTGGCTCTGGTCTATCCTGTTTGAGAGCGTGTCCGGCAAAATAAGTAAGCAGGAACTGTACCACTCACAAAATCCGGCCCTTTCTCCGCCGGTATTTCGCAAGCTTATGGAAAAAGCCTGCCGGAATGGCTGGGTGTACGGCCTGAGAAACAGGCAACTGGAACTGGTCTATTATTGCCCAAAGGAAGTGAGGGCCGGTTGGGCCAAAGCCATGCTCAGGGAACATCCCCAATCCCCGCTTGATGAAGATGCTGTTACTCCTGTTATTGCCAATCCGTTGCTGATCGGACAGGCATTTTTCCATTTGCTGTCTTCTTTGAGTCATAAACCCTGGCTGTTAACCAGAACCGGTACCATTCCCCAAAAGGAACTGAAGAAAATGGATGTTGAACTGGAGCTTTTGGACATAGATTTTTCCTGGTCCGGCTGGACCGAATTTTTGCTTGACGTTGCCCGTTCACTCAGGTTGGTGATAGAGACTGAAAAATATGCAAAAGTAATGAAAACCGGATGGATGAACTGGTTGCGGCAATCCTGGGAAGACTCGATGGCTCTTTTGTACGAGGCAGTTTGCCATACTCTCCTGAAAGATTATCCCCGTTTGGAAGGCTACCGATTGCTTCTGGAACAGCTGCCAACAGGCCATTGGTTTGGAATGGAACGGATCTGCCGTCAGGTTCAGATCAGTCTCGGGGGCAGGAACTGCCCGGAAACCGTTGAACAGTTGCGGGATCATTGGCTGATCCCCATGGCTTGTATGGGATGGCTTGAGTCGGGAAAGACAAAGGAGGGAGAGATCTGCCTGAAATGGCTTGCCTGTCCGCCCCGGGAATGGGATAATCCGGGAGAAATTCCTGTCTATCTTGAACCGGAGCTGGAAATATTGGTTCCCTATCATTTTCCATGGAAAAAGCGGTATGAGCTTTCCCAGTGGGCTGACTTTATGGGCGGTGATCAGATTCTGGTTTACGAAATCAATGAACACTCTCTGAGAAGGGCTTTTCAATACGGATGGACATTGGAAAAAATGACAGAGCGATTAAAAAAGTGGACAACCCGAGAATTGCCCGCACTCTTTTCAGACAGGCTTCATGAACTGTGGAAACGATTGGATGCTGTTTACTTATCCCCGTGGACTTATCTGAAACAAACAGGCAAAACGGAATCTGCATGGCAGGAACGTTTGTCGGAGACAGACTGGGAAATTAAAAAATGCAGCCAAACAGAATACTTTGTCAACGCGCCTCCGACTCAGGTAGCAGCATGGCTTCAGGAAAAAGGGCAAAAGAATGTTTGCATTGGGAAAAGATGGGGATTTTCTGATGAAAAAATAAAAAATGAAGGCTGGACGGTTGATTTTCAAGGTTTGAGCGGGTGCCGTGTTGAATATCCGGATAACGAGAGGTCAAGTCCTGCCCAGTCATTGCCAAAAGCCTGGTTTTCCGGTCTCCGTCCATACGGGCTGGAAATGGCCAGGGAAATTGTACGGCAGAGCATTGTCCATCAATTGCCTCTTCGACTGGTTCAAAACGGGCGGATGCTGGAAGTTTGTCCGCAGGTTTTGCGCTATGAGCAGGGAGAATGGGTATTTGAGGCTGCTTCCGGACAGAGTCGAACAAAAATGAGACTGAACCGGATTCAGGCACTTCAATTGCTGCCCCCTTCTACTTCATGGGATTAAGGGGAAAAACAGGCAAAAATATTTGTTCTTTGTTACAATAAGGGGGAGGGGGATCAAAATGGCAACTCTGGATATGTCAACCATCTTGCTGGAAGCTTATCAGCTGGCTGACGAAATCAATGAATCACCGGAAGTGAAAGAATATCTTGATGCAAAAAAGAAACTGGAGAATGACCCTGAAGCGCAAAATTTGATTCAGGAATTCTATAAAGCAAAAAGCCAATTTGAAGAAGCCAGTCGATTCGGCCGTTTCCATCCCGATTACCGGAAGATGAAAGAGCGGGCGTTGGATTTGGTGCAAAAGTTACATGCGTATCCGCCCGTTCACAATTATCTGGAATCGGAAAAACGGCTGGACCAATTGTTGTACCAGGTTTCTCTGACCATTGCCCGTTCGGTTTCAGAATCGGTCAAAGTACCGAAGAGAGATTAACCCTTTTTTCAATATCCTTTTTTTGGAATAGATGGTATATTGAATAATGCAAAACAGAGTGGTACGATAATATTATAGGCTGTTTTAACAACTGGATACTGCCAAGACAAAGAGATGGACCCTCCGGACACGTTCTGATGAAAAGGAGTCACATAGAATGGATATGGTGGAAAGATTAGGTTTGGCTGTTTGGGTCAAAGATCTGAAGTCAGCCCGTTCGTTGGGTCGCATGGGAAATATTCATTATATCTCTAAACGATTGAAGTATGTTTATCTTTATGTCGATGGAAAGACAGCTGACCAGATTATACGTCGCATTGAAAGATTGCCTTATGTCAAACGCGTAGAGAGATCACAACGAATGAACATTTGTTTTGACTTTGATAAACGGGTTAACTCACAACAAGTATAAAGGATATTTCTGTCACTGATGTGGCAGTTTTTTTTGTTTTGATATTTCGATAGTCGAAATTTATAATGTAGTGAAGGGAGAAGGAGTGACCGATATGCCGGTTTGGAAACGGAACATGTATATTTTGATGGTGTCCCAGTTCCTGGTATTGGGAGCCATGAACATGATAATGCCATTTTTGCCTTTGTACCTGAAAGAGATAGGCATGACAGATCCGGAGCAAATCCAGTTGTGGACTGGCTTGATTTTTGGGATCAACTTTTTCTCCCAAATTATCGTACAGCCCATTTGGGGGAATCTGGCAGACCGATTTGGCCGAAAAATGATGATCTTGCGTTCAGGATTTGGCATGGTGATCGCAACATTTTTCATGGGATTGGTTACATCTCATTGGCAACTGTTCATTCTTCGGATGCTGAACGGGGTTGTTTCAGGATTTATTCCGGCTTCCATCTCTTTGATGGCGACAAACTCCCCGAAAGAAAA
>JBAVDL010000005.1:0-1838 GCA_049587175.1 Thermoactinomyces sp.
AAGAATTTATCAATCGATAGTTAATCATATATCAATATCTGACTAAAAAGGGGCTGTTTCAAAATAAAAAGCCCATAAAAGTAAAACAGGCCGAAGAGCGGTAGCTCTTCGACCTGTTTTTTAGTATAATTTATCTGCAATGAAATCACATACTAAAATTAATTATAAAGCAAAAATCAAAAAAATGCAACTATCTTTTAGTTTTGATTTGGCTAATGATTTTGATATGGATGACGAGGTTTTCCTGGTGCACAATATTATTGAGGAGATGAATTTAAGTTTTTTAACTAGTGCCTACTTTCATAAAGGTAGAAAGCCAGTTGTGGAACCACGTACTATGTTAAAAGTGTTAGTTTTTGCATATTTAAATAGAAAATATTCAGCTAGAGATATTGAAGATGCTTGTAGATATGATCTTCGGTTTAGATGGCTTCTAAACAATAGTAAGACTCCTGATCATGTAACTATCAATAGATTTAGGAATAAAATTTATCCTTTTATGGATGAAATATCAAAACAATTAATAGATTTGTTAATAGAACAAGGAGAAGTTGATTTAAAAAGTATTTATATAGATGGAACAAAAATAGAGGCAAATGCAAATAGATACACATTTGTATGGAAAAAGTCTATCATTAAATATCAGAAAAGATTGATAGAAAAGATTTTGGAGTATTTTAATATTAATGATGAATTATCAAAAGGCGATCTTAAAAAGCTTGTTTTAAAGGAGTTTAATAATGTAAGAAATATTTGTAAATCAAAAGATATAGTATTTGTTTATGGTCAAGGGAAAAGAAAAACAGAAGAGCAAAAAAGATATGAATTGTTTGAAGAATGGCTTAATAAGCTTGATACATATGAAAAACATTTAGAAATAATGGGAGAAAGAAATAGCTATTCTAAAACGGATCACGATGCTACCTTTATGAGATTAAAAGATGATCATATGAAAAATGGACAATTAAAACCTGCATATAATATTCAATGTGCAACAAATGGGGGTTATGTTGTAGGTATAGAAGGATTTAGTAATCCAGCAGATATGAAGACATTACCTACCTTTGTTAATAGTTTATTGGAAAAATATGATATAAAAATAGATAGAGTTGTAGCCGATTCAGGCTATGAGAGTGAGGAAAATTATCTGTACTTAAAACAAAATCAAATAGAAGCTTTCATAAAACCATCGAATTATGAACTAAAGAAAACAAGAAAATATAAAAAAGATATATCTAAAAAGGAGAATATGACTTACTGTAAGGCTGGTGACTACTACATTTGTCATAATAATAAAAAACTTAAATTTGAAAAAATCATATATAGAAAAAATAAATATGGATTCAAAAGTGAATCTAGAGTTTATCTATGTAAAGATTGTTTAAATTGCAGATATTCTCATGATTGTATTAAATTTAAAAATAAATCTGGATTAAAACGAATATATGTGGTAGAACGATTTGAAAATTTTAGAAAAGAATCAGAAGAAAATATAACTACAAAAGAAGGAATTACAGAAAGATTAAACCGTTCAATTCAAGCCGAAGGAATATTTTCATATATAAAATCGGGAATGAGATATTTTAGATTTAGACATAGGAGCATGGAAAAAATTGTTGCAGAAATGAAGTTATTAAGTTTTGCAATAAATATAAAGAAACTAAGCAATAAAATGAAATCTAATAAATTGGGTTTCGTAAAATATAAAGAGACAATTTAATTATAAAAAATATCATAAATAAAATGAAACTTAGAAATATCTAGGTTTTGTTTGCTATACCTAAAATTAGACTAAGAAAAATATATTTAAATTTATGGAAACTTAGGTACTTCAGTTG
>JBAVDL010000006.1:0-1963 GCA_049587175.1 Thermoactinomyces sp.
ACCTCCGACGGCTTGATCAGCACGGCGTTTCCGGCAACCAGGGCGGAAATGGCCGGAATCATCGCCAACTGAAAGGGGTAATTCCAGGGAGAAATGACGGCCACCACTCCCATCGGCCGGTACTCCACCCAGGAGCGCCGGCCGATCAGGGTGATCGGTGTCGACACCTTCTTCGGCTTCAGGATGGAGGCGGCCCTCTTTTCGTAATACTTGATAAAATCGACCGTCAGCAAAATTTCTGTCATCAGCGCCTCCAGATGCACTTTGCCCGTGTCCCTGACCACCGTCTCCGCCAGTTCATCGGCATGATCGACGATATAGCGGCGAAGGCGGTTGATGTGATCCAACCGTTCCGCAAGGGGCAGATTCCCCCAACGCCGAAACGCCTTTCGCGCATGAACCATGGCCCGCTCAATCGCTTCCGGAGAAGTCTCCTCCAGTTCCCCGAGGCGCTCACCCGTCGCCGGATTGATCATTTCAATGACACCCATCATAACCCTCCCCCATCTTTTTTAAGACCGGTCAATACTCGTACAAAGGGATGGATGAAACCGGATGCAACCATACAATTCGCCAATCTCTTCCCGCCGACCTTCCCGTCCCGCGACGCGGGAGGTTCACGTTCCGTCCCGGACCTCCCGTGTTTTCTGGATCCTTTTCATGATCCTCGTGATCAGCCCGCGGGGCAAAAACCGGACCGAACCGACCAGCAAGCGATTGGACAGCCCGGGGATCACCACCCGCCGGCCGGACATGAGCCCCCGGAAACCCTCCCGGGCGACGGTCTCCGCATCCATTTCTCCGCGCTGGAACAGTCTGGACGTTCCAAACCCCGCCCGGGAACCGAATTCCGTCCGGGTGGGGCCGGGGCAAAGGGCCGTCACCGTCACCCCCGTCCCCCGGACCTCCTCCGCAAGCGCTTCGGTAAAGGAAAGGACATAGGCCTTGGAAGCATAATAGACCGACATCAGAGGGCCCGGCTGAAACGCGGCGGTGGAGGCCACATTGAGAATTTTCCCCTCCCCCCGCCGGAGCATGCCGGGGAGAAACGCCTTGGTCAACCGGGTGAGCGCTTCGATGTTCAACCGGATCATTTCCCGTTCCCTCTCCCAGTCCGTCTCCGCAAACGGACCGTACACACCGATTCCGGCGTTGTTGACCAGGACGTGAACCTCGATCCCCGCTTCCTCCAGCTCCCGAATCAATTCCCCGCACGCGGCGGGTTCGGACAGATCCTTGACGACCACCCGGACGGAAACGCCGAAGCGCCTTCCCGCTTCTTCCGCCAGCTGCTCCAGCTTGTCCCGGTTGCGGGCGACCAGAATCAGATCAAATCCGCCTTCGGCAAACCGTTTTGCCAACTCGGCCCCGATGCCCGTCGAGGCGCCGGTGATCAGGACCGTTTTTCCAACGCTTTTCCGGTGCATGGATTCACCCTCGCTTGACGGATCCGCAGGTGGCACGATCCACCGCCTGCGCATCCGGAAAACCCGCGGGGTTGCCCGCAGAATTCGGCTTCCACTTTTCCTCCATTATAGAAAAGGCGATCTTGCGCCCGCAATGCCCCCATCATGGTTCTATTAAATCGTAATTATTACGATTTACAAACCCCGGTCATCTCTCTATAATAAAACAAGGAGTTTACCGTCGGGAGAGTGAACCCATGCCACGAGACAAAAAACTGCTGGTTGCCTTATCTCTCGTCATGATTCTGATGGCTGCGGGATGCTCCGGAGAAACGCAGGAAGATTCCGGCGGCGGACTGATGGTTTACGCCAGCGTGTATCCCCTCGCCGATTTTGCCGAAAAGATCGGCGGAAAACACGTGAATGTCACCCTCCTCGTCCCTCCGGGAGTGGAACCCCACGATTTCGAACCCACCCCCAGGGACTTGGCCCGGTTGAGCCGCGCCGACGTCTTCATCTACAACGGAATCGGATTTGAAGCATGGATCAAAAAGGCC
>JBAVDL010000007.1:0-34444 GCA_049587175.1 Thermoactinomyces sp.
CGGATATAGCCCGTAAAAAGTTTCACCGGCGGGTCCGGGCAGACAGCCAGGATGAAATCGCCTATCTGGGACAGGCAATTAACCGAATGGCTCACAGCTTGCAAAATCAGATGGAAACCATCCGGAAAAGTGAACGAAACCTGAACAGTATCATTGAATCCATGGAAAGCGGCCTGCTTATGATTGATGCGACCGGAAAAATCAGCCTGGCCAACCGGTCGTTTGAACGAATGTTTGGCATTCCCCAGTCTGATTTGGTGGGCCGGTCTTTCAAGCAACTTACCTATCCGTACGATATCAGTTCGTTAATAACAGAATGTGCTGAATCAAATATAAGAATAACGAAGGAAATCCCCTTGTATTATCCGGAAGAAAGAATTCTGGAAGCCTATCTCACACCAATGTGGGTAGAGAAAAACGGGGTGGGAGTGGTTGTTGTCTTTCATGATTTGACAGCTATCCGCAGACTGGAACAGTTGCGCAAGGACTTTGTGGCAAATGTATCCCATGAACTGAAAACACCGATTACTTCAATCCGCGGTTTTGCCGAGACACTGCTGGATGGGGCAATGGAAGATGCGGATACCAGCCGGGAATTTTTGCGGATTATTCATGAAGAAAGTTTGCGCCTGCAGAGGTTAATTGGTGATCTGCTTGATTTGACACAGATTGAATCGAAACAGACTCCTTTAAAAGTCAGCAAGGTACCGGTTGCTTCCTTGTTGCAGTCTGTCAGAAAAATGGTGCAGGATCAGGTGGAAAGCAAGGGGCAGTCTTTATCCGTAGAAATGGATCATCCTTTTGAAGTGGAAGTGGATAAAGACCGCCTGCGGCAAATATTGTTAAATCTTCTTTCCAATGCAATGAATTATACCCCTCAGGGGGGACAGATCAAGGTAAGGGCTACGAAAAGTTCCAGCCACTTTTGTCTCGAAATCAGCGATACGGGGATCGGGATTCCGGAACAGGATTTGCCGCGTATTTTTGAACGGTTTTACAGGGTAGACAAGGCTAGGGCAAGGGATTCAGGCGGTACCGGATTGGGATTGGCCATTGTAAAGCATCTGGTTGAAGAACATCACGGGCATATTGATGTAAAGAGCAAAGTGGGAGAAGGTACAACCTTTACCCTGACCTTCCCCTTGCATGTCAAATAATCGGATTATGCTTGCGGCTGCTGAGCCCGCGGGCTTTTTTATTTTTAAATAGATTAACATAATCTTAATAATTCTTTTATTTGAAAATAAAATAAAAAGATTATAGTACAAAGTGTTGACTGGCAACCATTCTTTACC
Organism: Thermoactinomyces sp.; assembly: GCA_049587175.1. Lineage (GTDB taxonomy): Bacteria > Bacillota > Bacilli > Thermoactinomycetales > Thermoactinomycetaceae > Thermoactinomyces. The sequence continues at coordinate 1,296 of JBAVDL010000007.1, forward strand.
TTGGGGGGAACAAACAATGCGAAAGAAGGGATTTTTACTTGGCAGTATTTTTGTTTTAGTTCTGGGTGCTTTAACCGGTTGCAGCGGCAACAGCCAGGGGGCATCCGGTGAACAATTGTCTGGTACTTTGACGGTCGTTGGCTCAACAGCAATGCAGCCGCTTGTGGATGAAGCAGGAAAAATGTTTACCGCATCCAATCCCGGTGTTCAGGTAAATGTTCAAGGCGGCGGAAGTGGTGCAGGATTAAGTGCGGTTATGAATGATACAGCCGATATTGGCAATTCGGATGTTTATGCAGAAGAAAAAGAGAAAGTTGATAGCAAACAAGTCATTGACCATAAAGTATTTGTCGTTGGCATCGCTCCGGTTGTAAATCCGGGAACCGGTGTTGACAATGTGACAAATCAGCAATTGATTGGTATTTTTACCGGCAAGATCAAAAACTGGAAAGAGCTTGGCGGAAAAGACCAGGCAGTCGTTCTTGTTAACCGTCCGGCAAGTTCCGGGACTCGCGCTACCTTTGCCAAATATGGATTGCTTGGCCATGAAGAATTTCGCGGGGAAGGCGGCATTGAAGAAGAATCGTCCGGAACCGTCCGCAAAATCGTTTCTGAAACTCCCGGAGCCGTTGGGTATCTTGCCTTTTCCTATGTTGATGATTCTGTCAAAGCATTAAAAATAGACAATGTTGAACCGACAAATGAAAATGTCTATACGAACAATTGGAAAATCTGGGCTTACGAACACATGTATACCAACAAAAACAACAAAAACAAACAACTGGAAGAAGCGTTCATCAACTATATCAAATCTGGGGAAGTGCAAAACGGACTGGTGAAAAAACTGGGTTATATTCCAATCAGTGAGATGAAAGTGGAACGGGATGTGGACGGCAATCTTGTGAAATAAATTCCTGTTTCAAAGGAACGCGGGGTGAGCCGGATAGGCTCGCTCCTCCAATTTATAGACGGGAGGGAATTACAGGGTGGAACAGGCAGTTCAAGGATCAACCGCCAAAGAATCACTTTCAGAACAATTGATGAAACCGATGCGGAAGATGTTGATGATCGAGAAACAGGGCAAAATCATTACGCTCGTTTGTGCATGGGTTTTGATTGTTACCCTGTTTTCACTGTTATACTTTATTGCTTCCAAAGGAATTTCCCCGTTTATCAATAATCAGATTACGCTTGCGGAATTTTTTTCTTTTGAATGGGGGCCCACTGTTTCAGCAGAGCAAGGAGGTCCTTTTTACGGAGTAATGGCATTTATTTTGGGATCGCTCGCTGTCACACTCGGATCGACGGTAATCAGTGCGCCGCTTGGAATTGGTGCGGCTATTTTTATGACCGAAATCGCACCGGATTGGGGGAAAAAGATTTTACAGCCGGTGATTGAAATACTGGTTGGGATTCCCTCGGTTGTATATGGTTTTATCGGTTTGACCGTTATTGTGCCGCTGATCCGGGATACGGCGGGCGGGCTTGGTTTTGGTCTGCTGGCCGGAATTATTGTTTTGTCCATCATGATCTTGCCGACCATCATCAGTGTTGGAGTGGATGCCATCCAGTCTGTTCCCGCACAAATACGGGAAGGTTCCTATGCATTGGGGGCAACCCGGTGGCAAACTGTTTCCCGGCTGGTTGTTCGTACAGCCTTGCCCGGATTGATGACAGGAGTTGTTTTGGGGATGGCCAGGGCGTTTGGCGAAGCGCTGGCAGTGCAAATGGTAATCGGGAACTCGCCCAATCTGCCGGTAAGCTTTATTGAACCGATCAGCACACTGACCAGTGTGATCACCCTAAACATGGGAAATACCGTGCAAGGAACCACGTATAACAATGTCTTGTGGTCAATGGCCCTGATCCTTTTATTGATGACCATGCTTTTTATCTTTTTGATCCGTTTTATTACCCGAAGGAGAGAGTACTAGATGAACGCAAAGACAGTCGACCGGTTCGCGACCATCTGTTTCTATGCCATTGCTGTTTTGATTGTGGGCATACTGCTTGGGTTGGTCAGTTTTATTCTGATTCGCGGCCTTGGTGTGATCAACTGGTCATTTGTTACGGAAGCTCCGGGTTCGGTTCTGACCGGTGGCGGCGGTGTCGGGCCGCAGTTATTCAATTCCTTTTACCTGTTAATCCTGACTATGCTCATCACGATTCCGCTTGGCCTAGGCGGCGGGATCTACATGGCCGAATATGCCAAACCGGGAAAACTGACCGATTTCATCCGGTTAAGCATTGAGGTATTGTCCTCGTTGCCCTCTATTGTAGTGGGCCTGTTTGGTTTGCTGGTTTTTGTCCAGTATACCGGTTGGGGCTACTCCTTGCTGTCAGGTGCCCTGGCCTTGACGGTTTTTAACTTGCCTTTGATGGTCAGAATTGTGGAACAATCCCTGACGGCAGTTTCCCGTGAACAAAGGGAAGCAAGCCTTGCGCTGGGAGTAACCCATTGGCAGACCATTTGTAAAGTATTGATCCCTGCAGCCTTGCCCGGAATTATAACCGGAACCATACTGGCGTCCGGACGTGTATTCGGGGAAGCAGCCGCTTTGCTGTTTACGGCGGGAATGACCTCGCCTCCGCTTGATTTTGCAAACTGGGACTTTACTTCGCCAACATCGCCGCTGAATCCGTTTCGCCCTGCATCGACACTGGCTGTCCATATCTGGAAAGTAAATGCGGAAGGAATTATCCCGGATGCAAAAGAAGTGGCGAGCGGCGCTTCTGCATTGCTGGTGATAGCCGTTCTGATCTTTAATTTGCTGGCACGCTGGTTAGGCAGAGTCATCCATGCACGTCTGACTTCAAGCTGATCAAGGGGGAGTATGTAATGTTGCAAACAGCAGTCCCGTTTCCGACTCAAATAGAGATAAAACGGAGAACCTCCCGCACAGAGAAGAAGAAAAAACGGCACGTCCAGTTGGAAACGGTTGATTTACATGTTTATTATGGGGAAACCCATGCTGTAAAGGGAGTAAACCTGCCCTTGTACCAAAATACAGTAACGGCGTTTATCGGGCCGTCCGGATGCGGCAAGTCAACCTTTTTGCGTTGTCTCAACCGGATGAATGATACGATCCCCGGTGCCCGGGTTGAAGGAAAGATTATGGTAGAGGGAATTGATATCAATCAGCCTGTCATCAATACCAGCCATTTGCGGCGCCATATCGGGATGGTGTTTCAGCGCCCCAATCCGTTCTCCAAATCAATCTATGAAAACATAGCTTTTGCTCCCAGGCTCTATGGGGCATCCAAAAGAGAATTGGACAGAATGGTTGAGGAAAGCCTGAAAAAAGTTGCCCTGTGGGATGAAGTAAAAGACCGTCTCCATAAGACCGCATTGGCTCTTTCCGGCGGACAGCAGCAACGGTTGTGCATTGCAAGAGCGATCGCCATGAACCCCAGGATTATTTTGCTGGATGAACCCACATCCGCGCTTGATCCGGTTTCAACCGGAAAAATTGAGGAGTTGGTGCAAGAGCTGAAAAAAGAATTTACAATAGCAATTGTCTCGCACAATATGCAACAGGCTGCGCGTATATCGGATTTTACAGCCTATTTCTATATGGGGAGATTGGTCGAATTTGACGAGACCGCACAATTGTTTACCAATCCAAAGAAAAAAGAGACGGAAGATTATCTGACGGGCCGATTTGGTTGATCACAGATGACAACCCGCTCCAATCCCCCCACTTTTCCAAGCGTGGGATAAGAGCGGCCAGTCACTGTATTGACTGGCTCCAAGCTTCAGTGAGGGAAAACAATCCCCCCCTCTGAAGCCAGGAACCGGTTGAATGGGTGTGGACAAGGGGGAAGAAGCATGATGGAGAAAATAGGCATTCAGGATTTCGATCTTTATTATGGAGAGAATCAGGCGCTCAAAAACATTCAGCTGAACATCAGCCCAAATCAGGTAACGGCGTTCATTGGCCCGTCCGGATGCGGCAAGTCGACGCTTTTGAGAAGCATGAACCGGATGAACGATATGATTCCGGGGGTGCGTACGTCCGGAAAGATTATGATTGATGGAAAAAATGTCTATGACAGAGAGACCGACCTCGTGCAGTTGCGTAAAAATGTGGGGATGGTGTTTCAGCAGCCCAATCCGTTTCCTGTATCCATCTATGATAATGTGGCGTATGGACCGCGTATTCATGGCGTAAAATCAGGAAAGAAACTGGACGAGATTGTGGAGCGGACCTTGAAGCAGGCCAACTTGTGGGATGAAGTAAAAGATCGTCTCCATCTTTCCGCAATGGGATTGTCTGGCGGACAAAAGCAGCGTCTGGTGATTGCACGTGTGTTGGCGGTAGATCCGGATGTGATTCTGATGGACGAACCGGCCTCTGCGCTGGATCCTGTTGCCACAGAGAGATTGGAAGAACTGGTCATCCAGTTAAAGAAAAATTATACCATTGTGATTGTGACCCATAACATGCAACAGGCGGCACGGTTATCGGACAAAACCGTATTTTTTCTGAATGGGGAAATTATCGAGGTGAATGATACGGAACGATTGTTTACCCATCCGGAAGATCAACGGACTGAACAATATATTGGCGGCCAGTTTGGCTGATTGAGAGGAGAGCTTCTCCATGGCTGCCCGATCATTTGACTGTTCACTGGACAAGTTGAATCTGAAGTTGCTGAAGATGGGCAAACAGGTTGAAATGGCTATCCATAAATCCATAAAATCCTTTGTAAAAAGAGATTTGCTGCTTGCTCAGGAAATTATTGAAATGGATTGCCAAATTGATGAACGAAAAGTGGAAATTGATGATCTCGTTACAAGACTGATTGCTACCAGGCAGCCCGTCGCAACCGATTTGCGCAAACTGATTGCGGGAATGAATATTGCCTCTGATCTGGAGAGAATGGCCGATCATGTCACCAATATTGCCGAAAGCATTGTTTATATCCGGACCTTAAAACGGATTGATTTGAATTGAGATCCGGGGACGGTTCATCTCTGCAACATTCTGGTAATGTGTATCCGGAAGAAATTGCATGTCAAAACAGTAACGGGCATTCATTTGAGACAGCAGATTTCTCCTCAAATTCCGGCCTCAATACCAGTCTCTGCTTCTCTGTCTCCCATACGGGGGGCTTTTTCTGTTTTGGAAGAAACATTGGCTTTGATGGTTTGGTTTTGCAAAGAGAGGAGAAACACCAAAACGGGGAATATTGAAAGCAAACTTTTGAAATATGGAAATTGATTATCTTTTTACAAATCGGACATAAATTCAGGTATTGATTTTAAAGATAAAGAAAATTATACTTAAATCAAGTAAGCGTTTACAACATTTTATGTGGCAATGATTGAAGCTATATGTCAAGCAAGGATTATTTTATTTTTTCGTTTTAGTTAAGCGCTTTACTAAATATTAGACAAAGGGGGGATAGCTTAATATCAAAAGAATAGTCTATTTAAAACAGATATTATTTACTTGCTCCTTCTGTTAAGCGCTTAACCCGTTTTGTGATACTGAAAACGGGTCTGAATTGCAATTGATTCATATAAAAAACTTCCAGTATGCAACACCATGAAGGTAACCGGTCTGGTTCAGTGAACATCCCAACTAACTTGCAGAGGAGAGAGACAATTTGGTTTATTTTTCTGTTCTGTCTTTCATTTTTATTATAGCTGCAGTCTGGTTTTTTGCCTACAAGAGAAGTCGTGCAGTTGATAATACCAGTTCAGAAGGTTACTTTCTCGGTGGTCGCAGTTTGACGGCGGTGACGATCGCCGGTTCTATCATCATGACCAATTTGTCCACGGAGCAGATCGTTGGACAGAACGGCCAGAGTTATATGGCCGGGATGGAAGTGATGGCCTGGGAAGTTACGGCTGCGATTGCCATTGTTTTGCTGGCGATTGTTTTTTTGCCAAAGTATTTGAAATATGGCGTGGATACGATCTCCGACTTTATTGAAAGACGCTATGACACAACTACCAAAAGAATTGTTTCTGTTTTGTTTATTTTTACTTATATGATTTCGTTTCTGCCGGTTGTGCTGTATTCGGGCTCGCTTGTTTTCAACAAGATTTTCAACGTGAGTGAAGCGATGGGGATCGATCAGCTGATGGCTGTCGCTCTTATTTCCGCGGGCATTGGTTTGGTTGGTCTGATGTATTTGCTGATGGGCGGACTGTCACTGGGGGCATTCAGTGATTCTGTCTATGGGATTGGCCTGCTGATCGGGGGACTGTCCATCCCGGTGCTGGGACTGATGGTACTTGGAGATGGGAGTTTTTTCGACGGGCTTGATCTGGTAAGAACCAATACACCGGAAAAGTTGAATTCGATCGGTGCAATCGATTCCAAAATTGTTCCCTGGCCAACGCTTTTTTTCGGCATGTTTTTCAACAACTTGTTTTACTGGTGTACAAACCAGATGATCGTTCAAAAGACATTGGCCGGAAAAAATCTGAAAGAAGGCCAGAAAGGAGCATTGTATGTAGGTTTTTTCAAGATTATCGGTGCGCTGTTCCTTGTTTTTCCGGGTATTATTGCATTCAATATGTTTGGAGATTCGCTTTCAACTCCCGATGACGCTTACCCCAGCCTGCTTACCGCAGTATTGCCCGAATGGGCGTATGGTATTTTTGGAGCTGTGATCTTTGGTGCGATCCTGAGTTCATTTGTGGGTGCCTTGAATGCCACAGCAACCTTGTTTACACTGGATTTTTACAAACCTGTTTTCAAGAAAAATGCAACGGATAAACAGGTAGCACGAGCGGGAAAAACCGTTACTGTTATTGTCGGCATGATATCGGTCATCATTGCCCCGCTGATTTCTTTTGCTCCTACCGGGCTATACAATGTCGTGCAACAATTTAACGGTTTGTACAGCATGCCGCTTTTGGCAATTATCGTGCTTGGTTTTTACTCCAGATATGTAACTGCATTCGGAGCAAAAGTAACATTTGTTTTTCACGTCGTGACCTATGCATTTGCGAGTTTCTTTTTGTCCCACATTCATTACCTGTATGTATTAAGTGTTCTGTTTCTGGCAGATGTCTTCATCCTTTGGCTGATCGGAAGAATCAAACCGCTTGAACAACCGTTCCAATTTCAGGAAGGGCAGCACAAGGTGGATTTAACCCCGTGGAAACATGTCAAATGGGTTAGCGCTCTGGTCGTTATTACTGTCATTTTAACGTACCTGACCTTTTCACCACTGGGACTTGCCAGATAAATTTCATTTTATTCTCGCAATCTATAAAGGGAGTGGAACCAATGGGCAAAAAAATCACGGTTGGAGTTGTCGGAGCGGGAAGAATCGGGAAATTGCATATGAACAACATGAAAAATATGCCGCAAGTCAGATTGAAAACGGTTTCTGATGTTTTTGCCGATGACCTGAAAGACTGGTTTGCAGAAAGCGGCGCAGAAAAATTGACCAGGGATTATCGGGAAATTGTAAATGACCCTGAAATTGATGCCGTGTTTATCTGTACTTCTACGGATACGCATACGGAGATCATTATGGAGGCTGCCAGTGCCGGAAAACACATTTTCTGCGAAAAGCCAATCAGTTTCTCAGAGGAAGAAACTCTGAAAGCCTATGATGCCGTACAGAAAGCCGACGTCAAGTTTCAGGTGGGATTCAACAGGCGCTATGACAGGAACTTCCACAAGGTAAAACAGCTGGTGGAAGAAAAAGCGATCGGAGATCTGCATATTTTGAAAATCACCTCAAGAGATCCCAATCCCCCCTCGCTGGACTATGTGTCGCGCTCCGGAGGCATTTTCATGGATATGACCATTCATGATTTTGACATGGCACGTTACATTTCCGGTTCGGAAGTGGAAGAAGTTCATGTTCTGGGAGGCACCCTGATCAATCCGAAGATTGCTGAGCTGGGAGACGTGGATACTGCCATTATCACTTTGAAATTTGCAAATGGCGCCATGGGAGTAATTGATAACAGCCGGCAGGCGGTGTACGGGTATGACCAACGGCTTGAAGCTTTCGGTTCAAAAGGCTCTGCACAAGTAAACAATGAAACAGGGTCCAGAGTGGATCTGTTGCTGGAAGACGGCGTAAAGGGAGACAATCCGCTGTATTTTTTCCTCGAAAGGTACAATGATGCATTTATTCGGGAAGTAAAGGAATTCCTGGAAGCAATCATAAACGATCGGGAAATTACAACAACGTTCAAAGATGGAATCATGGCGCAAAGAATAGCCAGGGCAGCCAGTGAATCGCTGGAAAGCGGAAAACCGGCAAAGGTTAAGGGACTGGAATAACTTGATACGCTTTGACGAGAGCCCAGGTTCATTGTATTAAAAAATGAAATGAGGTATACTCATAATTAGAAGTTAAGCGCTTAACTAATTATGGCTGGAAGGAGGAGGATGGATGCCTGGTTTGCATTTGAAACCTCATAAACCTGACCGGGATGGAAAAATCCTGGAAGTGACACCGGAATCGGCGGGTTGGAAGTATGTGGGGTTTGAAGTTTACTCATTGAAAAAAGGCGATTTGCTTGAGAAAAAAACAGGAAAAAATGAAGTTTGTCTCGTTCTGTTGTCAGGGAGAGCAACAGTCCGAACCGATAAAAAGGAATTTAACAATATCGGCAAGCGAATGAGCGTATTTGAAAAGATTCCGCCTTATTCCGTTTATATTCCAAATGATGACAGTTACCGGGTTGAAGCGCTCTCTGATCTGGAACTGGCTGTATGCATGGCTCCCGGAAAGGGAACATATCAGGCGCGATTGATTGCGCCGCAAGACGTAAGGCAGTCTGATCGCGGTTCCGGAAAAATGAGCAGACGGATTCATGATATCCTTCCCGAGGACAAGGAAGCTGACAGTCTGCTGGTTGTTGAAGTATTTACGCCTGATGGCAATACATCAAGTTATCCGCCGCACAAACATGATCGGGACAATCTTCCGCACGAATCCTATCTGGAAGAAACATACTATCATGAACTTTATCCGAGGCAGGGTTTCGCATTCCAGCGGGTTTACAACGATGACCGTTCCGTGGATGAAACGATCTGCATTGAAAACCGTGATGTTGTTCTTGTGCCGGAAGGTTACCATCCCTTTACAACGGTTCCCGGTTATGAATCATACTATTTGAATGTTATGGCCGGTCCGATCAGAACCTGGAAATTTCACAATGCACCGGAACATGAATGGCTGTTTGAAAAATAGGAGGTCTTTTTTTACCGATTCAAGTTAAGCGCTTTACTAAACAAAAGAAAGTTAATTATCGTGATTACACAAGAGGTATTTCATGGCTGCGGTAAAACAAACGGACTGATGCCATGGATGAAGCAACAAGATTTTCCCCTTGCCGCAGCCTTTTCTTGAAAAATAAGGCGCCTAAGCCAAATGCAGTTAGGAGGATCATGGTGGTTAACCTGAATTTCAAAGCGGATCGACCGCTCGACCTGATCGCTGTTGGCCGGCTTGCTGTTGATCTGAACGCCGAGCAAATCAATCGACCGATGGAAGAAACGAGATCGTTCACCAAATATGTAGGCGGTTCACCAGCCAACATCGCCATCGGAGCCGCACAACTCGGACTTAAAGTCGGTTTTATCGGCAAGGTTTCTGATGACCAGATGGGACGGTTTATTATTCGTTTCCTGGAAGAGAAAAGAATTGATACTTCCGGTGTTGCCGTGGATAAAACGGGTGCTGTTACCGGGCTTGCCTTTACAGAAATCAAGAGCCCTGATGATTGCAGCATTTTGATGTACCGTGACAATGTTGCGGATTTGAAGCTGGAAACATCCGAGGTCTCCGAAGATTATATCAAAAAGACCAGGGCTATGCTGATTTCCGGCACTGCTCTTGCCGCAAGCCCTTCACGCGAAGCTGTCTTTCTTGCACTGGAATATGCCCGCAAACATGATGTAGTCGTATTTTTTGATCTCGATTACCGTCCCTATACCTGGACTTCTGATAAAGAGACCGCTATCTATTACAATCTGGCAGCGGAAAAATGTGACGTCATTATCGGAACAAGAGAAGAATTTGATATGATGGAGCAATTTGAAAAAGAGAAAAAGACGGATCGTGAAACTGCCGGGAAATGGTTTGGTCATCAGGCTGAAATCGTTGTGATCAAGCATGGTTCCAAAGGATCGATCACCTATACCAAAGATGGTCATTCCTATACCGGAGGCATTTTCAAGACAAAAGTACTGAAAACTTTTGGCGCCGGAGACAGTTATGCATCGGCATTCATCTACGGTTTGCTGAATGGATGGGAGATCCCGCAGGCCATGGAATATGGCAGCGCCTCTGCCGCAATTGTCATATCCCGGCACAGTTGTTCCGAAGCAATGCCGACAAAGGCAGAACTGGATGAGTTTATCAAAACGGCAGAAAGAATCGATGTCTGATTGAACCGGAAGCTCAATATTTCTGGCAGGAGGTAGTCATCCGTGAAAACACTGAAAAACTATATCAACGGGAAATGGGTTGAATCCAGATCAGGCAAAACGGAAGAAGTATTTAATCCGGCAACCGGTGAAGTGATAGCCCTGGTTCCGATTTCCAGCAAGGAAGAAGTGGATGAAGCCGTCAAAGCGGCAAAAACGGCTTTTGAAACATGGAAGAATGTCGCTGTTCCGAAACGGGCCCGCATCCTGTTCAAATATCAGCAACTGCTTGTTGATCATGCAGATGAACTGGCCAAACTGATTACGATGGAAAACGGAAAAAATCTGAAGGAAGCAAAAGGTGAAGTACAACGGGGCATTGAAAATGTCGAATTTGCTGCCGGAGCTCCTACCCTGATGATGGGGGAAAATCTTGCCACCATTGCAACGGAACTGGAATCGGCAGTGTACCGCTATCCGGTTGGCGTTATTGGAGGAATTACCCCGTTTAACTTTCCGATGATGGTTCCATGCTGGATGTTCCCAATGGCAATTGTTCTTGGCAATACCTTTGTATTGAAACCATCGGAGCAAACACCTCTTACTGCCAACCGCCTGGTTGAGCTTGCGGAAGAGGCCGGTTTTCCCAAAGGTGTTTTCAACGTCGTTCACGGTGCTCATGATGTTGTAAACGGGTTACTGGATCATCCGGACGTTGGCCGCATTTCATTTGTGGGTTCCCGGCCTGTGGCGGAATATGTCTACAAGCGTGGCACAGAGAATCTGAAACGCGTCCAGGCGCTGGCCGGTGCAAAAAACCACTCGATCGTCCTAAAAGATGCCAATCTGGACAATGCTGCCACGCAGATTCTGAATGCGGCATTCGGGTCAGCCGGTGAACGATGCATGGCAGCCGCAGTCGTTACAGTAGAAGAAGCAGTTGCAGACGAATTTATCAGTAAGCTTGTGCATAAAGCGGACAATATCACAATCGGAAACGGGCTCGAGGAAGATGTTTTTCTTGGTCCGGTCATCCGTAAACAGCACAAGGATCGAACCCTTGGCTACATTGAAACAGGAGAAAAAGAAGGTGCCAGACTGATTCGCGACGGACGCAGGGACAAAGCGGCTCAAGGAAAAGGATACTTTGTGGGCCCGACTATTTTTGACCATGTCACCACCGATATGAAAATCTGGGAAGATGAAATTTTTGCCCCGGTTCTTTGTATTGTACGTGTAAAAGATCTTGATGAAGCGATTGAAGTGGCGAATCGGTCGCGCTTTGCCAATGGAGCCTGCATCTTCACAAGAGACGGAGGTTCGGTGCGCAAATTCCGGGAAAATATCGATGCCGGCATGCTTGGCGTAAATATCGGGGTTCCGGCTCCAATGGCATTTTTCCCGTTCTCCGGCTGGAAAGATTCTTTCTATGGCGATCTGCATGCCAATGGGAAGGACGGTATCGAATTTTTCACTCGCAAAAAAGTGATTACCAGCCGCTGGGTCTGACAAGAGCAGGATTTTAGGAGAATTGGGGTGAGAAAATGAAACTGACTGTTGCACAAGCCTTGATCAAATTTTTAAATAACCAGTACATCGAAATGGACGGCAAGGAACAAAAAATGTTCAAGGGCATTTTTACCATATTTGGCCATGGAAATGTCCTGGGGCTTGGACAGGCTCTCGAACAGGATCCCGGGGATTTGGAAGTCTATCAGGGAAGAAATGAGCAGGGAATGGCGCATGCGGCCATCGGATTTGCCAAGCAGAATCACCGCAGGCAGTTGATCGCCTGTACTTCATCGGTAGGTCCGGGAGCAGCCAATATGGTAACTGCGGCTGCTACTGCCACTGCCAACAATATTCCTCTCCTTTTATTGCCTGGTGACACATTTGCCACCCGTCAACCGGACCCGGTGCTGCAGCAAATCGAGCAGCCTTACAATGCCAGCCTGACCACGAACGACGCGTTTCGTCCGGTCAGTAAATACTGGGACCGGGTGAACCGCCCCGAGCAGCTGATGACCGCAATGCTGAATGCTGTTCGCGTACTGACAGACCCGGCTGAAACCGGTGCGGTAACAATTGCCCTGCCGCAGGATGTCCAGGCAGAAGCGTATGATTATCCGGAATCCTTTTTTGAAAAACGTGTCCATCGTTTTGCCAGGAGAAGACCTGTCAGGTTTGAGCTGGAACAAGTGGCAGCCCTGTTCAAAAGAAGCAAAAAACCGTTGATCATCTGCGGCGGGGGAGTTCGCTACTCGGAAGCAGCCGATGCACTGGACCGGTTTGTAAAGGCGTTTCACATCCCGTTTGCCGAAACACAGGCTGGAAAAAGCGCATTGCCATCCACCCATCCGCTGAATCTGGGCGGAATCGGTGTTACCGGTAACGCTGCTGCCAACCGGATTGCCAGAGATGCAGATCTGGTAATTGGAGTCGGAACCCGTTTCACAGATTTTACCACCGCTTCCAAACAGCTTTTCCAAAATGACAGGGTGGCTTTTGTTACTATCAATGTTTCAGATTTTCATGCTTCCAAACTGGATGCCACCAAGATTGTTGCCGATGCAAAAGCGGGACTTGAGGATCTTGAGGCTGAGCTTGTGAAAGCCGGGTACCGTTCCGGTTATCAGGATGAGATTGAACAGGCCAGACAGGATTGGCAAAGAGAACTGGAACGCCTTCGCCAAACCGATTTTCACGCGGAAGGCTACAAGCCGGAAATCGCGGGGCATTTGGATGAGAAACTGCCTGAATATGCAGAGGCCTTCAGTTCCTGTTTGACACAAACGGCCGTTTTGGGAAAAGTGAATGAATTGATTGCCGATGACGCCATTGTAGTAGGTGCTTCCGGAAGCCTCCCAGGGGATATGCAGCGGATGTGGGTCAGTACCCGGCCGGATACTTATCATATGGAATACGGTTATTCATGTATGGGTTATGAAATAGCTGCCGCATTGGGAACCAAAATCGCCAGGCCGGATCAGGAAGTTTATGCCATGGTCGGCGATGGCAGCTACATGATGCTTCATTCTGAATTGATAACAAGTATTCAGGAAGGAAAGAAAATTAATGTCATCGTCTTTGACAATGCCGGGTTTGGCTGTATTAACAATTTGCAGATGGCTAACGGGATGGGCAGTTTTGTTACTGAGTTTCGAAAACGAAGTGAAAAAACAAGGCAACTGGACGGATCCATTATCCAGATAGATTTTGCCAAAAGTGCTGCTGCTTATGGTGCCGTAACCTATACGGTCCGCACGATGGAAGAGCTGGAACAGGCATTGCAAGACGCCAAAAAACAGACAGTTTCCACGTTGATCGATATCAAAGTGCTTCCCAAAACAATGACGAATGGTTATGACAGCTGGTGGCATGTTGGAGTTGCCGAGGTCTCGGAAAAAGAACCAATCCGGAAAGCGTATCAGGATCGCCTGAAGCAGTTGGAAAAAGCGAGAAAGTATTGAATGGGGTATTTGTTTCCGTTTTGGATACATGCAGATGCTTACCGCACAGGAGGGGCGTTTATGTTCAGAAAAGATGCAGTAAAACTGGGAATTGCTCCAATCGGATGGACAAATGATGATATGCCGGATCTGGGCAAGGAAAACACCTTTGAACAATGCATCAGTGAAATGGCACTGGCCGGTTTTACAGGGACAGAAGTGGGCAACAAATATCCGCGCGACACCAAAATACTCAAAAAAGCACTTGAACTGAGAAACATGGAAATTGCCAGCGCCTGGTTCAGCGCTTTCCTCACCACAAAACCATTTGAGGAAACGGAAAGAGCATTTATCAGGCATCGCGACTTCCTGCATGAAATGGGAGCAGAAGTAATTGTTGTTTCTGAACAGGGTCACAGTGTACAGGGACAGATAGATACACCGGTATTTGACGCCAAACCGCATTTTACCGATGAGGAATGGAAAAGGCTGGCTGAAGGGCTTGACAAGCTCGGAGAACTGGCCAGGGAAAAAGGAATGAAAGTGGTTTACCATCATCATATGGGCACAGGAGTGCAAACAACGGCGGAGATTGACAAACTGATGGATATGACCGATGAAAATCTTGTTTTCCTTCTCTATGATACCGGACATCTGTATCTTTCCGGAGAAGACCTTATTGAAGTTCTGGAACGATATTTGCCCAGGATCAAGCATGTCCATTTGAAGGATGTTCGGGATCATATTGCCGCCAAAGTTAAAGAAGAAAAAATGAGTTTCCTGAACGGTGTTCGCGAAGGCGTATTTACTGTACCGGGGGATGGCAGCATCGATTTCACCAGGATCTTTGAAATCCTGGCCAACTCGGATTACAAAGGATGGTTGCTTGTGGAAGCGGAACAGGATCCTGCCAAAGCCAACCCGTTTGAATATGCACTGAAAGCCCGGAAATATATCAGGGAAAAAGCTGGTATATAAGAGGATACTCTTCATTTTTCCGGTCAAGTCAATCTCATGACAGGGTTATCAAGGAACAGGGAACCCGAATTTTTTGACCTTGTTTCAGGCAGCATGCCTGATAACCCTGTCGCAATCCCTTTACAGAAATATCAGGGGGTGCGGGTGCCATTTATGGTGAATAAAAAAGTAAAAGTAGGAATGGTTGGCCTGGGGCGTCTTGGTTACCAGCATGCTGAAAACCTGGCATTTCGGGTTCCTGGTTGTGAATTGACTGCAGTCTGCAGTGTTGTGGAAAAAGAAGTGAAAGAAGTACAGGAAAAATGGGATATTCCCTATGGTTATACCGATTACGATGAATTGCTTGAAAACAGGGAACTGGAAGCAATATTTATTGCCTCTCCGTCGGGATTCCATTGCGAACAGATTGAAAAAGCGCTGGAAGCCGGATTTCATGTATTCAGCGAGAAGCCGCTCGGACTTTATCTGGAAGAAGCTGAAAAAGTGGAAAAGGCCGTCTTGCGACATCCGGATAAAGTTTTTATGCTGGGGTTTATGCGGCGCTATGACCGATCTTATGCAGATGCGAAAAGAATGATTGACAGCGGGGAAATCGGCGAACCGGTTCTGATTCGCTGTTACGGATTGGATCCGGCTGTTAGACTGGACAGTTTTTTAAAGTTTGCCCGGGACAATTACAGTGGAGGGCTTTTTCTTGATATGGCCATTCATGATCTGGATCTGGCCCGCTGGTATTTGCAGGCGGAGCCTGAGGAAGTTTGGGCAATTGGCGGCAGTTATGCACGTCCGGAATTTGCGGATCTGGGTGACGCGGAAACAGGGGCTGCCATGGTACGCTTTTCCGGTAACCGAATCGGAATTTTCGTTGCAGGACGCAACTGCGCACACGGTTATCATATAGAAACCGAAATCATCGGCACCAATGGAACTCTTCGCATCGGTACGGTTCCGGAACGCAACCAGGTAATGATCTTTAATGAAACGGGAGCCATCAAAAAATGTAATGATGGATTCCTGGAACGGTTTGAACAGTCTTACCTGAGTGAAGCCGAAGAATTTATCAATTGTATCCTGGAAAACCGGAAGCCGTCCGTAAACGTTCGGGATGGTGTTGAGTCAACCAGACTAGCCTATGCTTGCAAAAAATCCTTTGTAACAGGCAAACTGGTGCGATTGAAATCGTAACAGATTGTCAACCGGAACCGCCTTCACAGATGCCCTCATTTTCAGCCGGCGGGAAAATGCAGGCGAAATCTGTCCTGAAACAAAGCCCTGCGGATTCATAATCCTGGCAGTTCCGGCCGATGCCAGGGCGGTTGTTGCAGAATCGATGGAGATGTCTGTAAAATATAGCGGTATCATTTAAAATTTGTGATATCTTATATGCAAAAGAGATTAATGATGTTGAAGTGGGGCAAAGGACATGAAGGCAACGATTTATGATGTGGC
The DNA here is from genome assembly GCA_049587175.1 of Thermoactinomyces sp. GTDB lineage: Bacteria > Bacillota > Bacilli > Thermoactinomycetales > Thermoactinomycetaceae > Thermoactinomyces. Next base: position 17,530 of record JBAVDL010000007.1, read on the forward strand.
GAAAAAGGCCGGGGTTTCCATTGCGACGGTTTCCAAGGTCATTAACAATAAGACCGGTAACATGCGCGATTCGACAAAACAACGGGTAATGAAAGCGATGGAAGAGCTGAACTATCATCCAAATGTAATGGCGTCGGCACTTATGGGGAAAGGTACCAAAACGATGGGGCTGTTGGTGCCGGACATATCCAACCCGTTTTTTTCCGAAATTGCAAAAACGATTGAAGACACAGCGCATGAAAAGGGTTTTAGTGTCATCATGTGCAGTACGGATGAAAATGAGGAAAAAGAAAAAAAGAATGTTGAACTTTTACAGAACAAGCTTGTAGACGGATTTATTGTAAGTTCAACATACAGTGATAAAAGCATTCTGCAGGATTTGATCAGAAACGGGGTGCCTGTAGTGATGCTGACACAGGATGATCCCGACATGGATGTATCAAAGGTGTTTGTGGACGACTTCAAAGGCGGGTATGAAGCAACAATTCATCATCTGCAGAATGGCCATCACAACATTGCGATTATCAGTGAACAATTGGCCCTTGCCAGCGTCAAACGGACGGAAGGATACTTGCAGGCTCTCAAAACCTATGGAATCCAGCCGAGACAGGATTATATAGTCAGGACCAGAGGCAAAATTCCCAATGGAATCAAGGCTTTAGACTATCTGTTTCAGTTACCGGAACCGCCTACCGCCATTTTTGCCTGCAATGACCAGCTGGCAATCGGCGTCATGTTGGGAGCCAAGGAGAGAGGGATCAGAATTCCTGACCAGCTGTCCCTGATTGGTTTTGATGATACCATTCTGGCTACGGCAACCTATCCCCGCTTGACCACGGTTGCCCAGCCAATCGCCAGGATGGGAAAAAAAGTGGTAAATCTTCTAATAGAAGAAATTCAACTTGGTTATTCCAGGAAAGAACGTATCTTGTATAATCCCGAATTGATTATTCGGGAAACGACAGGCAAAGCTCCGAAAGTGGAGACAACCTGATTTGTATCCTTTCATAAATCGGGCAAACAAGTGTTTTCGGCAAGCTCATTGCCGTAGTCAGGATGGACGCAGTTTATGGATAGGCGGGAGATTGGCTATGCCACTTGTATCAATGAAAGAGATTATCCAAAGAGCGAAAGAAGATCATTACGCGGTCGGTCATTATAACCTGAATTCCCTGCTATGGGCGATTCCGATTTTACAGGCGGCCGAAGAAGAGCGCGCTCCAGTCATTCTGGCGTCATCTGACCGTCTCGTTGATGATTTGGGTGGATTTCGCGCCATAGCCGCCGCCATCAGGGAATTTGTCATGGAATTGTCGATTACCGTTCCGGTTGTCTTGCATCTTGATCATGGACGAAGTGTGGACAGATGCAAACGTGCAATTGAAGCCGGTTTTACTTCGGTAATGATTGATGGTTCAAAATATCCGATTGATGAAAATATTGCCATGACCAGGGAAGTAACGGAATATGCCCGGCAATATGAAGTTTCAGTGGAAGCGGAAGTGGGTACTGTCGGCGGATCGGAAGACGGGCTGGAGAGTCGCATTCGATATGCTGATCCCACAGAATGTCTGCGAATGGTGAAAGAAACGAATATCGATGCTCTGGCAGCAGCCCTCGGCTCTGTTCACGGACCTTATCGGGGGAAACCGAGGCTCAATTTTGAAAGAATGAAAGAGATTTCTGAACTGACCGATATTCCGCTGGTATTGCACGGCGGTTCGGGAATCCCGGATAGCCAGATCCAAAAGGCGATCCGGCTTGGGCATGCCAAAATCAATGTAAATACAGAATGTGCCCAGGCCTGGACCAATGCTGTACGGGATTTCCTGGCGGATGAAAACAACCGAAATGTTTATGAACCTCAGGTTATCCTGAGGCCTGCCAATGAGGCGCTCAAACAGGCTGTAAAAGAAAAAATCCATCTGTTTGGGACTGGTCGCCGGTATTAACGGGATGCCCGACAAAGTGAGAGAAAGCGATTTTTAGAAGCGGAGTGACTACGGAGCCGCTGCAAAGCAAAATTCTTATTCCCTTATTCATGATAATGGGAACAACATTTGTTTTTCTGTATCCCTTGGAAAATTCCCCATTACATTGTCTTGTTGATTTAACGAGAAAAGGAAACGAATATGCTTTATCTTTGCAACACCTGAATGATCCAGGGACAAAAACCGTGTCCTGGCTGAAATTTTGCTTTATTTGAGCCGCTTGTCGGCTCTTTTTTTGTTTCAGGGAAATAAAACGAATGGTTTCCAACAACAAAGAAACAAAAGCCAAATGATACAAAAAAATAATACAGATTAAACAGAATTGCCATCAGATATATAACAGATTATACAAATAAATTAGTTATTGAAAAATTGTGATCGATTGTAATACATATTTAAAAGAATTCATTTACAGAAAAACTCCAATAAAATAAAGTTTTTTTGCTTTTGTTATATAAACTGAAACAATATTGTAGTATAATGCAAATAGAGAAGCTTGCAGTGCTTTGTTATAATAACAAAGATAAATTATTATATAACAGCACTTGGTTCAAGCGGATTAACTATAATTGGGGCCCAAATTGCGTCAAAACCCACTGCATTGAAAATAGTTTGATTATCCCGAAGAAGCAGGTATCTGTGCTGAAAAAGGGCAGGAATAACTTTTGCCGGGAAACCGGTTACCAATCCTGCCTACCACCATATTTTAAGCTTGTTGCGATCTATGTCCTTTATTTCTGTTATTCTTGCTTATCATTTCTGTGCACAGATATGCAATGTTTCACCGTCATGGTTCAAGGCAGTGTGGAAAACGGATGTTCTGATATGGATTTGGTTGATCAGGTTTTTCTTGAAGCAACCCGGCAATCCGTCCCGCCAAATACAAATACGGATCCTGGCAGCGGATTCCTCCGGGATTGGCTGCGGCCAAACACAGAAAAATGCAATACTGGCTGCTTTTGACGCTTATGTCCCTGAATTGGAGAGTTGCCCGGAGAGCAGAAATTATTGCAGGGCGACCTGTTATTGGGTGTTTGCCAATTTTTATGACGTCGCAGACCAACTGATCAAAGAAATGAAATGAAACATGACATTTTTGGAAACGGATGCAACAGACAATACACAATCTTGTCCGGATGAACGGGTTGTGTTTGGGTGAAAGTGGCGGAGATTCATGGGCCCGATTTTGCAAACAGATATGACCTGTCCCAAATTTGTTCCTGCTCCGTCCATTTTGACAATTATTTGGTCATGTCATTTGCGGGGAAGAAGATTTGCTCCAGGTAACAAAGTCAGACAGGTTTGGCCTGGTGACCCGATAACAGGATACGAAGGGAAAGGTGAATGCGCTTTCAATTCTGCCTCCAATGAATGAATTTTTACCACTTCCCATCCGTTTTTCGGGGATGCTGCAAACATCAGGCTGACACGGGGACAGCAGGAAGTGTCCCGGGCAGAATCTTTCGCGAACAGAACTTGAATCATTTAGAAAGTTTACTGGAGGTTTATTGAAATGCAGAAAAACATGAAGACAATGGATGGTACAAAGGCTGCGGCATACGTTTCGTATGCGTTTACCGATACTGCCTGTATTTATCCGATTACTCCATCTTCACCGATGGCAGAATACGTTGACCAATGGTCTGGCCAGGAAAAGAAAAATATTTTTGGTCAACCTGTCAAGGTTGTGGAGATGCAGTCTGAGGCAGGAGCAGCGGCTGCCCTTCATGGCACCCTGGCGTCAGGAGCCTTGGGAACCACCTACACAGCCTCACAGGGTTTGATGTTAATGATTCCCAACCTTTATAAAATTGCCGGTGAGCTTATGCCAGGTGTCATCCATGTGGCGGCCCGTGCTTTGTCCACCCATGCCTTGAGTATTTTTGGAGACCATTCTGATGTTATGTCCTGCCGCATGACCGGTTTTGCCATGCTGGCCAGCAGCAGTGTGCAGGAAGTAATGGATCTGGCTGCGGTTTCCCATCTTGCAGCTATCAAGGCGAGAGTGCCTTTTATGCACTTTTTTGACGGTTTTAGAACATCTCATGAGTATCAAAAAATCGAAGTCCTTGAATATGAAGAATTGGCAAAACTTGTTGACTGGGATGCGCTCAAAGCTTTCAGAAGCAGAGGTCTGAATCCGGAACATCCGATTGTCAGGGGTACAGCTCAGAATCCGGACATCTATTTCCAGGCACGGGAAGCCAACAACCTGTTTTATGAAGCAATACCTGACATTGTATACGAGTATATGCAGCATATCAGCCGATTGACCGGAAGGGAATATTTGCCGTTTAACTACTACGGCGCAGAAGATGCAGAAGACATCATTGTTTCCATGGGTTCTTCATGCGATACCATTGAAGAAACGGTAGATTACCTGAGAGCAAAAGGAGAAAAAGTAGGTGTCATCAAAGTTCATCTCTACAGACCTTTCTCCAGCAAATACTTCTTTAAGGTTCTTCCAAAAACGGTAAAGAGAATTGCCGTTCTCGACCGGACAAAAGAACCGGGCTCACTTGGCGAGCCATTGCTTGAAGATGTGAAAACACTTTTTTATGATGCAGAAGAAAGACCGCTTATTATCGGGGGTCGCTATGGTCTCGGTTCGAAGGAATTCCTTCCGTCCGACGTGATCGCAATATTTGAGAACCTGAGATCGGCCGATCCGAAGAAAAGATTTACGGTGGGGATTAACGATGATGTCACGAATCTCTCCCTGCCTCAATATGAACCGATTGACATCACACCGGAAGGAACGATCCAGTGCAAGTTCTACGGTCTGGGTTCTGACGGTACGGTTGGTGCCAACAAACAGGCTGTTGGAATCATCGGTAAAACGAATCTGTATGCTCAGGCCTATTTCGCCTATGATTCCAAAAAATCGGGTGGTTATACCGTTTCGCATCTTCGTTTTGGCAAAAAACCGATCAAAGCTCCTTACCAGATTACAAATGCCGACTTTGTTTCCTGCAGCAACCAGTCTTACGTCTACACACTGGATATGTTAACGGGTCTCAAAAGAGGCGGTACTTTCCTCCTCAACTGTACCTGGAAGCCGGAGGAACTGGACGAAAAACTGCCAACATCGGTAAAACGGTATATTGCCGAAAACGATATCAACTTTTATATCATTAACGCAGTAAAAATAGCCAGAGGCATCGGTTTGGGAAACCGGACCAACATGATCATGCAGTCTGCCTTCTTTAAACTGGCCAATGTATTGCCTTTGGAAGAGGCTGTACAAGAGTTGAAACGTACCATCAAGGAAACTTACGGCCACAAGGGTGACGAAATTGTAGAAAAGAACTGGACTGCGGTTGATCTGGGGATCAAGGCTCTGGTCAAGATTGACGTTCCGTCCAGTTGGGCAAGTGCAGATGATGAGTCCGTATCTGAAAAAGATGAACCGGAGTTTATTGCCAACGTGCTCCAGGTTATGAACAGACTGGAAGGAGACAAACTTCCGGTAAGTACCTTCAAAGGCAGGGAGGACGGTTCCTTCCCGGTGGGGACGACCAAGTACGAAAAACGCGGTGTAGCCAGATTTGTCCCCGAGTGGTTAATAGATAACTGCATTCAGTGTAACCACTGCTCTCTTGTTTGTGCTCACGCGGCAATCAGACCGGTGCTGTTAAATGAAGAGGAAGCTGAAAATGCTCCTGCATCTTTCGAGACCAAGCGGGCTTTTGGCAAAGGGCTTGCCGGTTTCAAATACCGCATTCAGGTAAGTCCATACGACTGTACAGGATGCGGGGTCTGTGTTGAAACCTGTCCCAGCAAGGAAAAATCTCTGGTTATGAAGCCGCTGGATACACAGAAACATCAATCGGAAAACTGGGATTACGCGATGACAGTTTCTACGAAGAGCAATCTCACCAACAAGTACACGGTCAAAGGCAGCCAGTTTGAACAACCGTTGCTCGAATTCTCCGGGGCTTGCGCCGGCTGTGGGGAAACAACCTATGCCAAACTGGTTACCCAATTGTTCGGGGATCGGATGGTTGTTGCCAACGCTACCGGATGTTCTTCCATCTGGGGAGCCAGTGCTCCTTCCGTTCCTTATACCACCAATGCCGAAGGCAAGGGGCCTGCCTGGACCAGCGGACTGTTTGAAGATAATGCCGAATACGGCTACGGGATTTATATCGGAATCGAACAGCAGCGGGAAGGTCTGGCCAAATTGGTAAAAGAAGCTCTGACACTGGACATTTTCCCGGCTTTGAAAGAGGCACTCCAGGAGTGGCTGGACGGCAAGGATGATGCGGATGCTTCGAAAGCTGCTGCAAATAAATTGCTGCCTTTGCTGGAAGGTCAGGATCATCCTGTACTCAGGCAAATTTATGACAAGAAGGATCATCTGATTAAAAAATCTGTCTGGATCTTCGGGGGTGACGGCTGGGCTTATGATATCGGTTTTGGCGGCCTTGACCATGTATTGGCGTCCAACTCCGACGTAAACGTGCTGGTCTTTGATACAGAAGTTTATTCCAATACCGGCGGCCAGTCATCCAAATCCACACCAGCCAGTGCCATCGCCAAGTTTGCTTCTTCCGGAAAACGTACCAAAAAGAAAGATCTCGGCGCAATGGCGATGGTCTACGGTTATGTTTATGTAGCCCAGATTGGTATGGGTGCCGACATGAACCAGACAATAAAGGCAATTAAAGAAGCTGAGGCCTACAAGGGGCCATCTTTGATCATTGCCTACTCTCCATGTATCAACCATGGAATAAAAGGCGGCATGAACTTGGCCCAGGCAGAGATTGCCAGCGCAAACAAGGCCGGTTACTGGCAACTTTACAGATATAACCCGGATCTGAAAAAAGAAGGCAAAAATCCTTTCCAACTGGATTCCAAAGAACCGGATTTCACGTTATTCAAAGATCATCTGATGAACGAAGTGCGCTATTCGTCCCTTGCAAAACAGAACCCGGTTCTGGCAGAAGAATTGTATGAGAAAACTTTGCAGGATGCCAAGGAGAGATATGAATTTTACAAACGCCTTGCACAAGGTTGATCATCTCTCAAAACTCCCGGTTCCGCAAACGGAACCGGGAGTTTTATTTTCCTTAACAAAGGACAGATCTTTGCTCGTCTTGTAATAACAGATAATGGCTGCCCGCAGACGGAAGTTATAAAAGTACATTCTGCTTTGATTACATACCTGCATTTCCGGCATGGCTGATCTTCTGTCTTTTAAGTTACGCAAGCTGACAGAAATTTTTTCGAAGCAAGGGTGATTAAATAAATACAGATGGATCAAAATTGACCCGGAAAATATATAACAGAAAACATACATATCTGGCAACCGGCTAATCAAATTCAAATATTGTTTAATCGTTCACAAACTTTTTATTTATATAACGCTTTCAATTAGTGATTTTTTCGTTATAAATATATAAATGAATAAATTCTTGTGATATAATTCACATGAGTACACTTGTGGGATGCTGTATTAATAATAACAAACCAAAATTATATAACAGCATCCAGACAAGCAGGTTACCAAAGGGGGTTTTTTATACCATGGGGAAAGTGTCGGTGAAACCGATTGCCGAAAAAAAGGCAGATCAAGTCAGGGAAATGGTAGACCGTCTGTGTGCCAATGCCAAAAAGGCCCAGGAGGCCTTTGCCAGAATGGGTCAAGCGGAGATTGATCATATCGTTCACCAAATGGCCGTGGCCGGTCTTGATCAGCACATGGAATTGGCCAAATTGGCGCATGAAGAAACAGGGCGGGGGGTTTATGAGGATAAAATCGTCAAAAATCTCTTTGCCACAGAGTACATTTATAACCATATCAAAAATGAAAAAACGGTGGGCGTAATCGAAGAAAACAAATATGAAGGATATCGGATTGTCGCGGAACCGGTTGGAACCATTGCCGGAGTAACACCGGTTACCAATCCGACTTCTACTACGATGTTCAAAGCTTTGATTTCGATTAAAACCCGTAATCCCATTATTTTTGCTTTTCATCCATCTGCACAGAAAAGCAGTGCCAAAGCTGCGGAAGTACTGCTTCGGGCTGCGGTCAAAGCCGGAGCTCCTGAACACGCTATTCAGTGGATTGATCAGCCATCGCTGGAGGCGACCAATATGTTGATGAATCATCCTGATGTGGCACTGGTGCTGGCAACTGGCGGTTCCGGCATGGTCAAGGCTGCTTACAGTACAGGAAAACCGGCTCTGGGCGTAGGTCCCGGCAACGTACCCTGTTTTATCGAAAAAACAGCCAATATCCGGCAGGCAGTGACGGATCTGATCCTCTCCAAAACCTTCGACAACGGCATGATTTGTGCTTCGGAACAAGCCGTTATTATTGAAGAACCTGTATATGAATCCGTCAAGCGTCTGTTGGTTGAAAACCGGTGTTACTTCCTTTCGGAAGAAGAGCGCAAAAAACTGGAGAGAGCCATCATTAATCCGGAAACGGGCAAGATCCGTCCGGAGATCGTTGGACAACCGGCCCACAAGATTGCATCCATGGGCGGGATCCATGTCCCTGAAGACACAAAAATCCTTATTGCCGAGCTGGAAGGCGTAGGGGAGAAATACCCGCTTTCCCAGGAAAAACTGAGTCCGGTACTGGCCTGTTACCGGGTGAAAAATGTAGATGAAGGTATTTTGCGTGCTGAAGAAATGGTTCGCTTTGGAGGCATGGGCCACAGTGCGGTAATTCATTCCAATGATGACAAAGCCATACAAAAATTTGCCAGTCGCATCAAAACAGGGCGCCTGTTGGTCAATTCACCTTCTACCCACGGTGCGATCGGGGATATTTACAACACCAATATTCCATCCCTTACTCTTGGCTGCGGATCTTTCGGCAACAACTCAACCACAGCCAATGTATCCTCTGTCAATCTGATCAACAAGAAACGGGTAGCCGACCGTCAGGTCAATATGCAGTGGTTCAAGGTGCCGCCAAAAATCTATTTTGAAAGTGGCTCCACCAGGTATCTGGAAAAAATGCCGGGTATCAGCCGGGCTTTTATCGTGACAGATCCTGTGATGGTCAAGCTGGGATATGTGGACAAAGTTTTGTACTGGCTGCGCAAACGGCCGGATTATGTGCACAGTGAAATCTTTGCTGATGTTGAGCCCGATCCTTCGGTTGAAACGGTAATGCGGGGCAAGGAAATGATGGATGCCTTTAAACCCGATGTCATCATTGCCCTTGGGGGCGGTTCAGCAATGGATGCAGCAAAAGTGATGTGGCTCTTTTACGAGGAACCGGAAAGTAACTTCGATGCGCTGAAACAGAAATTTATGGATATCCGCAAACGGGTGGTCAAATACCCCCATTTGGGGAACAAGGCCAAATTTGTTGCTATTCCAACCACCTCCGGTACGGGATCCGAGGTTACCTCTTTCTCGGTGATTACCGATAAACAGATGGGCCATACCAAATACCCGCTGGCTGAGTACGAGCTGACTCCGGATGTAGCGATTATTGATCCTGACTATGTTCAAAGCCTGCCCAAACAGGTTGTGGCCGACACCGGGATGGACGTGCTGACCCACGCCATTGAGGCGTATGTCTCCGTGATGGCCAACGATTATACGGATGGATTGGCAATGAGAGCCATTCAACTGGTCTTTGAATATTTGCCAAAATCCTACCATGAAGGAGACGCCTTTGCCCGGGAAAAAATGCATAACGCCTCCTGTATTGCCGGCATGGCCTTTACCAACGCCTTTTTGGGCATTAATCACAGCCTGGCTCACAAACTGGGTGCGGAATTCGGAATTGCCCATGGTCGCGCCAATGCCATTCTGTTGCCGCATGTGATTGCTTATAACGCGGAGAAACCGAGCAAGTTCAATTCCTTCCCAAAATACAATTTCTTCCGTGCTGATCAGCGCTATGCGGAAATTGCCCGCATGCTGGGCTTGCCGGCCAAAACAACCGAGGAAGGGGTTAAAAGCCTGATTGATGCCATCATTAAGCTGGCACACAGTCTGAATGTCCCCATGTCGCTGGCGGAATGCGGAATAGACCGGAAAGTTTTCGAATCCAAGGTGGACTGGCTGGCTGACAAGGCTTTTGAAGACCAATGTACTACAGCCAACCCGCGTATGCCTCTGGTCAAGGAACTGGCCGAATTGTATCGCAAAGCTTACGAAGGTGTGCCCGGGAAATCCAGGTAACCATCAATTTGGTTCAGGTTTCGAAGATCAGTTGCAATAGACGGAGAACCTGTGTGAATTGCAAGCACAGGTTCTCCCGAAAAAATGTCTTTACCAAATTTGATCAGGTTGACTTATTGGAGGAGATGTTGTCATGGACGCATGGAAAGGTTTTAAAAAATCACGCTGGGTCGATCACATTGATGTCCGGGATTTTATTGTCCAAAACTACACGCCCTATTATGGAGACCATTCTTTCCTGGAAGGGCCGACAGAACGGACGAAAAAACTGTTTCAAAAAGTAAGCAAGCTCTTTGAAGAGGAGATCAAAAACGGCGGAGTGCTGGATGTAGATACGCATACTGTCTCCACCATCACCAGTCATAAACCCGGTTATATCGACCAGGAACTGGAACAGATTGTCGGTTTGCAAACGGATGCTCCTTTGAAACGGGCGATCATGCCCTTTGGCGGAATCCGCATGGTGAAAAACTCTTGTGATGCTTATGGCTATGAACTGGATCCACAGGTGGAAGAAATTTTCACCAAGTATCGGAAAACACACAATCAGGGGGTTTTTGATGCTTATACCCCGGAAATGAGAGCCGCGCGCAAAGCAGGAATCATTACCGGACTTCCGGATGCTTACGGACGCGGGCGTATTATCGGGGATTATCGTCGTGTTGCACTTTATGGTGTTGATCGCTTGATTGAAGAGAAGAAAAAAGACATGAAAATTTTGGAAACGGATACAATGACCGATGATGTGATCCGTGCCCGGGAAGAAATGACAGAGCAAATTCGCGCTCTTGGCGAGCTGAAAGAAATGGCCGCCTCTTACGGTTATGATATTTCCGGTCCTGCTGCCAGTGCCAGGGAAGCAATCCAATGGCTGTATTTCGGTTATCTGGCAGCCATCAAGGAACAGAATGGCGCGGCAATGAGTCTGGGTCGTACGTCTACCTTCCTGGATATCTATATTGAACGGGATCTCAGGGAAGGAAAACTGACTGAGGCAGAGGCACAGGAACTGATGGACCATTTCGTGATGAAACTGCGCCTGGTCAAATTCCTCCGCACTCCTGAATATGACCAGTTGTTTAGCGGAGATCCGACCTGGGTTACAGAGTCAATCGGGGGAATTGGCCTCGATGGGCGTCCTTTGGTAACGAAGAACTCTTTCCGAATCCTGAACACGCTTTACAACCTGGGGCCGGCTCCGGAGCCAAACCTGACAGTGCTTTGGTCCACACGTCTGCCTGAACCCTTTAAAAAATTCTGTGCCCAGGTTTCCATCGATACCAGCTCCATCCAGTATGAAAGTGATGACCGGATGCGGAAAGAATACGGCGATGATTACGGAATTGCCTGCTGTGTTTCGGCCATGCGCATCGGCAAACAGATGCAATTCTTCGGGGCACGCGCCAACCTGGCAAAAGCACTGTTGTATGCCATCAACGGCGGAAAAGATGAGAAATCCGGAGAGCAGGTCGGGCCTGCCTACCGTCCGATTACCAGCGAAATCCTTGATTTTGATGAAGTCTGGGAGCGCTATGACGACATGATGGAATGGCTGTCCAAACTTTATATCAATACACTGAATGTGATCCACTATATGCATGACAAATATTGCTATGAGCGGCTGGAAATGGCCTTGCACGATCGGGAAATCCTGCGGACGATGGCCTGCGGGGTAGCGGGACTGTCTGTTGTGGCCGACTCCCTGAGTGCCATCAAATATGCCAAAGTGAAACCGGTTCGGAATGAAGAGGGCATTGCAGTGGACTTTGAAATTGAAGGAGATTATCCCAAATATGGAAACAACGACGAACGGGTTGATGCCATTGCTGTAAAAGTGGTTGAGAAATTCATGGACAAATTGCGCAAACATAAAACCTATCGCAATTCTGTCCCGACGCAGTCCATTTTGACGATTACTTCCAACGTTGTTTACGGGAAAAAGACAGGAACCACCCCCGATGGGCGCAAAGCCGGAGAACCGTTTGCCCCTGGTGCCAACCCGATGCATGGCCGCGATCACAGCGGAGCCCTGGCTTCTCTTTCTTCAGTGGCCAAAATTCCTTATGAGGATTGCCAGGACGGAATTTCCAACACCTTTTCCATAGTGCCCAAAGCTTTGGGGAAAGAAAGGGATGAACGTGTTTCCAACCTTGTTTCCATGCTGGATGGCTATGCATTGCAAGGCGGGCATCATCTGAATGTCAACTGCCTGAACCGCGAAACCTTGCTGGATGCGATGGATCATCCGGAAAAATATCCGCAACTCACTATTCGGGTATCCGGTTATGCGGTGAACTTTATCAAGTTGACCAGAGAACAGCAGGAGGATGTTATCAGCAGAACCTTCCACGAACGTATTTAAGTCAGGATGCCGGATCAGAAAAACAAACTCCCCCTTCCAGTTTACAAATACAAGAAGGTAACCGATTTGTACGGACGTGGACCAGATATTATTTTCCTTGCGGAGATCATGCAAATACCTTTGCAGGCTGATCGATGAGGCAGGAAGTTTTGTCTCCGGGAAAAGGCAGGCGGAAAAAGTTATACCAAAAAACCGGTGGGAAGGTGGCAGATATTCATGGATAAACCGGTAACGGGACGTATCCATTCCCTGGAAACCTTTGGAACAGTGGATGGCCCCGGAATTCGCTTCGTTGTCTTCATGCAGGGATGTCCGCTCCGATGCCAATATTGTCATAATCCGGACACCTGGTCGTTAAAAGGAGGAAGGGAAGCAACAGCAACAGAGCTGGCGGATGAACTTCGCCGGTATCTTCCCTATATTGAGACCTCCCGCGGAGGAATTACCGTATCTGGCGGGGAACCTACCCTGCAACCGGATTTTGTGGCTGAGCTGTTCAGGCTGGCCAAGGAATTGGGGGTACACACCGCCCTGGATACCAATGGTTACAATCCGGAGCGGATCAAAAAAATTCTCCCCTATACGGATCTCGTTCTCCTTGATCTGAAAATGATTGATCCGAAACGGCATCGCAAGCTGACCGGGTGTTCCAACAGCAAAATATTAAAAACTGCCAGGCTCCTGGCGGAGCAAAAAGTTCCTGTCTGGATTCGTTATACCCTGGTTCCCGGTGTTACCGACCGGCAAGAAGATCTGGCCAACCTGGGCCGTTTCCTCCGAACTTTGGGGAATGTGGAAAAAGTGGAGGTAAACCCTTATCACACGATGGGAGTCTATAAATGGGAGCAGCTGGGATTGTCCTATCCCTTGGAGGGAGTCCGGCAGGCCAGTGAAGAAGAGGGCAGTCGTGCCCGGGAAGTTATTTTGGAAGCGATGAAAGGTTAACCGTCCGCCTGACAGAAAGTATTTGCAAACCTGGCTGAAAACAAAACAGAAGCGATAGCAATTGCAAGCTATCGCTTCATATTGTTTCTATGGATATTGAAGTCTCATTTTCTGTTTTATCATTCGGCAAACACTGGTGTCGGATTAATGCGCAAAAAAATGATCCAATTTTCAGTTTTCCGCTACAGCTATTTTTGTCTGTACATGTTTTTTCATCTGTTTCCTGACACTATCCGGGTCTATTTCTGAAAACAGAAGCAATGGCATCCGGTTTTGCAAGGGACAGATCATTTGTTCGCCTGTTTTTATCAATTTACTGGAAGACGCAAAATTGAACATGTTACAATATGTTTATGGTCAAAAACGAGAAGATGGGAAAAGGTGTGAAGATTGTTGGACAAACTTATTTTGGTTGACGGCAACAGCATTGCCTATCGGGCTTTTTATGCATTGCCGCTGTTATCCAATGCCAGCGGGGTATATACCAATTCGGTTTACGGTTTTACCATGATGCTTTTAAAAATACTGGAGGATGAACAGCCTACGCACATGCTGGTTGCGTTTGATGCGGGGAAAACAACCTTCCGGCACAAGGATTATCAGGCTTACAAGGGAGCACGTCAGAAAACACCGGGCGAACTTTCCGAGCAGTTTCCGCTGATCAAACAGGTGCTGGATGCCTTTGGCATCCCTTATTTTGAAAAAAGCGATTACGAAGCGGACGACATTATCGGCACGCTTGCACGGAACTGCGCCTCCGGGGATGTTTCCGTCCGTATTGTCAGCGGGGACAAGGATCTGCTCCAACTTGTCAATGATGATGTTGATTTGCTGTTAACACGAAAAGGAATTACCGAAATGGAATGTTATGATCCCCGGGCGATTGAGAAAAAATACGGGCTGAAACCGCAACAGATTATTGATCTGAAAGGGTTGATGGGAGATGCATCGGACAATATTCCAGGGATTCCCGGCGTAGGGGAAAAAACGGCACTCAAGTTGTTGCATCTTTTTCCATCTGTTGAAGAAGTTGTGGAACATGCCGATGAATTGCCCGGGAAAAAATTGCGGGAAAAAGTGAAGGAACATCGGGAACAGGCGCTTTTAAGCAAAAAGCTGGCTACCATTTATACAGAGGTTCCCCTTTCTCTTGATCTGGAAGATTTGAGAATCAGGGAACGGGATGAAAAAAGGGTGGTTGAGCTGTTTAAACAGTTGGAGTTCAAGACACTTTTGTCCCGGCTGGAAAACAAGGACGCAAGTGATCCGGAACAGCATCCGGCTGAAAGCCCGGTTTCATACCAAATGATTGAAACGGATCAAGCATTGGAATCGTGGAGCGGTTTTTTTGCGAACGGAGAGAGAGCCCTTTTTGCCGAAGTTACAGAAGATCATCCTGTCAGGGGGGAATTACTGGCACTTGCTGTTTCTGACGGAGAAATGCAACTGGTAATCCCGGCCCGGCTGGTAAAAGAAAACAGCATGATACGCAACTGGCTTTCCTGTGCGGATCAGCCAAAAATCGTGTTTGATGCCAAAACGATCCGGTCGGTTTTACAGGGTTCAGCCAGCCTGAAAGCGGATGGAATCTCATTTGATGTTCTGCTGGCAGCCTATTTGTTGGATCCGTCCGAGTCGCATCCATCCCTGTCACAGATTGTGAGCCGCAGGGGGGATGGAGATTTGCCGTCTGATGAGGCTGTATATGGAAAAGGAGCAAAACGCCGCCAATTGGAAGGAGAAGAACTGGCAAAGCATATCGCACACAAGGCTCTATCAATTTACAGGCTGGGACCGGTTTTGCAGGAACAACTGCAAGAAGCCCGGCTGGACCGGCTGATGCACGAACTGGAATTGCCGCTGTCCTTCATTTTATCGAAAATGGAAAGGCAGGGTGTTGCCGTTGACGAAGACCGCCTTAATGAACTGGGCAGGGAACTGAAAGCATCCATGGATCAACTGGAGAAAGAAATTCACCAGATTGCGGGAGTAAACTTTAATATCAACTCGCCCAAGCAGTTGGGAGAAATTTTGTTTGACAAGTTGGGATTGCCTGTCATTAAAAAAACAAAGACAGGTTATTCTACCAGTGCGGATGTTTTGGAAAAACTGGCGCCACAACATGAAATTGTCGAGAAAATTTTACATTACCGTCAAGTTGGAAAATTGTATTCTACCTATATAGAAGGTTTAAGAAAAGAGATTGGACCGGACGGGAAAATCCATACCCAATTCCGGCAAACCATTACCGCTACTGGCCGCTTAAGTTCGACGGAACCCAATTTGCAAAACATCCCGATTCGTCTGGAAGAAGGAAGGCGGATCCGCCAGGTGTTTATTCCTTCCCGTGAAGACCTGGTGATGCTGGCAGCCGATTATTCCCAGATTGAACTCAGGGTTCTTGCCCATCTTTCCCGGGATGAAAATCTGCAAAGGGCGTTTCGGGAAGACAAGGATATCCATACCCGGACAGCAATGGATATCTTTGGCGTCAGTGAAGATGAGGTTACCCCGCTTATGCGGAGACAGGCCAAAGCGGTAAACTTTGGTATTGTTTATGGAATCAGCGGCTATGGATTATCCCAGGGACTGGATATTCCGCAAAAAGAAGCCAAGGCATTTATTGACCGTTATTTTGCCACTTACCCGGGTGTAAAATCTTACATGGACAGAATTGTACTGCAAGCCAAAAAAGACGGTTATGTCACCACGATGCTGGGACGGCGGCGCTATTTGCCAAAAATCAATGCGCGAAATTATGGGGAAAGAAGTTTTGCTGAACGTACCGCAATGAATACGCCAATCCAGGGAACTGCAGCTGACATTATCAAATATGCCATGGTGAAACTGGATCGGTCTATAACCGAAAAAGGGCTGAAAAGCCGGATGCTTCTGCAGGTGCACGATGAGTTGATCTTTGAAGTGCCGGAAGAAGAACTGCCGGAAATGAGGGAACTTGTGCGGGATACGATGGAAAATGCCGTGGAACTGTCCGTTCCGTTAAAAGTGGATCTCAATGTTGGCAGCAACTGGTACGAAGCAAAATAGGAGGAGAAGTCATTGCCAGAGTTACCTGAGGTAGAAACCGTAAAGAAAACATTGCAAAAACTGGTTATCGGCAAAACGATCCGGGATGTTACTGTCCATCTGCCCCGCATTGTAAGGCTTCCGGATGATCCCGCGGAATTTCGGAACCAGTTGATCGGTACCACCATAACCGATGTTGGCCGGCGGGGGAAGTTTTTAAAGATCATTTGCCCTCCGCTGGTGCTCGTCTCCCATCTCAGGATGGAAGGAAAATATCGTCTTGCCCATCAGGGAGAACCGTATGAAAAGCATACACATGTCATTTTCCATTTTACTGACGGAACAGAACTTCGTTACCGTGATGTACGGCAATTTGGCACAATGCATCTTTTTCGGCATGGAGAGGAAGAAATGCATTTGCCCTTAAAAAAAC
>JBAVDL010000008.1:0-2028 GCA_049587175.1 Thermoactinomyces sp.
CCCTGACCACCGAGATAATCCAATATTCTCCCAAAGGGAATCTTGGTGATGTCTTCTACCGGAAAGGCGGTCATCAAAAACGCCAGCATGGAAAGGATTCCCGCCATCACCGAATCCACGTCCCGGCGCTCGCCGAGGCTGTACCCGATGCCGAAGGCGACCGTGACGGCCATGATGCCGAAGGTGAGCTGAAAAGGAAACAGAATCTGCGCCTGGATCGGTTCAATCGCCTTCGCCCACGCCTGAATCGGCGCCCACTCAATCGACGTGGGCGGGTTGGCGATAATGAGAAAAATCGCGCCCGTCAGAATGACCGGCAGCGCAAAGATGACAAAGGCATCCCGAATCGATTGGAGATAAATGTTTTGGGCCAATCGTCCGAGGGGTTCCATGAGACGGTTTTCCAGCCAATTTACCATGTTCATGTTTACCGTCCCCTTTTCGTCATCGCCAACACTTGATCCAAAACCTTGTCCCCGTCCATCAAGGCGAAGGCGCGCTGATCGACGATTTCCAGCGGAATACCGTGTTCCTCGGCAACCTTGGACATTTCTTTCTTCAAGTGACGGACCTGGGGTTCCAGCAGGGCGACATTATACTGATCGGCCTTCTTTTTAAATTCGCCCGTTCCCCCCGCATCGGCTACCAATTCAACCCCCCGCTTGTCCGCCGCCTCCTTCACCTTTTTGGCCAGCTGACTGGAAGTTGCTCCCCAACTGCACAAAATGATCAATCGAATCGGTTCGGCCATGTAGATCCCTCCTCAACACTGGGATTGGATATCGTCACTTCCGCCGATTCAAGATGGCACTTCTCTCGGATTCGAATCGACGAATGTGGCTGAGCAGGCGACTGCTCAACCAGGTTGCAGCGATCAGAACGAGGACAAATCCGAGACTAAACGCCAACACTCTCTGGGAAAGCGGTCCTCCCTCGATCACGGCATGCACTCCAAAGGCAATCCAGATCAGCGAGAACACAGCGGCATAACCCGCCCAATAACGGCGACTCAAGGTCATCCACCCCCCTATCCCAACCCCTTTCAGTCAGAGCTTTCGCTTTCTTCATTTTCATTATACGTCCCGACCGGGGGGAAAGGGTTGAACAATTGGTGAACCATTTCACAAATAGATCGGCTCCCATCACCGCTCCCCCCGCGCCAACCGGCTTATAATCCGTTAAAATAGCTATCCTTTTTGTCAACTGCCAAAGTCACTACCACTTTATTCTAGTGAAATATATCACATAGTGTTTTGTTATATCCGATATAATGGACTATGGGGACACCGCTGCACAGTTGACCAATCACGGTTTTTGAGCCATAATTCATGTGTTTGTCCTTATCCATCGAACGCGCTGTCACCGTTGTGTCCATCCTACAAAAAGGAGGTTTGTTCATTGTCCAGGAATTATCGACGAATTGCCGAGGAAATTTTACAAAGCATCGGTGGAAAAGAAAACCTCGAAAAAGCCGCCCATTGCGTAACAAGGCTTCGCCTGGTCTTGAAGGATGAGGGCAAGGTTGATTCGGATAAGCTTGAAAACATCGAGCTGGTGAAGGGCCATTTTACCAATGCAGGGGTTTTTCAAATCGTGATCGGCCCCAACGAAGTGGAAAAGGTTTACAAGGAGTTTGTGGACCTGGCCGGCGTTGATGCCTCCAACGTCTCGGAAGTCAAAAGTGTCGGGTCCCAAAAACTGAACCCCTTCCAGCGTTTGATCAAAACCTTTTCCGATGTCTTCATGCCCATCTTGCCAGCCATCATCACCGCCGGTTTATTGATGGGGATCAACAACCTCATCGGAGCCGAAGGCCTGTTCATCGAGGGAAAAAGCTTGCTGGAGGCCTATCCCCACCTGGAAGGCCTTTGGGATCTCATTAACACGATGGCCAACACCGCCTTCGTCTTCCTCCCCGCCATCGTCGGTTGGTCCGCGGCCAAGCGGTTCGGGGGATCGGAGATTCTGGGTATCGTGCTGGGGCTGCTCCTGGTCCACCCTGATCTCTTGAACGCTTGGAACTACGGA
>JBAVDL010000009.1:0-1820 GCA_049587175.1 Thermoactinomyces sp.
CTTTGATCTGAATAGGACCCCATCGTCTTGCTAAAACTACTCATTGAGATGGCAGGTGGTGGGGTTGAATTTTTTTCTGATTGTTTTGGGGTTTTTATTTCTTCTTTTGCTGCTGATCTGGTACGCAACCGTTCGGGTGGAAGTGTTGTACAAACGGGAACGGCAAAATGACCGCGGTGAAGTAAAAATTATGATTTTCGGCGGATTATTGCGTTTTAAGGTGAATCTGTCCGAGTTGAAATGGAAAGGATTGGACGAGGGCATTCAAGTCAAGGGCAAAATGACGGGCAAAGCGGCAAAAACCCCAACCGGACAAAAAAAAGAAAGAGTTCAGGTCAATCGAAGAAAACTCAAGGTAATTCGGCGTAATTACATGAAAATACTTCACCGGATTGATGAATTCCAGCAAATCATGCACTGGTTTCTTGGGAAAATCACTTGTGAAAAATTTGTCTGGCATACCCGATTGGGCACGGGAGATGCGGCAGAAGCAGGGATCCTGGCAGGACTGGCCTGGGTAATCAAATGGACTCTGGTTGGGATGTTAAAGAACCGGATCCGGTGGAATTTCACGCCTCAGGTGGAAATTGCCCCGGAATTTAATCAGGCAATCCTGGAAACATACTTCCATAGCATAATTCGGTTTCGAATCGGGCATGCTATCCTTGCCATGAAACGTTTGTCAGATCATACGCGAAAAGGGAGGGTACGATAAATGTCTGAACACCCTATTCAAAACTTGATGAAAACAGCCATGGAAAATATCAGGGATATGATTGATGTAAATACAATTATTGGCGATCCGGTGGAAACTTCTGACGGACAGATCATCATCCCGGTTTCAAAGGTCGGGTTCGGTTTTGCTGCCGGGGGCAGTGAATTCAAGGGAGAAAATGAAGACAGACACAGACAGGAATCCGAGAGCCATGGTAAAGGAAACAGGGAAGAAGCCGGCAGGGACCAGAAAAAGGGGGATGGCAATCTGCCTTTTGGCGGTGGAAGCGGTGGCGGCGTATCGGTAACTCCCGTTGCTTTCCTGGTTGTCAATGACAAAGGAATCCGCCTTTTGAATATGGATGGGCAAACACACCTGTTTGACCGTCTGATTGATGCGGTTCCTGAGTTTGTGGAACAATTGAAAAACATGGTCAGCAAAAACGACAAGAGCAAAAATAATGGTTGCCATTAGGGATATGAACATAGGAGGATCTGAACGGCACAGCTTGAAGCAGTGTCGTTTTTTTACATAATCTCGTCCCATTCGCATATATTTGTACAAACCCGAGGCGGGAATGGGGTGAAAACGTGGTTGTTTGCAATTTGCGCTGCACGGTTTGCCTGATGGTGCTGCTCATGTTGGCTTTTCCGGCGGGGGCAATGTCCAGGGTTGAAGAAGATCTGGCACCCGGAGCCAAAGCGGCGATATTATTTGATGCTTCTTCCGGACGGATCCTGTACGAAAAGAACGCGGACAATCCCATGTTGATTGCCAGTCTGACCAAGATCATGACGGCCATTGTGGCAATCGAAAACGGAGATTTGAATGAACGGGTAACAATAAGTCCCAATGCGGAAGGGGTGGAAGGGTCTTCTATTTATTTGAAAGCGGGAGAAAAGGTTCCTCTCGGCACTTTATTATATGGCTTGATGCTTCGTTCCGGAAATGATGCAGCAACAGCCATTGCAGAGCACATCGGCGGATCTGTCGAAGGGTTTGTTTATCTGATGAATGAAAAAGCAGCTTATTTGGGACTGGAACATACACATTTTGCCAATCCTCATGGTCTCGACCATTCCGAGCATTATTC
Source organism: Thermoactinomyces sp. (assembly GCA_049587175.1). Taxonomy (GTDB): domain Bacteria; phylum Bacillota; class Bacilli; order Thermoactinomycetales; family Thermoactinomycetaceae; genus Thermoactinomyces. Next base: position 1,809 of record JBAVDL010000009.1, read on the forward strand.
CTCGGCAAAAGA
>JBAVDL010000010.1:0-1715 GCA_049587175.1 Thermoactinomyces sp.
ATTTCTTAGGCCGTCGCCCAACCGGGCCAAAGAGAGAACAAAAAATCCGGGGGAGAAAGGAAGGTCCCTTTCCGCCCCCGGTATGACGGCGCCCGCCCTTTTCATTCAAATCGGATCAGAATCCCCGCTTTGTCGTCGGAGACCTTGAATCGGGGCATCCGTGCGCAGGTTGGGTCCCGACGTTCTTCCCGTAAGAGTTCATCCATCATCGTCGCCAGCCCCTCTTGTCCGATCCTTCGGACCCACTCCGCTTCATCCCTGTGCCGGGGAACCATGCCGTCCGTGACGAGCAGGAGGAAGGAGATGCCTTTGAGGGACAGGGTTCCTGACTGCAAATGCTTCTCCAGGGCGGGATCCCCGTTGATCACGGGATAGCCCCCCGGACGGTTTGCCCGTGCGCGGTTTTTCCGCAGATCTTCCCGGATCGGTTCCGGGAGGACTCCATCCGGTCGGCTCCCTTCGAATTCTTCCACCCACCGGGAAAGGACCTGATCGTCCAGGGGTTTGACCCGGTCCTCGGCAAGGGACAGGACCTCGCCGTCGCGGCTTGCGGCATAGATCTTGCAGTCGCCGCTTTGCACCCATTCCAAATGGTCCTCCCGGATTTGAACCACGGCGTGGGCCGCGCTCCAGCGGCGGGACGGATCGGAGACATCCACCCCGTACGACTGCATGAGGGTCCGGAGCCTCCGGTTGGCTTCCAGGGTGAGAAAGCGGAGGGAAGCGGAATCCTTCTCCCCAAGAAATGTGCTCACCACCGTTTCCATGGCGATCCGGCCGGGAGTCCGTCCGAGGGGATCGCGCACGGGATCGAATCCGGTCGCCCCGTCCACCACTCCGTATCGATGGGCGGGTGGATGGAGGATCAGCCCGTCTTCGTTCCAATCGCCCGTCCCCTTGCGGGTGCAGCTTTCGATTGTCCGGATTCCTTTCACTTTTTTCTCTCCTCGCGCCGAGTGATTTTGTTGACGCGGACGACACCGGCGGAGCATGCGGAATCCGCTCCGCCGGCCCTCTCCTTTTTCTCCGCCCTCCCGCAGGATGGACTCCGGTGCCAGAACCAGGCCAAACCGGCGAAGCCCGCGGCCGCTGTCGCGTAGACCCGCCAGAGATCCGCCCCGGATTCCATCAGCAAATAGGCCAGGACCGGTCCGGCCGCCGCTCCCAGATCCTGGGCCAAAGCGGTCAGGGGCAACAGGGAATCGTTGCGAGTGCGGACCGCTTCATCCGCGGCGAGGGCGTCGGAGAGGGTGGTGAGGGACGTTCCCGTCAGCAGAACCAAAAGGGTTGCCGCCGTCCACCGCGGAAACGAGGAGACGATCAACATCGCCGACAACCCCGCGGCGGAAAGGATGAGCGAGGCCACAAACAAGGGAATCCTGCCCGACGTGCCGTCCGACCAGCGACCGATCCGCCCCGCCAGGAACGGTTCCCACCCCCATCGCGCGCCCTGAAGGATTCCGGACCAGGCGGTGGCGGCCAGGGTGAAGCCCATAAGCGTCACCGTTTCGCCGAAGCGGAGAATGAAGGCGCTCAGCGTGGAGGGGAGAATCCCCTGAAAGACCAGGGCCACCCAAAAAACGCTGAACAGTACGGGAAAGGCCCTTCCCCACCCGAGCGGATGGCGGGCCGGTTTTTCTTTATTGGCTTCGGCCTCCCTTCCGGAAACCGTTTCGGAAGGGAAAGAAAGGAGCAGGAAGATTCCGACCAGGGAC
>JBAVDL010000011.1:0-2229 GCA_049587175.1 Thermoactinomyces sp.
CCTGGGCGGGATCGTGGAAGTGATCGTGGAGGGGGCGCCGGCGGGACTCGGCAGCCACGTGCATTGGGACCGGAAGCTGGATGCCCGCATCGCCCGGGCGGTGGTGAGCATCCAGGCGTTCAAGGGAGTGGAGATCGGGATCGGTTTCGAGGCGGCCCGGAGAAAGGGATCGGAGGTGCATGACGAGATCCTTTGGGCCGAAGACAGGGGCTTTTACCGGGCGACCAACCGGGCCGGCGGCTTTGAGGGCGGGATGACCACCGGCGAGCGGATTGTGGTGCGGGGGGTGATGAAGCCGATTCCCACCCTGTACAAACCCCTCCGCAGCGTGGATATCGAGACGACGAAGCCCTTTGCGGCGAGCATCGAGCGCTCCGACAGCTGCGCGGTTCCCGCCGCCTGCGTGGTGGCCGAAAATGTGGTGGCCTGGGAAGTGGCGCAGGCGCTGACGGAGAAGTTTCCCGCCGACACGATGCCGGAGCTGATCGAACAGGTTGAGCAATACCGGAAACGGATTGCGAGGTTTTGACCATGCGGACGCTGAAGGTTTCCACAGGCGAGCAAACCTACCCGATCCTGATCGGACGGGATCTGTACGCCCGGCTGCCCGAATGGCTCCGGAGTCGGGGGATCGGTCCGGATCGCCCCTTGATGCTGGTGACGGACACCCATGTGGGTCCGCTGTACGGGGAGAAGGTGGCCGGCCCCTTGCGGGCGGCGGGTTACCGGGTGGGAGAGGCGTCGGTGCCCGCCGGGGAATCCTCCAAATCCCTGGAACAGCTTTCCCGGCTGGTGGAGGAAGGACTCCGGTTCGGACTGGATCGCCAGGGGGTGGTGCTGGCCCTCGGAGGCGGTGTTGTCGGGGATTTGGCCGGTTTTTTGGCGGCTTCTTACATGCTCGGGATTCCCTTTGTCCAGTTGCCCACGACCCTTCTGGCCCACGACAGCAGTGTCGGCGGAAAGGTGGGAGTGAATCACCCCCTCGGGAAAAATGTCATCGGCGCGTTTCACCAGCCGCTCATGGTGGTGTTCGACGTCAGCACCCTCCGCACCCTGCCCAGGCGGGAGGTGGTCTCCGGCTATGCGGAGGTGGTCAAGCACGCCCTGATCGCCGATGCTTCCTTCGCGGACTGGCTGCTCCGAAACAGCGAACGCCTTCTGCGCCTGGAGCCTTCCCTGGTGGAGGAGGCGATCTGGAACGGTTGCCGGATCAAGGCGGAGGTGGTGTCGCAGGATGAGCGGGAAGCGGGCCTCCGGGCGATTCTCAATTACGGTCACACGATCGGGCACGCGTTGGAGGCGGCTTCGGGATATGCGGGACTGACCCACGGTGAAGGGGTCGCCATCGGCATGGTGGGAGCGGCGATGCTGGCGGAAGCGCTGGGGACGGCGCGGGACGTGGTGGAACCGACGAAACGGTTGCTCCAGGCCTTTCACCTGCCGGTCCATCTCGCGGGCGAGTGGCCTGAAGAGAAGCTGTTGGAACTGATGCGCCGGGACAAGAAGGCGAGGGGCGGCGTATACGCCTTTGTGCTTCCGGAACGCATCGGCGCGGTGCGGTTGGTGCGGGGCATTCCGGAGGAGGCAATCCGGCGGGTGCTCCGCCGGTTGAAGTCAGGGTGAGGTCTCAAAAAGGATTGACAGAAACGGCAAACTCGATTAAAGTGATGATAATCCAATGAATTTTTGAGCAGAGCCCAGCTGAGCAAAGAGAGCAGAGGAGAGCAGAGCGGAGCGGAGCCAAAGGACGGGTATCTCCGATCAAAGCTTTCCATGCTTTGATCTTTTTATTTTCTTCTTTCCCCCTTTTTTCCCCTTGGTTTTCCCCTTTCCGTTCTGCCCTCCCGGAAGGAGGGAGAAGGTGATTTACCCCCCGTTTGCCGAAGTGAAGCGGCTTGCCAAGACCTATTCGTCCATTCCCCTGTGCAAGACGATTTATGCCGACACGGAAACGCCGGTGTCTTTGTACGACCGGTTGCGCGACCGGCCCTATTCGTTTCTGCTGGAGAGCGTGGAAGGAGGAGAGAAGTGGGCCCGATACTCCTTCATCGGGGCCGATCCGTTCTTGATCGTCACCTGCCGGGAGGGTCAGGTGACCCTGTCCGGGAGGGAGGGGACCAGGCGCCTGGCGGCCGATCCCTTCGATGTGGTGCAGGATTTGCTGAAACGGTACCACACTCCCGACTATCCCGGTCATCCCCCCTTTTTGGGAGGGGCGGTGGGGTATAT
>JBAVDL010000012.1:0-6684 GCA_049587175.1 Thermoactinomyces sp.
AACCATCGCTCCTTTTTTGTTTGCTTTCCGATTGCTCGGTTTCAATTCCTCATAGGTACGATCCAAACCGATCAGGAGAGAGCTGAGGTAAACCGAATTTGAAAGTTTCAATTCCTCATAGGTACGATCCAAACCTGGTGCGCATTTCGATCGCTGCCGAAAACGCGTCGAGCTGTTTCAATTCCTCATAGGTACGATCCAAACGTTAGAAATAGAGGAGGAAGAGCCAGAAGAGCAGGCGTTTCAATTCCTCATAGGTACGATCCAAACTTCGAATGTGACGGGTGCGTGCCAAATTTTCCAGCAGTTTCAATTCCTCATAGGTACGATCCAAACTTTTCCAGGTCAAAAGAGATTGGCTGAAGAGAACAGAGGTTTCAATTCCTCATAGGTACGATCCAAACCTTACTTGGTCTGACATTATTCCCCTCTCCCTCTGGATGTTTCAATTCCTCATAGGTACGATCCAAACCCCAAAAAGTGCCGCTATTAAGCCATTCTATAAATTATCCAAAATTCCTCTTTACTTGCCTGTTTTTTGCCTCAAAAACAAAGAATCCAATAACTATGCCAACTTCCAAAATAACTATCAGAATATTCCGTGTCGTCGATCCCCGGGGTTTACTCCTCTACTCCTGGTCGACGACAATTTGCGGTTCCAGGATCAATCCTTATGGTAAAAAGAGCCTGCCAATCATTTGCTTTGCCGGCAGGCTCATGGAACCCAGCTTTCCCCGCTGCATTTCGTTCCGGTTTATGTATTCGCGTCCCTTTCACAAAGTTATATTGCCAAAATTGACTCAGGAACGCTTGGAAGCTTCCGTTTACGCTAACCAGACTGGGCAATACTTCGCTTTTCTGTTTTCATCACTCTTGTGGAGAATCGCTAACGAAGAGTTTGGTCACTGCCAATTCCTCCTGCAATGTTTGATTTCACACCAATTGCAGTATTCAAACAGATCCGGTTTCCACCACTGTAATTTATACCTGATTTCCATTGTTTTTGTTCATCCATTATTCTTGTGGAGGGTCGCTAATAAAATATTTAACCATTACCTAAACCTCCTATAATATCCGATCTTGGAGCAATTGTAACTCGACCTCGAACAGGCTTTCAAGACTGCTTACAAACTCAGCTTCATCCAGCTGTTTCCAGCATTTGCTCAATTCCAGCAATGCCATTTTACGCTGTTTGGTAAACCCATGTTTGATGGCCAGTTCATTGGCTTTCTGGTAGGTGCGTACCGCTTCCGGATACTTCTGTCTCAGTTGGTACCAGTCACCGAGCACAATCAGCGCATTCGTATATTTTTGCGCATCATTGGTCTTTTCGCCCAGTCGGACCGCTTCCTGCAGGGCGGCATAAGCTTCTTCCCATTTTTCTTTTTTGATATTCAACAATCCCAGTTGCGTATAGCTATTGACAAACAGATACTCATTGCCGATTTTCTTCTTTAAACTGAGGGCCGTTTTTACGCAGTTCTCCGCTTCTTCCAGTTCATTCAGCTGCAAATAAATGCTGCCCAGCGTTGTCCACAGTTCAAACGACCGTTCATACACCAGATTGACTCTGGCCCATTCAATTCCCTCCAGAGCGATTCCAATCGCTTCCTTAAATCTTTTTTGCTTTTTTAGAATATTTGATTTTATGTCATAAATATTAAGCAAAACATAAATGCTTTTGATGGCATCATAATCTGCCCACATCTCATCCAGCGTTTGCAAAGACTCATCCAACCGATCCAGCTTTTCCAGATAAATAGCTTTGCCGAGCCTCAGGGAATGGATGATATGCTTTTTGCCGCCGCCCGGAACAAACGAATTGATTCCCTGTTCAGTATAACTGAGGGCATTTTGAAATTGATTTTTGTAATAAAAAACCCGGCTCAAGTCATAATAACAGACGGCTTTCAGATTGGTTTTGGCCAGACTGGGATAACGGTCAACCAGGCGGAGGGTATCGGAGAAATATGCTTGTGACTTCTGCAGTCTTTTTTTAATCAAATAATATCGGCCCAGCAGATACAGCTTGTGGACATGATAGACCGATGATTCAGGAATCGACAGTGATTGCAGCCTTTCCAGCCCTTCTTCCATATCACCCAGATCAATCGAATTCTGGATGGAGGTCAGGATCAGGTCAAATCGCTCGTTCTTTTGGGAAGTCTGCTTCAGCACTTTTGCATATTCATCCAGATCAACTCCCAGCTTATGGGCATAATAATAAATCTTGTCGGCATTGACAATGGGAAGGCCTCTTTCAATATTACTCAGTGTGGACGTTGACACCTTTTCATCCGCCAAATCTTCCAGAATTTTATGCTGCTCTCTTCTCTTCTTCTTTAATACCTCACCAATTACTACCAGGTCAAGCTGATGGATTCCTTTTCCCATATAAACCTCCTATCTGTGTCCAAAAACAATATTGGATATATGTAAAATACTCAATTATTGATTAATAAATAACGCAAAATCCCGGAAAAAGCAAGACAAAAATAAAAATTAAAAATACTTTTAAAATTATTTTAAAAAGGTTAAAATATACACACAACCAATTATTTACTCCAGGCATTGTTTTTTCAAAAATTGATGGGAGGTAAGATGTGTATGTTCAAAATATATGCATCGGGAGATTCTGATCAGTTGAATATTTTTTTGGATGAATTAAAATCCAATCCAAGATACAACGTCGCTTTGGAAACAAAACAGTATTATGACGCGGAACACAAAAGAGGAAAAGTGGTGTTAAGCGTGAAGATCCAACCCATCAAACCCGTCACTGTCTCTCTGCGCGCCAAAAACGGAGAGAAAATCAATATTGACTTTTTAAACAGCACAGTCATCGAATTGGACAAAGGGGTGTATGTGATCAGCGGCAAAACGGTTGATATTTTCTCCTGATATTCTGATTATTTAATAAAATTTATTTTAAATTTGCCAACGTTGTTTGGATACGGGAATTTGAAAGATTAATGTTCGTCGGTTTCAGTTCCGCTGTAACAACTTCTTCTTGTTATTTGGGGATATTTTCAGATTTGCGGGCAGATTTTTTTGAGGTTTTACATACACGGGTGCATCCTCCTTTTTGCATAAAAAAGGAGGATTTTTGTTTAATAAACCAAGTCCTGCCGATCTTTTCATGAACAATGCCGGAAAGTTTGTATCCGGGAAAGCAAAAGCAAACAGGAGGAACGGCCGTGGATGAGTTTTTGGTAATTGATTTTTGGGAAATGACGCTAAGGACATTCATCACTTTTCTTGTATTGCTGGTTTTGGCAAGAATCCTGGAAAAAAAGCAACTGAGTCACCTGACTTTCTTTAACTATATTGCAGGAATCACCATCGGTTCGATTGCCGCAGATATTGCGGGGGAGAGCAAAACGCCGTTTTTCAACGGACTTGTCAGTTTGATCTGGTGGGTGATTCTCACCATATTTGTGGGGTATATTGGGCTTAAATCAAACAAAGCCCGGATTCTGCCGGATGGTCAACCGACAATTGTCATAAAAAAGACAAAATTTCGAAAGAAACTCTTAAAGCCGTCCGCCTGAATATTGACGATTTAAGCATGATGCTCAGGGAGCAGCAAGTATTCAGTGTTCAGGATGTGCATTATGCCATCCTGGAACCAAATGGAAAATTGAGGGTGCTCAAAAAAGAGCCCCAACAAACCGTTACAAAGCAAGACCTGAATGTTCCTGTCCCGCCTTTTATTTATTTTCCTTCGGAAATCATTTCAGACGGGAAAATCGTAAAGAAGAATTTAAAGGAACTGAATTTGAATGAAGCGTGGGTTCGTGAGGAGTTAAGAAAAAATGGAATTCAGTCTATAGAAGAAGTATTTTATGCGGAAATTCAAAAGGACGGCTCTCTTTTTATTAATAAGCACGATCTAAACTCTCCTGGGATGCAAGAGCAACGCGTGGGTAACGGTGTTTTCAATTCCTTATAGGTACGATCTAAACTATAGAACAGTTCCCGTCCCGGTTCCTCTACAATTGCGTGTTTCAATTCCTCATAGGTACGATCTAAACGGTGAGCCAGTTATGAAATTTTCAATCACCGGCTGGCTTGGCGTCCCAGTCACCCTTACTTGGGAAGACGGAAAACTTTTAGGGGATTCGCCCTTGCTTCCGGGTTTCAATTCCTCATAGGTACGATCCAAACGCGTTATTGAAAATTGCGAGATTGTGAATGTTTATATCGTTTCAATTCCTCATAGGTACGATCCAAACACCGCGCCGATTTTGGCATGTCGGAACTGGAAGTGTGTTTCAATTCCTCATAGGTACGATCCAAACTGATTTTGAAAAGCCTGCATTTGCAGATTTTGAAAGGTTTCAATTCCTCATAGGTACGATCCAAACCCAGGAACAAAGGTTTACCTTGAAAATTACCGGGAAATCGTTTCAATTCCTCATAGGTACGATCCAAACACAACGACCGGCGCAACGTATATCACCAAAAACAAGAGGTTTCAATTCCTCATAGGTACGATCCAAACGCGCTCAAAAAAGCTCAAGAGATTGCCGACGGCATGTTTCAATTCCTCATAGGTACGATCCAAACGGATACGGAAAAACCGTATCCGGAAAACCAGGACAAGTTTCAATTCCTCATAGGTACGATCCAAACCCCAAAAAGTGCCGCTATTAAGCCATTCGACAATTTGCCCAAAATTCCTCTTTACTTGGCTGTTTTTTGCTTCCTAAACAAAAAATCCAGTAACTATGCCAACTTCCAAAATAACTATCAGAATATTCCGTGTCGTCGATCCCCGGGGTTTACTCCTCTACTGGAGGTCGACGACAATTTGTTTCCAACACCCGGCTATAAAATATGTTTGTTCCCACCTTTTCCAAGCTGGCTCTCCGGTTTTAATATTTGTCTGAATTATAAAACAATTGATTCCTTCTGGAGTGACTTCTCTCTTCATTCCACTTTTCAGCATGAGGTGGCCGAGCCTGATATCTGAAACCTTGTCTTCCATTATGCACGTTTGGATCGGGTACAAATATTCGCGGTTTTTGCTTTGTTCCGGCAGAAACTGTTACCTTTTTCGGCAAGCCGAACCCGCTGGAATTTCTCCCGCCCAGGCCCGCGGCACAGGCAAATGTGAGCGTTTTCGGATCTCCTTCAAGTAAATACAAACCATTCCACGCTTCGATCATTAAGCCTTTAAAGCGGGTAATCACTCTGTCCCGGCAACTTACGTGAAGTGGTGTGATTTGGATTTTTCTGCGAAGGGGTTTTCCGTAACAGGCAAAATATTTTTGGGCGAGGTTTTGATTGATCAGGTGGACAAATGCTGGATCGTAGGGTGAGAAATATTGCGTGGATTTATGGCCGGTATCGGATACAAACGTGTTATGTACGGTAATGGGTGATAACATCTGGACGACACACGCCGATTGGTTTATCGTAACCGTTTCATAGTGAAGTCCGCCAATTTTGAAGCGCTGCCCGTTTAGATAGTAATAATCTTTGATCAGCAGGCTTTGACCCAATTCCTTTATAAATCCCGGCAAACAGGAACTGATTTGCCAACTCAGCTGTCGTTCAAAACGGATTTTTTTCTGTCTGAGGCTCACTTTCCCCCTCCCCAGCAACCGGCTGAATGTAAACAGTTTAAACTTTTGTCTTCTGTACACATACCCGGATTCATGAAGAAAGTAGGTAAACAACTTGTCAGGAATATGGTCGTAAATAAAACTTTGCAGCACTTCCTGATAATTGAGCGGCAAAACCAATGGCGAACGAGGCTGAATATGAATCGTTAAGCGCATTGCAAATCCTTTCTGTATCTCCAAGGTGATTTTATTCACAAATTCAGTATAGTGAATAAAATCTAACGAATCAATAAACTTTTTCTGAATGATATTACAATTTTCCAAAAAGCCGATTCCATTTCTCTCTATTTGGCAAGAAACAGGCCCCAGGTAACAGACCCAGGGCACTTAACATTCACAGACTACAATTACGTGAAATTTCTGTCTAATCCTTACAGGTACGAAACAAACAAACATTGCGTTCACTAATTTTCCGGCACAGTTCAAGTTTCAATTCCTCTCAGATACGATACTCCCCCAAAAAGTGCCATTAAAAAGCCGTTCTGTAAATGGACCCAAAAACCCCAGGTTTACTGCTCTACCGGAGGTCGACAATATCCTGTTATCAAGTATACCGTTAAACACCGGAGTATTTTAACCGTTTCCTTTCAGGAAAACCTCTCTGACTCAGCTTTGCCTGGATAAACGCAGTACATCCAGAAGATTGACAGGCTGTCTGGATTGATCATGATAAAGAGCATTTCCCTGGATGCGGTCAATAAACAGCACGCCGTTCAGGTGATCAATCTCGTGTTGAATACAACGCGCAAGATAATTTTCTGCTTCGAGCAACCGGGTTTCCCCTTTGCGGTTCAGAGTTTTTAATTTCACATATTTTGCCCGTTTTACAATCCCTGTGTATCCGGGAAAAGACAAACAGGCTTCCGGGCCAATCTGTTCTCCACACATTTGTACAATTTCAGGATTAATCAGTTCAATCAACCCATCCTCTCCATCAATCACAATCACTCTTCGAAGAATTCCTATTTGCGGAGCAGCAAGTGCTGCTCTCCCTTCTTTTGCATATAGCGTATCTGTCATATCATTTAACAATTTTACTATTTTAGGTGTAATC
>JBAVDL010000013.1:0-8136 GCA_049587175.1 Thermoactinomyces sp.
TCTACTTCCAGCATAATATCCGGCCGCCGCGAAGGTACACGCACCTCATAAACATCATCTTCCAGGGTTACAGGAAATCCCAACCGGCGGAAAATATCCAGCACTTCTTCCTGGCTGATTTGCACCCCAAGCAGATTTACCAGGCGTTCATGGCGCAAATCGATCACGACATCTTCCACATCACCTACTTTTTGAATCTGGGCGTTTGAAGCAACTATTCCCCCGCATAACTGGCACAGCAATTGTACCGCACGGTTAAGGGCCGGAATAATCTGTTCCGGGTCAACTCCCTTTTCAAAACGAATATTGGCTTCCGACCGCAGTCCCAATTTCCGGGAAGTTTGCCGCACCAACATGGGATCGAAGAAAGCAGACTCCAGCAGGATAGTGGTAGTTTCCGGCGTAACCTCAGAGTTGGCGCCTCCCATCACCCCGGCGACCGCGAGCGGTTTTTCTCCATCCGTAATCAGAAGCATATCCGGATCGCAAACCCGTTCTACATCATCCAGCGTTACGATTTTTTCCTTTTCTTTAGCGCGGCGGACCACGATTTTCCCGTCCTTGATCCTGGAGTAGTCAAAGGCGTGCAAAGGCTGCCCGGTTTCCAACATCACATAGTTTGTAATATCCACAATATTGTTGATCGGACGAATGCCTGCCGAAATCAGCCGATTTTGCATCCACTGCGGAGATGGACCTACATGCAGGTTTTTAACTACCTGTGCGCTGTAAAAAGGACAATCCTCATCAGATGCAACAACAATCCGCACATCTTCCGATTCGGCTTCCGGGATGATCTGGTCATGGATCACAGGCAATTGCAGTTCCCGGTCAAAAATGGCTGCCACTTCGCGGGCAACGCCCCACATTCCCAGGCAATCGGAACGGTTCGGAGTTAATTGAAGCTCAATCACCTGGTCGTTCATCCCCAGATATTCCTTGATATCCATTCCTATAGGGGCATCCGGTTCCAACACCAGAATTCCTTCTGTCTGTTCTTTCATCAGAACCTTGTCCGGAAAGCCCAGTTCCTTGGCTGAACAAATCATTCCATGCGAATAGACATCGCGCAGTTTGGCCTTTTTGATGTGCACACCGCCTGGCAATTTCGCCCCAACCAAAGCAACGGGAACGCGCTGCCCCTTGGCTACATTTTTGGCACCGCAAATAATTTGCAACAATTGCCCTTTCCCCACGTTTACGGAACAAACCTTCAAACGATCTGCCTTGGGATGAGGTTCCACAAACAGGACTTCTCCGACAATCACCCCGCTTACTCCCGGATCACGGGTATATATTACCTCCACTTCAATACCTGTCCGATTCAGTTCTTCAGCAATATCTTCCGGGGTAATTCCTTCCAGATCAACATATTGGGATAACCATTCATATGATACAAGCATTCTTCAGTCACACCTCTCAGACAGTCTTGAATTGGCGCAGGAAGCGCAAATCGTTATTGTAAAAATGGCGAATATCATCAATGTCGTACTTCAACATGGCAATCCGTTCTACTCCGATTCCAAACGCAAATCCCGAGTAACGTTCCGGGTTATAACCCGCTTTTTCCAACACACGCGGATGTACAAGGCCCGCACCCAGAATCTCTACCCATCCCTGTTCCGGATGAAAAATATCCACTTCCACACTGGGTTCGGTAAAAGGGAAATAACTGGGGCGCAAACGCATTTCTGTGCCTTCGCCAAACATTTTTTCGATCAATGTCAGCAAAACCCCGTTTAATTCACTCATGGATACTCCCCGATCCACAACCAGCCCTTCAATTTGCGTAAATTGGTGCGAATGCGTGGCATCGTCATCATCCCGGCGGTATACCTTGCCCGGGCAAATAATACGCACCGGAACATTTCCTTCCTTTTCAATCATGGTTCGGACTTGCACCGAAGAAGTATGCGTACGAAGCAAAACTTCCGGGGTAATGTAAAAGGAATCCTGCATATCCCGAGCGGGATGGCCTTTTGGCAAATTGAGCATCTCAAAATTGTATTGATCCGTTTCCACTTCAGGGCCTTCGGCAATTTCAAAACCCATGCCCACAAAGATATCTTCCACCTCTTCAATAATAAGTTGAAGCGGATGCAAAGTCCCTGATTCCGGTTTGATGCCGGGCAAAGTTACATCAATGACCTCGTTTTTCAATTGCTCCAACAGGACTGCTTCTTCCAGCTGTTTTTCTTTTTCTGCGATTAACTTTTCCAGATATCTGCGGATCTCATTGGCCAAACTGCCAATAACAGGGCGCTCTTCAGGAGGGAGACTGCCCATTCCCCGCAAAACTCCTGTCAATTCTCCCTTTTTGCCAAGATATTTGACTTTTGTTTCCTTTAATTGATCCAGATCCTGCACTCCGGCAATAACCAGAGCAGCCTCTTCTTTCAAGGCTTCCAAACGCTCACGCATTTTTTTGTTCTCCTTTCCTCAGGTACGATAGGATGATTTCTCAGGAATAAAAAAATTGAAGATTATGCCAGAAAAATAAAAAGACCTCTCGCCCAAAGGGACGAGAGATCCGCGGTACCACCCTTCTTGAGAAAAATTGCTCTTTCTCCACCTCATTGCAATAACGGCCAGACCGTACCCCCTACTAGGTTTCAAGGGTCAGCTCCAGAGTGAATTTCAACAGCCGGTATCCTGGAAATGCTTTCAGTCAAGGCATCTCCTCCCTGAAAGGCCGTTCTGTCTACTCCTCTCCTTCATCGCGATTTTTTCATATGAAATTGTTGAATAGCTCTCAAAAACAGGCAACTGACTGTTATTACGTGAAAATTATTTTTTATTATAATCTAACCTTCATCTTGCCCGCAACCATCCCGCCAGCAATAATGCTGGCAAATTCGTTCATACAAAAGCAACGAGCCTGTAACAGAAACATTGAGGGATTCCATTTCACCAGGCATGGGAATTTTCAGATCAACATCTACATATTCCCCAAGTGCCGCCTGCACCCCTCTGCCTTCATTTCCCAACAGGACAGCCACCTGGTCAGGAAAAGTATAATCAAAATGATACCGGGTTGCCCGCGGAGATGTATTGACAATGGTGACTCCCCGTGCTTTCAGGTCCGGAAGAATCTCTTTCAGATCCGCCTGCCATAAAGGCAGCTTGAAAATCGCACCCATTGCCGAGCGAACGACCTTTCCATTAAACGGATCCACCGAACCCTTTCCCAGAAAGATCCCGTCAATTCCCGCTGCTTTGGCTGTGCGGATCAGGGTCCCAAGATTGCCGGGATCCTGAATGGAATCCAGAAGCAGAAATGTCCTGCGTGGTTCGTTTTTTGTCCAGATCTCATCCAGGGACCAAACCGGCCACTTCACTACCGCTGCCATACCCTGCGGGGTTTCAGTCTCTGTCAGTTTGTGAAACAATGAAGGTTCTATTACATAGACGGGAACCTGTTCCGGAAGTTTTCCCAACCACAGCGGGATCTTTTCCTCAATCTCGCTGGAAAAAATGGCTGCCAGAAATGGCAGGTTTGCGCAGGCAGCTTCCTCCAGCAAATGCTCCCCTTCGATCAGAAAGGCTCCCTGTTTTTTTCTTTCTTTCCTTGTCTTCAATTTTTGCCAGTTTTTCAACTGTTTGTTATCTGGAGATGTAATTGCATGAATCCGTTTCATTTTGCTTTCGCCTGCAACTTTCGCAAATTTTCATTGTGTCCGATGACCACCAGCACGTCTCCCTGGTGAATGATATCATGGGCAGAAGGGGCTATATTAAATGAACTCCCTTTTTTGATGGCCATCACATTGCAACCGAATCGCCTGCGGATGTCCAGTTCCTGCAGGGTTTTTCCCGAAAAAAAGTCATTGGCAATAATTTCAATAATGCTGTAGTCATTGGACAACTCGATATAATCCAGGATATTGGGTGAAATCAAACTGTGTACAACCCTTACTCCCATATCCCGTTCCGGGAAAACAACGCGATCAGCCCCGATTTTATCAAGTACTTTCCAGTGCAATTCATTGATTGCCTTGACGACAACCTTTTTACACCCCACTTCTTTTAGTAGCAGGGTGGTCATGATACTTGCCTGTATATCATTGCCGATAGCCACGATCACAACATCAAAATTACGTATTCCCAAGGCTTTCAGTACATTCTCATCGGTCGTGTCGGCTTCAACAGCATGTGTTACAATTTGAGCCATATCCTGTACGCGGGCAGCATCTTTATCAATGGCCAGTACCTCATATCCCATCTCATGCAACGTAATGGCCATGCTTTTTCCAAATCTCCCCAGACCAATAACAGCAAAGGTGCTTCTTTCCAATCATTGTCACCCCAGACTTGTATCTGCTCCCCCCTGCATAAGCAGACAGAAGAATCTCATATACCCGGAGGAATTGACCTTTCAGCGGATTGAATCCATGAACTGAACTCCGCTTCCGTTTCCTCCAGCTTTGCCAAAAAAATGTCTTATATATAAGATATCTTTTATGCCATATAAAAAACCGGCGGTAAAAAAAGATCATTCCCCATTCTTTGCCAACATACCGACTTCTTTTTGGATAATGTTCCGTTTTAAGCACAATCTAAAACCAAAAAGGAGGGTAACCCTGTGAATATGAATTTTGACATTCGCGGAGCAGTAATCAACAACATTCATAACATGAACGAACAGGAACTGCAAGAACTGATTGTTGATTCAATTCAACAAGGTGAAGAAAAACTGCTTCCGGGGCTAGGTGTTCTGTTTGAAGTGATCTGGCAAAACAGCTCCTCCAGCGACCGGGAAGAAATGATTGAAACATTGCACAAATCACTGTCCAAACAATAGGATGTACCATTACAAAAAAGCCTGTTCTTTGGTAAAAGAGCAGGCTTTCCATAAAAAGAGCCATTTTTGATATCACCAGAAAAAACCGTCCCATCCAAATCCTCCGCCGAAACCGCCATAACCGTAAAATGCAAAAAAGCCAATGAAGATAAGAACCAGAATGACGAGGATTGCAACTGCAATCCATCGCTGTCCATATCTTCCCAATCCGAAGGTTGAACCGGTCACTACTTTTCCCTTCATAGGCTGTCTCCTTTCCTTAAACCACCTCACTTCAGTTTATGATCGTTTGAGGAGAAAAAAACGGACAAATACCCTGTTTCCGGAACCCATTTATTCAAATTTCTTCCGGGCAATCCACAAACAGACGGTAAGAAGCATAAAAGCAATCATCGATAAAAAAGGAAAGGTGATAAAACCCAATAAATTGATATATTCCTTATCACAAGGAATGCCTACTTCACATGCGGCAATCTGTGACAGAGCCGGGATTTTTTGTAACAAGTATTGATAGAAAGCCACACCCATTCCCAGGACAGTCAGAGGCAGAACATATGGAACAATTCGACGATCATCGCGGTAAGACGCAATCCCCAGTATGATAACCAGCGGAAACATGAAAATACGCTGCCACCAGCATAATGAACAGGGTACGTATTTCAGTACTTCACTAAAAAAAAGACTTCCCGATACCGCAACCAGGGAAATCAGCCAGGCAAAATAGAGGCTGTACTTTTGTAGTAACGGCTTCATCATGGACACCTTCTTGCTATTTATTAAGTTCCTGTTCGATCAATTGTTTTATTGCCTGGTAATCAAGGGGATTTTCCACTTTTTTCCCGTTAATAATAATTGTTGGTACAGAACTGATCATCAGACTCTCAGCCTTTTTGTAATCTGCCATCACTTCTTGCAGATAAGTTTTCTTCTCCAAATCTTGCTTTACTTTTTCCGCATCCACTTCCGGAATATCCTTTTTGATCAATTGCAGCAAAAATTCCGGTGTAGCCCATACCGTTGCTTCATCCTTCTGGTTCCTTAAGACAGATTCATAAAATTTCCAGAATGCATCAGGATTTTGCTTGTAGACGGATTCCCCCGCCATCCCGGCAGTAACGGAATCTTCAGCAATAAATTGGTAATTGGTAAAATACATCTGGACTTTCCCGGTGTCTATGTAATCCCGTTTCAGTTGAGGATAAACAGTTTCCTCAAATTCTTTACATACCGGACACTTGAAATCTGCAAATTCCATGATTTTAACGGGAGCATCAGGAGATCCGATTCTCGGTTGGCCAGTATAATCAATATCATAGGTCCTGGCTGACTCTGCCTGTTCGTTTTGTTTGTTGGTAACCGATTGGTAGACAGCCACTACCCCGAAACCAATAAAAAAAACCAGCACGGTTATCATGGTGATCGTGCTTAATGATCTGTTTTTTCCTTTTTTATGTTTATTTGCCATATCTCTAGACACCTCCAAGTAGATTTTACAATAAAATCAGCCCAAGTACATACCTTACCATCGACAAATACAACAAAGCAGTAACATCCTTGAAGTTTTATCACATTTCCCTCCTTCCCTGTTTTCTGGTACCCTATAAAATATGGACAAAACTTGAAACTGACCTAAGGAGAGAAACTTATGAACCAGGTAGCACGTGCACTGACCATCGCAGGTTCTGACAGCGGTGGAGGTGCTGGAATTCAGGCAGATCTGAAAACGTTTCAGGAGTTGCATGTTTTTGGAATGAGTGCCATTACGGCGATTACCGCACAAAATACACTGGGAGTTCAGGATGTCGTGGAACTGAATCCGGAAATCGTTGCCAAACAGATTGATTCCGTGGTAACAGACCTGGGAGTCGACGCAGTTAAAACCGGCATGCTTGCTTCACCGGAAATCATCGAAACCGTAGCAGCAAAAATCAAAGAACATCGTTTGACTCCCTTTGTTGTTGATCCGGTTATGGCTTCCACCAGCGGTGACCTGCTTCTGACCGGCGACGCCCGCACTTCCTTCAAAAAATGGCTGTTGCCGCTGGCCACGGTGATCACACCCAATTTGCATGAAGCGGAAATTCTGGCAGGGATGCAGATTACCAACTGGGAAGAAAGAAAAAAAGCCGCACAGTTACTGGTTGATGAGGGGGCAAGCGCTGTAATTATCAAGGGAGGTCATGCCAAAGAAAAAGAAGCCGTCGACCTGTTTTATGACGGAAGCAACTTTCATTCATTTTCTGCCCCCAGAAAAGATACCAAGCATACCCATGGAACCGGATGTACTTTTTCAGCAGCAATAACAGCCTATCTGGCACAAGGTCTTTCACTGTATCAAGCTACCAGCAAAGCCAAATCCTTTATAACTGCCGCCATATCCCACCCCATATCTTTGGGGCATGGAAACGGACCAACCAATCATTGGGCACATCGCCGACTGGAGGATGTCAAATGAATCAAATCAGGGATATTTTAAATGTTTATTTTATTATGGGAAGCCAGGATTGCCCCGGTCAAAAACCGGAATGGGTACTGGAAGAAGCAATTGCCGGCGGTATTACCTGTTTTCAGTTTCGGGAGAAAAATTCCGGGCTTCACATGCATCAGGCTGTAGAGCTGGGAAAACGCCTGCAAGCCATTTGCAAAAGAAACAGCATTCCCTTTATTGTAAACGACCGTGTTGATCTGGCTCTCATCCTGGACGCCGATGGTGTCCATATCGGGCAAGAAGATCTTCCCGCCCGGGAGGTTAGAAAATTAATCGGAAACCAGCGAATTCTGGGCGTTTCTGCCAAAACTCCGGCTGAAGCATTGGCGGCCAGACAGGATGGTGCAGACTATATTGGTGTGGGGCCGATGTTTGCGACGCTCAGCAAACCGGATGCCGGACAGGCTATTGGACCGGAAAGGATCTCGGAAATTCGCAAATTTACAGGATTCGAATTCCCCATTGTAGGAATTGGGGGAATCAATCCGCAAAATGCAAACCTTGTTTTGGAAGCGGGAGCTGACGGCGTTGCAGTTATTTCGGCAATTTCCGGAAGCAAATCCCCGGCTGAAGCAGCCAAAAAACTGAAACTGCGGATCAGCGGCTGATACCGGTTTGAAAATATTTAAATGTTTACAACAGTCCTTTTTCAGGCGGACGGATCAGTCTGAAAAAATAAACAGACTTCTTTCTGTCATGCTTGCAAACAGGCAGTAATGACGCCGTAAACTTTCCCGCTCAAACAGTTCCGTCCGCTTTTTCCGAAAGTGAATTCTTTCACTTTTTTTCTGCTTCAAAGTTCATCTGCTTCAAAAAATTGCTTTCTTGCACTTTGTCAACAAACTTC
>JBAVDL010000014.1:0-7086 GCA_049587175.1 Thermoactinomyces sp.
GAACAACTATCAATCAATACCATTCGTACCTTATCCATTGATGCCATTGAAAAAGCCAATTCGGGCCATCCGGGTCTGCCCATGGGTGCTGCTCCGATGGCATATACCCTGTGGACAGACTTTATGAAGCACAACCCGAAAAACTCGAGCTGGTTTAACCGGGACCGGTTTATCCTCTCTGCCGGTCATGGTTCCATGCTGTTGTACAGTCTGCTTCATTTGTCCGGTTATGACGTATCCATGGACGACTTGAAATCCTTCCGCCAGTGGGGCTCAAACACCCCCGGCCATCCGGAAGCGGGGCATACAGACGGAGTGGAAGCAACCACGGGCCCGCTTGGCCAGGGGATTGCCATGGCTGTCGGAATGGCGATGGCTGAAGCGCATCTGGCTGCCATCTATAACCGCAAGGATTTCCCGGTGATTGATCACTACACCTATGCCCTGGTCGGAGACGGCGATCTAATGGAAGGCATCTCCCATGAAGCCGCTTCTCTGGCCGGACATCTGAAACTGGGCAAACTGATTGTCCTCTACGATTCCAATGACATTTCCCTGGACGGGGAGTTGAACCGCTCCTTCTCCGAAAACATCCAGCAACGTTTCCAGGCCTGCGGCTGGCAAGTGCTGCGTGTGGAAGACGGAAACAGTGTGGAGGAAATCCGGCAGGCCATCCGGGCCGCAAAAGCCCATACGGAACAACCCACCCTGATTGAAATCAAGACCGTAATCGGCTACGGTTCTCCCAACAAATCCGGTTCCTCGGCTTCCCACGGAGCACCGCTTGGCGAAGAGGAAGTCAAATTGACCAAGGAATATTACGGCTGGCCCCATGAGCCGTTTTATGTGCCGGAGGAAGTTTACGCGGATTTTGCCGAAAAAGTGGCAAAACCGGGCGCCCAACAAGAAGCGGAATGGAACCGGTTGTTTGCCGCCTATGAAGAAGCCTTCCCCGAACTGGCCCGGGAGCTGAAACGGGCAATTGAGGGAAAACTGCCGGAAGGCTGGGAAAAAGAATTGCCGGTCTTTGCAGCAGGCAAAGATACCCTGGCTACCCGTTCATCTTCCGGAAAGGTGCTGAACGCCATTGCCAGACAGGTTCCCAACTTCATTGGCGGAAGCGCCGACCTGGCCGGTTCCAACAAGACCATGATCAACGGGGAAGACGATTTCTCCAGCCGGAACCATGCGGGAAGAAACATCTGGTTTGGTGTTCGTGAACATGCGATGGGAGCTGCTTTGAACGGAATGGCCCTGCATGGCGGATTAAAAGTATACGGAGGCACCTTCTTTGTCTTTAATGATTACCTGCGTCCGTCCATTCGCCTGGCCGCCCTGATGAAGCAGCCGGTTACCTATGTGTTTACCCACGATTCCATCGCGGTGGGAGAAGACGGGCCTACACACGAACCGATTGAACATTTGGCCGCCTTGCGGGCCATGCCGGGCTTGTCCCTGATCCGCCCGGCAGATGCCAATGAAACGCAGGCTGCCTGGAGGCTGGCGCTGGAATCGACCGATACGCCGACGGCACTGGTTCTGACACGGCAAAATCTGCCCACACTGGAAGGAACGGCTGAAAAGGCGTATGAAGGTGTGAAAAGAGGCGCTTATGTCATCAGCGACACTGACAAGGAAACACCGGATGCCCTGCTGCTTGCAACCGGTTCGGAAGTATCCCTGGCAATTGAAGCGCAAAAAGTGCTTAGGGAAAAAGGCATTGCTGTCCGTGTAGTCAGCATGCCGTCCTGGGATCGGTTTGAAGCACAGCCGGACACATACAAGCAGGAAGTGCTTCCTCCGCACGTAAAAGCCCGTGTAGCCGTGGAAATGGGTTCTCCTTTTGGCTGGGAACGCTATACCGGTGAGTCCGGAAAAATCCTGGGTATTGATACCTTTGGTGCATCTGCGCCGGGAAACAGGGTGATGAAAGAGTACGGGTTTACAGTGGACAATGTGGTGAGACTGGTAGAATCGGTTGTGGAAGCTTAGAAAACTGACAAAAAAAGAAAATCCCGTTCCAAGAAATCATGAAAAAAACCTTAAGCCTTTGGCTGCTTCCCGCAGCGAAAGGCTTTTTTTAATACGTTGCCGTAAAATGAACTGATGTCCTATGGTTTTCCATTAAATCCTTTCTTATGTTTATCATCGATAAGTTTCTCATCAACATCTTCGCCGGGATCCATATGAATAACCAATTCAATCCCCAGTTCTTTCTTTATTTTTTGTTCCATGTCATGAATCGCCTTGTGAGCATCCGGAATGCTCAAATCAGGCGGAACCACCGCATGGAGTGAGGCAATTTTTTTGCCGGGACCATAATCATGGATTTTTAAATCATGAAAGCTTTTTATCGTATTGCATTCAGAAATCAATGCTTTAATCTCATCCAGAATTTCCGGATCCGGAGAAGGACCAAGCAGCAAATTTACCGAATCTCTTGCCGTTACAAAACCGGTATAAACAATCAGTAATGCAATTAAAAGCCCCAGCACTCCATCTATCGGAAAATCAACATATAACCCGATGACGGTTCCGGTAAGCACTCCGGCAGTTGCAATCACATCATTCAAACTGTCTTTCGCAGTAGCCATATTCATGCTGGAATTGATCATTTTTCCGATATACCTGTTATATGAGTACATCCACAACTTGATCAGTACCGATACAATCAGGATAGACACAGAAATTGGACTGAGATGAACCGGTTCGGGGTTGATGATTTTTTTAAACGAACTGCTCAGCAATTCCAGCCCGACAGCAAAAATGATAAAAGAGACTGCCAAAGAAGCAATATATTCATATCGCCCATGGCCGTATGGATGTTCCTTGTCCGGAGGCCGGTTGCTAAGGCTTGCGCCAAGTATAGTAATTACCGAAGACCCGGAGTCGGTTAAATTGTTAAAAGCATCGGAAATAACAGCAATACTGTTCATCATGAATCCGGTTACGATTTTGATCGCAAACAAAAAAAGATTGCAAATAATTCCAATGACTCCAGACAAAATGCCGTATGATTTCCTTACATGCTTATCATTCACCTGCTGGTAATCCTTGACAAACTTTTTGATGAGAAATTTAATCATCAATCAATCTCCATTTCCGATTCTGATATATACCGTTTTATGATTAAATAAACAATTTCTGTAATATCCCGTTTTTGATTGGTTCACACCTTAGCATTGGCAATTGCCAGTGTAAATATCATACCAGCAAACCGGTTAAAGTTGTATGATGTTTAACAAAATAGATGATAATAATGGTGTTTGGACAAACAAGGCATCAGCTGACAAATTAAAAAAAGCCTTTATGCACACCAAAGCGCATAAAGGCTTTTTTACATATACTTTCCAAAGCAGCATTGGACGGGATCCTTTTTTTATTCATATGTGGTTGGCAACTTCAAAAGCATCCCATATGGCGTACATGATGTTGGAAACTTTGCGGGCATCCCCGATGAGATAAATCTCAGGTACTTCAAATTGCAGATCGTTATATAACATATTGTTCTCATGATAACCAACTGCCAGAACAACACTGTCACAAGCAATGGTCCTGGTTTTGTTTCCAGCAATAACCTCTGCTTTTCCATCCTGATATCTCGTCACATGGCCACCTGTAATCACTTTGATTCCGTTAAACGGAACAAGTTTTTCAAGCATTTCACGGTTTGCGGTACACAGTGGCCTATTCGAGGCTAGCAACTTGTCCAATGCTTCCACAATGGTAACTTTTTTCCCTGACTGGGCGAGGAACAAGGCAGTTTCACACCCGACAAGACCTCCACCTATGACAACAACAGTTTCTCCCGTCTCTTTCTTTCCGGTCAGGACATCGGCGGCAGGATAAACTTTATCATCTTCTCCAAGGCTGATCATTCTGGGCCTGGAACCGGTAGCGACAATAACTGCATCCGATCGGGAATGTAAAATGAAGTCTTTGGTTACCTCCCTGTTCAAATGAACGGGTACATTCAATTTTTTCAACTGGTGGACATACCAGTCGGCTAGGGCGAGTTCATCTTCTTTAAATTTCGGAGCCCCGGCCGGAATCAGATTGCCGCCCAATCTTGATGACTTTTCATAAAGTTCAGGTTCATGGCCTCTAAGAGCCAGAACACGGGCTGCTTCACATCCGGCAACGCCTCCGCCGATAATCAGCACTTTTTTCTTCATTGTCACGGGATTGAGCCGGGTCACCCGTTCACGCGCTGCCTGCGGATTTACAGCACAGTTTAACATGGAGTATTCCTGGATTCGTCCCATACATCCTTCCTGGCAAGAAATACAGGGACGAATATCTGCCAGTTTGCCGCTTCTCAATTTATTGACATATTCAGGATCGGCAAGAAGAGGTCTGCCAAGACTGATCAGATCGCAGGTTCCGTCTTCGATCGCCTCCAAAGCCATATCCGGATTGTCCATTCTGCCTGCACATATAATGGGAACATCCACAGTTTTTTTCATCAGTTTCGCATAAGGACGGTAAAGTCCTTTTTCCTGATACATTGGCGGATGAGACCACCACCATGAATCATAGGAACCCACATCAACATCCAGCGCATCATAGCCGTAAGATACCAAAAGTTTGGCGGCAATCACACCTTCGTCAAGATCTCTTCCCTTTTCTTCGAATTGTTCGCATGGAAGTGCACCATCCCGGTAATCCTTGATAAAGCTTTTCGGGCTGTACCGGAGGATAACCGGAAAATCAGGACCGCAAACCTGTTTGATCTCCTCAACAATTTCCCTTGCAAAACGGAGACGATTTTCAAGGCTTCCACCATATTCGTCTGTCCGATGATTAAATAGTGAAATGGCAAATTGGTCAATCAAATATCCCTCATGGACGGCATGAATTTCTACACCGTCAAAACCGGCCCTTTTTGCCTGATAAGCCCCTTCCCCAAATCTCCTGACAATCGTTCTGATTTCTTTAACCGTCAGTTCACGGCAGGTTTTGTCCAACCAGCGGTGCGGAATCGGGGAAGGAGCTACCGGAGGAAATTCCCCCAGATTGGTAGGAATCGTCACACGCCCGAAACCACCGGACATTTGCAAAAATACCTTTGCATTATATGCATGGATTCGTTCAGTCATCTCTCTGGAAGTTCGTACAAAATGGACAGGATTGTATGTAGGACTTGGACAATTGGGCATGCCATGTTCCTCTATCTCATTGTCCACAAAAGTAACACCAGTGATAATTAATCCTGTCCCGCCTTTTGCCCGTTCCACATAATAGTCAATCCCTCTCTGGTTAAATCCGCCATCCGCATCAGACAGTCCCAACGGTCCCATTGGCGCCATGGCAAAACGATTCTTCAATTCCACTTTTCCAATTTTGACTGGTTGAAACAATTTCACATATTTAAAGTTCAAAAAAACCACCCCAATACATTTCATATGTGAATGATTTCACAAATTAACGCTAAACCATTTCGAGCTGAAAAGCAACCTCTCCATCTTCATTGAATCTCATTTTTTACAGACAAATCACTGTAAAAAAACAACAGAAAAAGGAGTCCTAAATCAAATTTCCGCCAAACGGTCTCGTCTCAACGTAATTGAAAAGCATTCGGAAGAAAATCAAAAATGCCTCAATATTCCTGCTCTCCAAACCGTTTATACCCGTTTTCCACCTGATTGATGACTCAGTCCGGTAATCAAGTCTTTAAACTTTATTGACAAGGATTGAATGTAAAATAAAGTTCAACATTTCACAAATCCATCCAAGTACTTTGAAGGTAAAATAAAATAGAAATGAAAGGAAAATATAATAAAGTTTATTAAATTTGTTTAAATTTTCCTGAAAATAAAAGAAAAAGATAAACTGTTGGGCTTGAACATGTTGCCAGTTGAGAAAAAATCGGCATTTAGCCTGAAGTTTTTTACGGGAGTGGAGAAAAGTGAACTGTTTCAATTCAAAAGAAATAGCCGACATTGCGATCCAGAAAGGAATTGAAAAAGTAAACCTTTCAAAACTGTCGCTTGCCATTCTTGGCTTTTTGGGCGGAGCCTTTATTGCACTCGGATATTTGGCATATATTCGGATAACGGGAACGGTTCCTCATGAATGGGGAAGTTTTGCAACATTTCTGGGAGCTGCTGTATTTCCGGTGGGATTAATCCTGATTTTGCTGGGTGGCGGAGAATTGCTTACCGGAAACATGATGGCTGTCAGCATTGCTTATTTTGCCAAAAAGGTGAACTTTACCCAATTAATAACAAATTGGATTTCCATTGCTTTATTCAATTTGCTTGGAGCCTTGTTTGTAGCCTATTTCTTTGGACACTTTACAGGTCTTACAGAAGGCGCCTTCCTTGAAAAGACCGTTTCCACCGCACAGGCAAAAGTAAATGATCCCTTTATGGTCGCCTTTGTCTCAGGCATTGGATGCAACTGGCTTGTTGCGATGGCTGTTTGGTTATGCTATGGGGCCAAGGACTTTATCAGCAAGATTTTCAGCATCTGGTTTCCGATTATGGCTTTTGTTTTGATTGGCTTTCAACACGTGGTTGCCAATATGTTCATTATTCCTGCAGCCATTTTTTCAGGCCATCTGTCGTGGTCCGAATTCTGGCCAAACTTGATTGCTGTCTTCCTGGGCAATTCGGTTGGCGGAGCCATTTTTGTCAGCCTGTTTTACTTTCTGGCCTATAAAAAAGATGGCCAAAAGTTGCCAAGGTAACCGGTAAAAGAAAGTCAAGCAAATCCTGGTTTTCTGGAAAACCTGTAACAGCAGGATCTGAAAAACTGGCAAACCGCATTCTCTCCGTTTCCTGGGGGAATGCGGTTTGCTTGAAAAAATTATCCCTAAAGCAAAGCATGAACCACCTGTTATCCACAACTTGGCTTCTGCAATCCCTGGACAAACCAGACGTTGATGTCGGAAAATGGTTTGGTTTCACGAAACAATGGCTATGTTATCTCTGCCTTTGTATCCATTTCTGACAAGAAAAAAACCACCTTAAGCTTGTATGCTTAAGGTGGTTTCCTTTTGCCTGGCAACGACCTGCTCTCCCGGGGGCAAACCCCAAGTACCATCGGCGCTGGAGGGCTTAACTTCCGTGTTCGGGATGGGAA
>JBAVDL010000015.1:0-1524 GCA_049587175.1 Thermoactinomyces sp.
GAAGCCCTGGAAAAAGCCGGCATGTTCCGACTCCATCTCCTTGATCAGCTCGTGGCGGGAACGGAGCCGGCCCCACTCTTCCTCGGCCTGCCGGAGCTCGCCGAGGACGGCCTCCAAATCGGCGGACACTTTTTCCAGCTCTCCCTTGAGCTCCCGGTAGCGGTCCGCGGCTTGTTTCAAATCCGCCGCCACCTGCTCCATTTCCCGCCGGAGATCGGCGGATTTTTGATCCAGTCCCGCCGCGTCCTTCGCCAATTCCTCGCCCTGGCGCGACAAGGCCTCCAGGCGGCGACCCTCTTCTTCCAGGGCTTCTTCCAGGCGCCGGCCTTCGCTGGAGAGGGAGGCCAGCTCCGCGGAGCGCTCGTACATGCGGGATTTCAGCTGGTGAAGGCGGCTGTCGGCATCGTCACCTGCGGCGGTCATTTTCTGTTCCAACCGTCCGAGGTTGTGTTCGGCCTCCTCCAGTTCCTTTTGCTTGAGGCGGCACGCTTCCCGGATCCGTTCCCATTCGCCCTTCAGGCGCTCCCGCTCTTCCTCCAGTTCGCGGATTCTCGACTCGATTCCGCTTCGGGCCGCTTCCCGGTTCCGGATCCGTTCCTCCGCCACCTCCCGGCGCGCTTCCGCCTTTTCCAACTCCTCGCTGATTTGGATGAGTTCGCCCTGGCGGCGGTCCAGCTCCTCCTCGTGGCGGCTGAGGTGCAGCCGAATCTCTTCCAGGGCGGCCTCCCGGGCGCTCAGCCGGGTGGAAAGCTCCAAATGCAGCCGGGCGAGTTCCTCCGCCTTTTCCTTCGATTCCTGCCACTTCCGGTGGAGATTTTCAATCTTATGTACGTACAGGCCCACTTCCGCCTGCTCAAGCCGGGACCGCAACTCCTTGTATCGGCGAGCCTTCTCCGCCTGCTCCGCGATGGGGCCGACCGTGTTTTCCAGTTCGCTGATCAAATCCCGGATCCGTTCCAGGTTTTGTTCGGTCGCTTCCAGTTTCCGCTGTGCTTCCCCCTTGCGGGTTTTGTATTTGACGATCCCGGCCGCTTCCTCAAAGATGGCCCGCCGATCCTCCGATTTGGTGCTCAGGATATCGTCGATGCGCCCCTGACCGATCATCGAATAGGCTTCTTTCCCGATTCCCGTGTCCATGAACAGCTCGGTGATATCCTTCAGCCGACAGGACCGGCGATTGATGGCATATTCGCTCTCCCCGGAACGATACACCCGACGGGTGATCGTCACCTCGGAAAAGTCGATGTTCAACTGGTGGTCGGAGTTGTCCAGGGTCAGGGAGACTTCGCAGTAACCCACCGGTTTCCGGGTTTCGCTTCCTGAGAAGATCACATCTTCCATCTTGGCACCGCGCAGCAGTTTGACGCTCTGCTCCCCCAACACCCAACGGATTCCGTCGGTCACGTTGCTTTTGCCGCTGCCGTTGGGCCCGACGATGGCGGTGACGCCGGGGACGAACTCCAATTCCGAACGATCGGCGAAGGATTTGAAGCCGATCATCTCCAACCGTTTCAGATGCATCCC
>JBAVDL010000016.1:0-1505 GCA_049587175.1 Thermoactinomyces sp.
ATCCAATATTTTCGGTTATAAGGGATTTATCACCTGATTTCTTTATATTTAATGGCGATCAGATTTATGCAGATGGAGATTGTTCAGCAAAAGGCCCCGTTAATGTTACTGGATGGCACAACATACCAGGAAACTTTTCAGGAGTATCTGCAAAAAATGTAAATTGGACAGATATCAACCAAGTTCGCGATATATCTGAGACATGGTCATAATTCTAGATCCCCTGTCTTTATCCTATTATCCTGTTACCAAGTTCCAAGCATATACTTTATTGACTTTGGATTAGATGTATTCTTCTTACAGTTATAGTATACCATTAGCTGATACAATAAAACAGACAAAAGTACAATTGCAGATATGGCCTGAAATCCACGTACGGGTAATGGGTCTATCCTAAACACAGATTTGATATGTTCTATCAATGGTTCTACCGTTATTCTTCTCTGACTGTAGATTGCCTGCCCCAATACTGATTGATAAAAGCATACAAGCTCAAGCCTCTTCTTGGAAGTGTTTTTGTACCTTTCTACAGGGCAAACCAGATCTATTTCCAATACCTTCTTACTATATTCATACAGTTTCTTAGCATCATAGCCTGGATCAGCTATCATGTACAATACATATGGTAAAGAGAATACCAAAGAAGAAGAAGAAGAAGTTAAAGGAACATACATCTTATTGTCTGGAATATTAGCAGTAGTAGTTACATCTGCTGTTAGGGGTACCACAATCCCTCCTATTGCTGTTGTAGATGTTAGATGTAGATTGTATCCAAAAACCCATCCCTTGTTGGTATGACTATAACCCCATCTTGCATCTGTGTCAATACCTGGACAAGGTACTTCTCCTTTCTCTATGGATGATTTATGCCATACATTACCATGTGCTTTTATCAGAGTACTATCTGTTGCTGTTATAGAAGGGTCAACTACCAATCGCTCCGCAATAAACAGATATCCAATTGTTGATATCCTTTCTTTTATATCTATAGTAGAAATAGTCTTTAGTCTTCTATCAAATGTTCGTCTACTGCATGGTATTGTTATCAGACCACAGGCTATTGCTAGTTTACGGTTATACTGACAGTCCATGATAAGAAAAGTATGTAATGCATTATTGGAATCGATTTTAAACCAAATTCGTGCAATAAAGCATCTCAAGATTACCGTTGATAGAGAATATACATATGGTCTACCACGTTTTCTTGGTGGCGCAGTATGCCATGGTATACAACAACCTATCAAATACAGAACATAAAAGGATGGATTCCTTTAATCTATCAAGCTAATCTTTGGGACAGTTTTAATCAAAATAATATCTCAAGGGTTAGCTTTAAGCTATATGACTGCGTTGAAAATAGATTTGAATTATGACCATGCCTCACATATTTAATAAATAAATATATAATTTAATCGAATTTTAATAATTCTGATAAAAACAAAACAAACAAACAAAACACTTCCAATTCATTTTTCCATCCATCCTTTTTTATATCCATATTGAAT
>JBAVDL010000017.1:0-4011 GCA_049587175.1 Thermoactinomyces sp.
TCGACTTGCATGTATTAGGCACGCCGCCAGCGTTCATCCTGAGCCAGGATCAAACTCTCCAAAAAAGTTTGATTGCTCAATAAGAATTAACGAGTCACTGTCATCACTCTTCAGTTTTCAAGGAACAAACCGACAAATTCAATGTTTTTGCGACAACGAAACATATCATAACCGATATTTATTTATATGTCAACAGGAAAACAAAAATTTTTCAAGTTTATTTTTTCAAAAAGCCAAACCAAAAACTCCAGGCCAAAATTTGCAGTCCTGGTTTCTGTCTTAAAGCCCTGGCAAGGATAATTCATCAGCAATGGCATTCAAATTATCCCAAATGTGGTCAGGTAAACAGACTCCCGACTTTTTCCGCTCCAGATATCTTTGGTAGCGCCTTTCACCCGGATAATAAACAGCATTGCTGTTTTGAGCCAGTGGTGTTTCTTTAATCATCCGCAAAAAACAGTCCATGCGGCGATAATATTCATCCTCTGACATAAAATGGGGAAAATAGTACAAAACAAAGTGGTGCCCTATATTGGCATAGCTTTTCCCCTCATCATATATGCTGCCCACTTCTGTCCCAAAAGCAGCACCGCTTAAAACACCGCAAAACAGTTCAATCGCACAGGCGAGTGCATATCCTTTGGCACCGCCCATTGGCAGCACGGAACCTTTCAGGGCAGCGTGCGCATCAGTTGTGTCCATTCCTTTTTCGTCCACTGCCCAACCTCTCGGAATTGGCCGGTTTTGTCGGGCAGCCAGAATGATTTTCCCCCTTGCCACCATACTTGAAGCAAAGTCGACAATTACAGGCGGTCCTTTTTTTACCGGAAACCCAAATGCAATCGGGTTTGTTCCAAGACACGGCGCTCTCCCGCCTGGCGGAGAAAGCCCGGGAGGTGTATTGGTCATTGCCATAAGGATCATTTTTTCCTTTATTGCCTGCTGACAGAAAAAAGAGCCGGTACCGTTATGATTGCTATGGCGAATGAATACGGCGGCAATTCCACATTTCCTGGCAATAGGGATTGCCGCTTCAATTGAGCGGCTAAAAACAACTTGTCCCAATCCGTGATCTCCATCTACCTTCAGAATGCAACCATGCCGGGAAATCCGCAGTTTAGGCTGAACATTGATCCTTCCATCCATCATCCGCTGAACATAAACAGGCAACCGACTCGACTGATACCATGACTTTCAATTCCCTCCAGATCAGCTTGTACCAATGAATCGGCTATAATACATGCATCCTGATGCAAAACCCCGACACACGTCAAAACCGATATAGCAAACTCCCGCAAACGCACATCTGTTATCTTATGCAACCAAATTGCCTCCTGTACCCTGATTGCCAAGAATTCGAAACTGCTCCAGCAAGCCTGCCCAATCAGTACACCATTAACCTGGCCATGAGTTTTTCTTGTTGAGAACAGATAGCAGGTGAATCACAAGTCCCAGAAACACCCATATAAAACCCGATACAATCTTGTTACCATAATCGGCAGATGTGACGGGCAACAATCCTCCTTTACCGGACTCCTTCCTGTCATTCATGGATGAAGGCGGTTCATGGTGTCCCGGTTGAACAGGAGTCCCCGGCTTTTGGACGCCTGCCGGAACGTTTGCCGGACAATTTTCGTTTATGACCAGTTTTGTACTGAGGTTTTGGTCAATGACATGCCCATTCACTTTCAGCTTTACTTTGAGAACATACTCCCCCCTGGCTCCATTTGGATTGTTTTTGGGATCATATTTCACATGAAATAATTGTGTATCCTTTTTTACATCCAGAATCCCCTGGTCTACTTTTTGGCCATTGGCAAAATCCTGCCCGGCATCCGGATACCAGTAGATTTCATATGGAATGACGATCCGCAGATAAGTTCGGGGCATATTTGCTGCTTTGAAAACATGGTTTGCTTTCACCTGGAAAGATAATAAATCACAAGTTCCTTTTTGCGGAATGACACTCAGCACATTTGCTTTCTCCAGTCGATTGATCTCAACTTCCAGATCGGCTCTGCCTGCATCTTCTGCCAAAGATATGGATGGAACCGGGCAGGATATCACCAGGAAAACAACAGATAAAATAACAAAAGCCCATTTGTTCTTCATTATGTACCTCCTTCGTGATTGATTTCCACAACCTTTCGTCATTTCCTTCTGCTTTTTGGACAATTTTGAAAAAGTTACCATCTGTGAAATATGTAGTTCTGAATTTTGGTCGCAATCTGTCAGCCTTTTGAGTGCAACAAAAAAACTGCAAGCTATAAACCGCTTGCAGTTTTCCGGATGGCGTGCCCTGGAGGATTCGAACCCCCGACCTTCTGATCCGTAGTCAGACGCTCTGTCCAGCTGAGCTAAGGGCACTTGTATGTATGGAGCGGAAGACGGGATTCGAACCCGCGACCCTCGCCTTGGCAAGGCGATGCTCTACCCCTGAGCCACTTCCGCAAAATGGGGCGATCGGTGGGAATCGAACCCACGAATGCCGGAGCCACAATCCGGTGCGTTAACCACTTCGCCACGACCGCCATACATACGTAAAGGTGGCGGAGCTGACGGGATTCGAACCCGCGATCTCCTGCGTGACAGGCAGGCATGTTAGGCCTCTACACCACAGCTCCACATTTGGTGACCCGTAGGGGATTCGAACCCCTGCATGCCAGCGTGAAAGGCTGGTGTGTTGACCGCTTCACCAACGGGCCATATCTGGAGCTCCCTACCAGGCTCGAACTGGTGACCTCTTCCTTACCATGGAAGCGCTCTGCCAACTGAGCTAAGGGAGCAAACCAAGATGGTGCGGTCGGCGAGACTCGAACTCGCACGGCCAAAGGCCACTACCCCCTCAAGATAGCGTGTCTGCCAATTCCACCACGACCGCATTCATTAAAAGAAAAATGCTTTGTATTGCAAATTTTCTTCTTTACCAACAAGTAAAGATATCGGCTCACATTAATATAAGTTACCATAATTAATCATAAAAAGCAACCTTTTTTTAACAAAGTAAACTAAAAAAGACGGCTAAAGCACCGTCTTTTAATACACCTGTTCCGGAACGGTAGCAGAACTTTCCTCCAAGTTTTCTTCTCCTTTTGCCACAACACAGGCGACACATACATCTCCGGCAATGTTGGTCGCAGTCCGGCTCATATCCAGCAAACGGTCAACCCCAAGCACAATCGCAATCCCTTCAATCGGCAAGCCAACGGTTTGCAAAACCATTGTAAGCATAATCAGTCCGGCCCCGGGAACAGCCGCTGTTCCGATTGACGCCAGCGTGGCTGTCAAAATAATCATTAACTGCTCTTCGATCCCCAGTGGAATTCCATACAATTGGGCAATAAAGATTGCTGCGACTCCCTGCATAATAGCAGTGCCATCCATATTAATCGTTGCCCCCAGTGGAAGGACAAAACTGCTGATCGATTTCGGAACATTAAAATCTCTTTCGGCTACATCCATCGTAACTGGCAAGGTAGCTGCACTGCTGCTTGTGGTAAAGGCAACCTCCATCGCCCTGAGCATGCGTTTAAAGAAGAATAACGGATTCATTTTTGCAAACAGGGTCAGCAATGTGCTGTATGTAATTCCCATATGCAGCAATAGTGCCAGCAGCAGAGTAATCATATACATTCCCATGGAGCCGATCAGTTCAATTCCAGATTCACCAATTGCCCTAGCCATTAATGCAAAAGCTGCATAGGGAGCCGTCGCCATCACAAACGAAACAAGCTTGAGCATGATTTCGTTCCCTTGCTCAATCACTTCTCTCATTCGACTGGCTTTATCACCCAATATAGCCATTCCGATTCCAAACAGCAGGGCAAAAAAGATGATCTGAAGCATTTCCGCTTCGGCCATTGCCTGAATGGGGTTCTCAGGCACAATATTTACAAACGTATCCATAATACTGGGTGCTTCTTCAATCTTGGGTTTTTCAACCGATGTCGCAATATTGGTTCCTTCGCCGGGATCAATGAGGTTGGCCAGGATGAGTGCAAAGGTAATGGC
>JBAVDL010000018.1:0-3708 GCA_049587175.1 Thermoactinomyces sp.
GTACCAACTGCTGCCGTTCAAAATTGGGCACCTGGAGATGATCTTGTTACAGATGCCAGGAATAGGATAAAGGAAAAAAAGGAGGGGAACGGAATGAAAAAACTCCCTTATCAGCAGATTGCCAGCAAAACGCTGAAAACAATAGTCCTGTTGCGTAATGAAAAAATCAGGCCATATATTCCTGAAACCAGGCGGTTTGGTTACCGGCAGTTAAAGCACATGCTTCTTCGTCATTCCATGGTGTTTGTCAAACCGGACAAGGGCGGCGGCGGAGTCGGAACTGTGCGGGTGAAAAAACTGGACCCGCAGAGAATGGAACTCCATACATTAAACAGCCGCATCGTGATCGATTCCAGAAATCTGTTTCCAACTCTTCTCCGTTGTTTAAACCCGAAACGTCATTATATTATACAACAAGGAATTGACCTGGGGAAAATCAACGGGCGTCCGTTTGATCTGCGTGTACATTTGCAAAAACCGCTGTCAAGCTGGCAAATCAGCGGAGTCTGCGCAAAGATTGCGGCCCCGGGGAAAATTGTGACCAATCATTGCAAAGGCGGATTGCCTGTCGAAGCACAAAAAGCATTGGTTCAGGTGTCTTCCCAAAAAAAACAGGTAAATGTTTTGATGAGACAAATATATAATCTTTCTAAAGAAATTGCTAAAACATTAAATAATTTTTTTCCGGGGTTAAGAGAATTGGGGATCGATCTCGGTGTTGACAAAAATTTGGATATCTGGATATTCGAGGTGAATACACGCCCTGATTTCAAAATGTTCCGTGTTTTAAAGGATCATGATATGTATGATCGGATCCGGAAAACCCATCGTTTGATCGTATAGACAGGATAAATATTATTTTCCCAAAAATAAAAAAATACTTTAACCCTGGTTTTTTACGGGTTTAATAATTTACACATGCAAAAAGCATGTTTTTTTCATATTCGAAAATATATAACATGATTCGACAAAGTCTTCCCGTTGACGTGCTTGTAGATCACCTGTTACCATTAATATTAATTCTAGGTATTTAAAATTTTTTAACTAGTACACGGAGGTGTAATTATGTCTTCCATTACGGTAGGCGTTTATCTTGGCAAAAAGGATCGTTTGGTTCGCTACTGGTACGAGATTCTTCCGAAAGGTCAATTTCCGATGCTGGTCAAATACTGCATCCAGTCTTACCTGAGAAACAATTACTTTCCCTTGCAATCCATTTGTGACGGACGGCAATTGAAAGAACAGATCCAGAAACGGAGCGAGTATGTTCCAACCCAGCGCAACGTGACATTCACTCCTGAAGACGGTCCTGTGTACCAATGGATCAAAGGACTTGAAAGCGGTTATCGCAGCGAGGAGATCAAAAACATCCTGAAGGAAACAGTCGTTCATACACTGCTGAACGAACAGCCGCATTTCCCGCCGCGGGTGATGGGACAAGTCCCTTATGGAGGAATGGAAGCCCATGAAGCCCAGGGAATGTATCATCCCTATCCGGAAGAACAAAAACTGACTTTGCTGAAAAGAGAACAGACCGGGATGGAAGATCCCTATGGCACCTGGGATCACATGCAAAAACGTCCGGTAGAAGGTGAACCGGAAGGCAAGGAAAAAGTAAACAAAGGTTTTAGCCATATGGTCAATTATTTGGGATAAGTGGATAAATTCCTTGTGAGCATCAGATCCGGGGTTTTGTGACATCAAGAGAAAATGAGGAATTACCGTGTGGAGGAAATACAAACAAAAGGAGTGAAGGAGTCCGTCTACAAGTGGTAGCGGACTCCGTTTTATTGGAACAATCTGCAAAATATCGAAATTTGATAAATTTTGTCGAATAAGATGCAATTTGAAGGATTCTTTTATTAGCTGGTGGAAGAAATCAACTATAAGAATTACAATGATTGTATATAAAAGTTGAATTTTGCCAAAATATAGCATCCAGGGGAGTGCGAGCCAAAGTGTTGGACTATCATGCGCTGACGGAAAAAGGGTTCTTCTATTATGGTATCCAGGAAATGTTTTCGGCCCACCCCTTTCTGCATTGGGTCAGTGTAGGGTTGGTAACGGCTTTATTGGTTTTTCTTTTGTTTCTTAATCAGAAGTGGCTTGAAAAATTTCCCCGTTACGGATATATGGGAGCCATTTTGCTGACCATCCTGCTTTTGGATTTGTTTACCTTGAATATACCGATTCTGACAGTCTATCTGATTGTCCTTGGGTATATTCTGTTTCGCTCCAACGAGGAAAAAAGCTATATTGTTGCGATCAGCTTTTTGGCCGGTTATCTCACAATTTCCTCCCTTACGGTCTGGAACCGGTTGATGATTGTTGAATTCCTGAGCCATTGTCTGTTGTTTCTCTGGGTTACATGGATGACCAATCATGTCCGCAACATGTTTTTTGAACTGCAAAAACAACGGAAAAAAATCCGGTATCTGGTTGACCAGAAAAATGAATCCAATCAAAGATTGCGTGACTTTCAAAATGAACTTGAAGAAACTTATCTGCGCGATTCGTTAACAGGTTTATACAATTTGCACGGCTTTCAGGAACAGGTTATTCGCACGCTGTCCCGAATCTGGCCTGAACCTACCTATCATGTGGTCTGTATGGATCTGACCTATTTTCGTCAAATCAATATCAAGGAAGGGATTGATGTCGGGGACCGGATCCTTGTGCAAATTGCCCGTCAATTAAAAAAACACTTGCCTCCATCCGCAAAACTGGCCCGCTATGACGGCGACCAGTTTGCCGTAGGGCTGATGGGAGATGAGGCTGTTTTGCGCAGACTGCTGGAGACTATCGAATCCATTATGTCTGAAATTCGTACGGAACAAAGTGTTGTCAACTATTGCCTCGGGGTTGCCAGTTATCCGCTGGAAGCAAAGTCGGGCGGTGAACTGATTCGACTGGCTGAAGAACGTTTGCGTATTGAACAGAACCGGATCCGGCACAAGGAAGAAGAACAGCGGCGCCATATGGAAAAATTGTCCGCATTGGGGCAACTGGCTGCCGGACTGGCACACGAAATCCGCAATCCGCTTACGTCAATTCGCGGATTTGTACAGATATCGGCTGCCGAATCCAAAGCGGTCAAAAAATGGGAATCCATCATTTTGCCTGAGATTGACCGGATCAATGATCTGTTGAAGCAGTTTTTAAATTTGAGCGAGTCAAAACCCAAACAGATCACGCGCTTTTCCCTGAATCAACTTATGAATGATGTTTTAAGCCTGTTAGAGCCAAAAGCCCTTTTAATGGGACATGAATTAAAAGCAAATACTCCCGGGGATGATGTGGAAATCGAGGCGGATCCGGAACAAATCAAACAGGTTCTGATCAATCTCATTCAAAATGGTCTGGAAGCACTTACAGAGAAGGGAAAGGTTGAAGTCGGCTGGAAAAGTGCAGACCGATTTGTGACAATCACGGTAAAAGATAACGGCGGAGGAATCAAACCGGAAGATTTTTCCAGGATTTTTGACCCGTTCTTTACGACCAAAGGGGATGGCACCGGGATGGGGCTTTCCATTTGCCAGCGCATTATCTCCGAACATGGCGGTCAGATTACGGTAAACAGCCGTCCGGGCCGTGGTACAACGTTCCAGTTGTATTTGCCGTTGACGCAAACAAAATCCAAAATTGAAGTCGATCTGAAGAGCAATGAAGTCCAGTTTGCCGATAAAACTCCGATCAGGATATTTAAAC
>JBAVDL010000019.1:0-24125 GCA_049587175.1 Thermoactinomyces sp.
ATGAAGTGCAGCAAATGTTTGAAGAAATACGCAAAAAACAGGACCAGTTAAAAATGGAATTGCGCAACGTTACCTTTACGCAACGCCTTACTGCAGCAACTGCTGAACAAAGCCTGCTTCCCAGGCGTCAGAAAAAAGCCAGGTTTTTTGGGCTCTTGTAAGCTGCCAAAACCGTCAAAGACGGCAATTCTTCCCGCTCGCATTTTTACCTTTTACAAGTAACCCGGAGCACTTGTTTGGCCTTGTTCCGTTTTTATTGCAGAAAGATTCAGGATAGAACGATGAATAAGCTTTCTCCGGTTTTCACACGCTAAGACCAAAGGGAGGAAGCCTTTATGAAAAAGAATTACCGGGAGTTAAAATCGGTAGAATCATACAAAAACGAAATGATTCCGGAAGAGTTTCCCGAAGGCCCATACGGCTCGCCTGTGAATCAAAAGCCCGGAAAATCATCGCCCCGGCAATCCACCCAGCATGCCTCGCCCCGTTTTACATATGAAATGCGGGAATTTCACGAAGGACAAAAACGGGAATTTCCGGGCAGTCATCCAACTCACGATGAATCCGGGTATTGATCGGAGCCCTTCACTTGAATAACGGGGCTCCACAAGCCAGCGGGTCCCTTGTCTGAACCCATTGTGTCTAACGATGGGTTGTTTTTGAATTTACCCTTTTTAAAATAAAGTAAGCGCATCCAAAATTGCAAAATTCATTAAGATATTCTTGCAGATAGCTGATTTTGGTCTCTCTGGTTGCACGAGAGCGATGATCGGCGAAAAAGCCTTTCAGCCTCAGCTGGCCATATCCCCAATCCCCCACAATATAGTCATATTTTTCCAGGATTTCACTGAAGCGGCGTCGGCACGCTTCAGGATTCCATCCGTTTCGATAATTGGTTAACAGTTCATATTCCTGACCATTTATATAAATTCGCTCCATAAACGACCTACCTTTTCTTAAACCAGTCTACACTTATATGTTACCATATTTTCCCCCGCTTGTTCCTTAATCCTTTTCCGGGAAATTTTACCCCTGTACAGGAAGAACATTTTGGGCAAGTTATGATCAAGGAGGTGCCAAAAAAAATGAAAATCCCTAAAAACTGGTTTATAGTGCTTCTGTCCGGCTTTTTGGCATGCTCTTTATACGGTTGCGCTCCAGATAACGGAGAAAAAGAGCTGGGATCCGAAAATCAGGAGAATCTGGAACCCCTTTACCGCGAGCAGAATAATGACACACATTTTGGAACAGTCCGGAATGAACCGATCAATGGCGGTGAAGAAGCCAGAGGCAAAGGCCAGAATGAAATCGGCTATTTCAAATATATACCTGAAAACTATACCAGCAATGAAGCCAATGCCGGAGACGCTGTTTATATTGACCGGCTCTTGCTGGCAAAACAAATTGCTCAAATGGTGACCGTATTGCCCAATGTTAAGGACAGCACTGCCCTTGTAACCGATGACCATGTTTTTATTGGAGTTACAACCAGAAACGGGAAAATTGACAGCAAAACAGCAAAAGAAGCCAAACGTACCGCCGAAAGCCTGACTCCCCGTTATTTCAAAATTCACGTGACCAGTGACCAAAAGCTGAATGACGAGATCAAGAGAATTGGCATGCGTATATCCGGCAATAACGATGTTGAAGGAGTCCGTGGTGATCTGGAAAACCTGTTGCGAAAAATGGGCGATGATACACCGCCAAATGTAAACGAACAAATCAAACCCGACACGCGGCGGGAAATTAATCCCCGGGAAAAATAGAAAAATGGAGTGAGCAGTGTCCAATTTTCCGGGGACACTGCTTTTAATAAATTGCAAGTATTTTCAGTGCCTTTACCCTGAAAACCACCCTTGCCATCCTATAAGAGAAACAGTTTACAGAGCCTTTTCTTTCGATCTGCCTTTAGCTGATTTCACTTGTTCAAACGCATGATAAGAACTTCGGACCAGCGGACCGGATTCTACATGGGAAAAGCCCATTTTCAAACCGATTTCTTTCCACTTGGCAAATTCTTCCGGAGTGTAATAGCGCTCCAGTTTCACATGCTTTCTGGTTGGCTGCAAATATTGCCCGATCGTAACGATATTTACCCGATGAGCATACAGATCTTTCATTGCCTGCACCACTTCATCAAATGTTTCCCCCACACCTACCATAATGCTGGATTTGGTAGGAATGTCCGGTTGCATTTCCTTGGCTTTCAGCAGGACTTGCAAGGAACGGTCGTACTTGGCTTTGGAACGGATCCGGTCAGACCGGCGGCGAACCGTTTCAATATTGTGATTCAGGATATCCGGTTTTGCATCCATAACAACTTTTAAAGCATCCCAGTCTCCCTGAAAATCAGGGATCAGCACTTCAACGCTGGTTTTTGGACTGCGCTTGCGAATCGCTTTAATGGTAGCGGCAAAAACAGAAGCACCTCCATCTTTCAAATCATCCCGGGCTACCGATGTAACAACGGCATGTTGCAATCCCATCTGCAGGACAGCTTCGGCAACCCGTTCCGGTTCGGCCAGATCCAACTCTGTCGGCAGTCCTGTTTTTACGGCACAAAACCGGCACGCCCTTGTGCAAACATCACCCAAAATCATAAAAGTAGCAGTCCGATTGGTCCAGCATTCATGTATATTTGGACAACGTGCTTCTTCGCAAACCGTATGCAAGGTTTTCCCACGGATCATTTTCCTGACATCCGAGAAATTTTCATTGGCAGTCAAACGTACTTTCAACCAGTCCGGCTTGCGCTGCCACGTTGCCGATTTGTTATCACTTGCCACAAAGATCCCTCCATAACAAAAATAACAAGCCTTGTTTCCATTGAAAACCTTTTATTGATCCAAACTCCTTTTCAGACAAATTCATCCAATTAAACAGAAAAACACAAAAAGCTGTTCGCCGGTATTACTTCTATCTTATCTTAACATAATGCCCAAAAACCACCTTATCTGTAAATTGAAAAACAAAAACTGTTCATTTAAAAAAAACCGATTCCCAACGTTTGGATTCATTCCCGATAAGGCAGTCGTGCCAGGAAAAAAGTCAATTCTTTGAAAAACATGATCATAACAATTGACAAACTCCTTCTTTTCAACATATAGTAAGAGTAATCACTGTTGAGAATCATTTTCAATTAAAGAAGGTTGGAAAAAGGTTTGTCAGCGATCTGCTGTAAAACCGGAATGCGGTCAAACTGTAACATTTCCATCAGGAATACCGCTGTCCCGGTTGCCTTTGTGACAGCCGGAGCAATCCAATCACCTTCTGATAAGTATCTTTGTTTATACCGAGTCGCCTCTCTATAAAACAGCCCTAGACAAGTTTTTCTGCTTTGCATCAAGTTCTGTAGTTGCTTCATTATTGTAAACTGCTTACCTACCTCAATTTCTGCCCTGTTTATCAGGGCTTTTTTTATTCACATATTTCTGCTGATCCCGCACAAACTATCCATAATCATGATTTTGGAGACAAGCGGTGATCCCTATGCGAAAAAAACTTCTATGTATCAGTTTGTCAATCCTGATTCTTTTCACTTCATCTTTAAAAGCAACTGCACAGAGCCCATCCGAAAATGAAGAAGATCTTATTTACTTGTTCAAATCCATGCAACTCCTGACAGGTGTCCCCTGGTATTATCTGGCGGCTGTCAATCAATTTGAAAAAAACCTTATGCAAAATGAAAAAAATAAAGAGAAAAAGCCTCACAAGGTTTTATCCATTCAAATTCGCAAAGAAGTATGGGCCGGAATTCTCAATCCCGATCCCGATGACAAAAATCCCGAATCGATCCGGTTTTTCCAGGGAATCGGCAAAGACGGGAATGGAGATCACCTTGCCGATCCGGAAAATGATACTGATGTCCTTTATTCCCTTGCTTCTTATTTATCCATGAACGGTACCCATGAAGACCAGATTCGGACAAAGTTATGGGATTATTATGAACATCCGGTTACAGTAGACGTCATCACCCATATTGCAAAGCTCTTCCAAAAATTTGACAAGCTTGACCTGAGTGAAAAAAGATTTCCTATTCCGCTACAGTATAATTACACTTATCACAATACCTGGGGAGACCGGCGCGGTTGGGGAGGATTGCGCATCCACGAAGGAACGGATATTTTTGCCAATTACGGAACTCCTGTTTTAAGTACCTGTTATGGCTATATCGAATTGATCGGATGGAACCGGTACGGAGGATGGCGGGTTGGAATTCGGGATATCCACAACAACTATCATTACTTTGCCCACCTCAATCACTACCGGAAAGATTTGAAAAAAGGGGATATTGTCAAACCGGGCGACCTGATTGGAACAGTCGGCTCTTCCGGATATGGCCCCAAAGGAACCTCAGGCAAATTCCCGCCTCACTTGCACTATGGAATCTACCGGTTTAACGGAAAGAATACCTACTCATTTGATCCTTACCCCCTGCTGAAAAAATGGGAACGGAAAGCTTACAAGGAAAAGCGGAAAAAGAAAAAACCGCAACGCAAACACCAGGACACCATCCGCTGGGTGGACTGACATCACAACAGGCATGGCAGAGGTTTGCCATGCCTGTTGTGATGGTACTCTACTTTTGATTTAGCTTTGAATGGCGATATCCATACACAAAATAAAGGATTAGCCCGATCAGGAACCAGACGAGAAAGCGAAGCCATGTCAAAGCGGCCAACTGAAAAGCCAAAAATGAGCAAAACAGGATTGCCAGAAGCGGTGTCAATGGAACAAATGGCGTTTTAAACTTTCTGGGCAACTCCGGTTGTTTATAACGAAGGATAATAACGGCAATGGATATCATGACAAACGCGGCCAGGGTTCCCAGGTTTACCAGTTGCGCCAGATCCTCCAGCGGAACAAAGGCCCCCAGGAAGGCGGCAAAAAGGCCGAATACCCAGGTTGTAATATACGGTGTGCGATATTTGGGATGAACTTTTGATAACGATTTCGGCATCAGTCCATCCCTGGACATGGAAAAAATAATCCGGATCTGCCCATATAACATAACAAGCATGACGGTAATCATCCCGATCGCTGCCCCCAGGCTGACAATCCCCACCAGCCAGTCCTGCCCTGTCACACTCAGGGCAAAAGCCACCGGAGCATCCTGATGGTTTTCAAATTCCCGGAAATGTACCATTCCGGTCATGAGTGCTGACACAATGACATAAAGGAAAGTTACAATTCCCAAAGACCATAAAATTCCTCTGGGCAGATCCCTGGACGGATTTTTGGTTTCCTCGGCAGCTGTACTTACTGCATCAAAGCCAAGATAGGCAAAAAAGATGAGAGCAGCCCCCTGAAATACCCCTTCCATTCCAAATGGCATATACGGCACCCAGTTTTCCGGTTTTACATAAAATGCACCGACCGCGATAAAGAGAATGATCACTGCCAGTTTGATAATGACCATGGTATTGTTTACCCGTTTTGATTCCTTGATTCCGATGGAAAGCAGCCAGGTGATGACAAAAACGATGAGAAAAGCAGGCAAATTTATATACGTCGTTACCCCTTGTACGGCTCCGGGTGCCCCGGTTAAAACTGTTGGCAAATGAATGCCAAAGCCGGCCAACAGGGATTGAAAATAGCCGGACCAACCCGCCGATACGGAACTGACCGCCAACATATACTCCAAAATCAGATCCCAGCCAATAATCCAGGCAAAAAATTCACCCATGGTTGCGTAACTGTAGGTATAGGCCGAACCGGATACCGGTACCAAAGCTGCAAATTCGGCATACGTAAAAGCTGCCAGAAGACAGGTAATCCCCGCAATAATAAAAGAGAGAGGCAAAGCCGGACCGGAAAATAATGATCCCACTCCTGTAAGCACAAAGATTCCCGTACCGATAATTGCTCCGATTCCAAGCATCGTCAGGTCGGTTGCTGATAACTCCTTGCGCAGGGTAATTCCTTGCCGGGTAACTTTTAACGACTCTTCAATCGTTTTTTTTCGCATTAAATTCACAGACAGGCCCCCTTTTTAATTTACTGAAAATCATTTATAATCAAATTATTTGAAAAAGTATAACTTTGCCTATATTATATATGAAATTTTTGTAAAGATAAATAATAAATCCTGCATAAATTAGCAGGATTTTTGTTTTTATATGAATTGTTTTCTTTGTATTTTACTAATATCTCCCTTTCAGCCATTTCTGGTATAAAAAGTACCTATGACAAAAGGAATGAATCTTTTTTTACCATTTTTATAACAGGTAACGACACTTTTTTAATCGGGCTTGGAGTTTTTATTGCTATCCTCTTCCCGCCCGTTCAGGGCAGCCAAAATTTCATCAGGCCGCAATCCGTAAATGGCCTTGCCATCCACAACCGTTA
Organism: Thermoactinomyces sp.; assembly: GCA_049587175.1. Lineage (GTDB taxonomy): Bacteria > Bacillota > Bacilli > Thermoactinomycetales > Thermoactinomycetaceae > Thermoactinomyces. Next base: position 6,349 of record JBAVDL010000019.1, read on the forward strand.
CCGGCACATCCAAAAAACCCATTTCTTTAATTTCATCGATATATGCCACATTGCCGGAACAGTCCCTTTCTTCATAGGGAATCCTGTAATCATCCAAAAAGCGCTTCAACGCATTGCATTCGAGGCAGTGGGGCCTGGAATAAACAATTACTGCCATTTTCCATCCATCCTTTCCCGATCCTGAAGAGAGATCTTCTTGCTTTTAGGCAGGGAAACTGTTGATTTTTGATATAATGAATTCTGAATATCTCCACCCTGTTTCCTTTAATTGCATTGGAATTGATTTTCCAGTTTCCGTTCCATGTATTGTATTTCTGATTATTTGTCTGATTAGGAGAGATGACTTTTGCATAAAAACCTGCGCAGTTTTATCAACCAATTAAAAAACGAAAATGAGTTGGCAATTATTGACGCGGAAGTTGATCCGGAACTTGAACTGGCTGAGATCCATCGCCGCGTCATTGCAGAAAATGGTCCTGCTTTATTGTTTACACATGTAAAAGGCAGTTCCTTTCCCGTAATCACCAATTTGTTCGGCACATCACGGCGGGTAGAACTGGCCTTTGGCACACAGCCGGAAAAGTTGATGAAACAAATAGTTTCCCTTGCGGAAAAAATCATGCCCCCTTCGCCAAAAATATTATGGCAGGAAAGGGGATTATTGCAAAAACTGTTAAAAGTCGGGTTAAAGGAGGTTTCATCCCATCATGCTCCTGTTCTTGAACAGAAACAGAAAGAGGTCGACCTGACCCGGCTTCCGGTGATTACTTCCTGGCAGGAAGACGGGGGTCCTTTTATAACACTGCCTCTTGTGTACACACAACATCCCGACCGAAACCACCACAATGTCGGCATGTACCGGATGCAGATTTTCGACAGAAATACCACGGGGATGCACTGGCAAATTCACAAGGGAGGCGGTTTTCATCATCACGAAGCTGAAAAACGGAATCAGTCCTTGCCTGTACATGTACATCTGGGAGGCCCCCCGGCACTGATTGCTTCTGCGATCGCTCCTGTCCCCGAATTTTTGCCGGAACTTTTGCTGGCATCGTTGATTCTCGGAGAAAAGTTGCCTGTTGTAAAAAATCCAAAAAACGGCTACCCGTATATCGCGGAAGCCGAATTTGTGCTGGCAGGGGTTGTCCCACCCCATGAACGCCGTATGGAAGGGCCGTTTGGCGATCATTACGGTTACTATTCCCTGGCACACGAGTTTCCCGTTTTTCATGTCAAAGAAGTTTACCATCGCAAAGATGCCATTTATCCGGCAACGGTTGTTGGCAAACCGCGCCAGGAAGATTATTATCTGGGTGAATTTTTGCAAAGGTTGCTGTCTCCTGCTTTTCCGATAGCCATGCCTGGTGTAAGAGATTTGTGGACATATGCGGAAACCGGTTTCCATGCACTTGCCTCCGCAGTCGTACGGGAAAGTTACGATCGCGAAATTCTGGCCAACGCTTTCCGGATTCTGGGTGAAGGACAGCTTACCCTTACCAAATTCCTGATTCTTACTGATCAATCCGTGCCTCTTGAGGATTTTCCCCTGCTGTTTGAGACAGTCCTGGAACGGATGAACCCGGCAACCGATCTGTTTATATTCAACCACACCTCCATGGATACACTCGATTATACGGGGCGCCGCCTCAATTATGGCAGCAAGGCCGTGTTAATCGGCACAGGCGAACCGAAACGGACCCTGCCAGCCGAATACACTGGCCCTGACCTGCAAGGAATCAAGGATATCCGTGCATACTGCAAAGGCGCTTTGGTCCTGGAAGCTGAATCCTTTGCAGACAATCCGGAACTGGCCGACCGGCTGTTGGGTCAATATGGAGATGCCCTGTCTGATTGGCCCTTTATTTTCCTGGTTGATGACATGAAGGCTGCTTCGGGACAAACTCCCTTTCTGTGGACGGTATTTACCCGCTTTGACCCGGCTCATGATATATATGCACGTACCTGGCTTCACAACCACCATCCCAGCTATCAATTCCCCATTATTGTTGATGCGCGGATGAAACCGGGCTACCCGGATGAACTGGAAACAGATCCGGCTGTCAGGAAAAAAGTGGATGAACGTTGGAAGCAGTATTTTCCCTCTTCGCTCTAGCCAAAACAGGCGGTGTGGCCGATAAGAAGGCCACTCCGCCTGTTACTGTTTCATACGGGGATCAAAAATATCGCGCAAACCATCGCCCAGCAGGTTAAATCCAAGCACAGTCAACATAATGGCCAAACCCGGAAAAATCATTGTCCACGGTGCCAACTGAATAAATTCACGCGAGTCAGACAGCATGGTTCCCCATTCCGGTTGCGGAGGCTGTGCCCCCAGGCCAAGAAATCCAAGTGCCGCAGCTTCAATTACAGCAGTGGCAAATCCCAGGGTTCCTTGCACCATGATCGGAGTCCAGCAATTGGGGAGAATATGTTTCCATAAAATACGGCTGTTTTTCATGCCAATCGCTTTGGCAGCAAGAACAAAGTCTTCCTGCTTTACGCTTAACACACGGGAGCGCATCAGCCGGCCAAACATCGGAACATTAATGATGGCAATGGCAATCAACGCATTGTTCAGACCGGGGCCAAGCATTGCCACAATTGCAATCGCCAGCAAAATGCCGGGAAAAGCCAGCAGGATATCGAAAATTCGGGAAATCAAGGAATCCTGCCACTTTCCATAGTATCCGGCAATCAAACCCAACAGACTTCCCACAATAATGGAACCGGTAATCGCTATAAAACCAACCCACAAGGAAATGCGCGCCCCATAGATAACCCGCGTAAAAATATCGCGTCCCAAGTCATCCGTCCCGAACCAGTGGGCAGCCGACGGAAATTGCAAGGTTTCCCTGCTTGAAGCGTGAAATTCATACGGCGTCAGCACGGGCGCAAAAACAGCACAAAAAACAAAAATCATAACCAGAAAAGAGCCGATCATGGCTGAGCGGTGCCGGACAAAGGAACGGGCAAAATCACGAAGCGGTTTTGCTTCAGTGGAAGAGCCCGGGACCTGGGAACCGGTGTTATCCGATACCGGTGCGGCGGAGACAGGCGGTTCAGTCTGGGGAAACTGCATAAAAATCACTCCTTTCCATATTGAATACGCGGATCTATCCAGGCATACAGGAGATCAACGATCAGATTGATCAAAACAAAGATGGCAGCAAGGATCAGGATCCCTGACTGGATGACAGGATAATTTCGCTGGTTGATCGCATCATAAATGTATCTTCCCACCCCGGGCCAGCTGAAAATGGTTTCCGTTAAAACGGCGCCTCCCAGCAAAAGGCCCAACTGCAGCCCCATCACAGTCAGAATGGGAATAAATGCATTTTTCAATGTATGTTTGTATATTACCCAAAATTCTGACAACCCTTTGGCCCGTGCTGTTCGTATATAGTCCTGGCGCATCACTTCCAGCATGCTTGAACGGGTCATCCTTGCGATAACAGCCATCGGAATGGTCCCGAGCGCAACGGCCGGAAGGATCAAATGCATAAGAACATCCCCTAACCAATTGAAATCGCCATACAATAAAGAATCCAGAATATAAAAATGGGTTAATGGCTCAAAACCCAGCCGGGGATCAACCCTGCCGTACGACGGAAGCCAATCCAGCTGCTGTGCAAACAGCCATTGTTCCATCAGCCCGAGCCAAAACACAGGGATCGACACGCCAATCAGCGCAATCAGCATGGCTCCGTAATCCATCCAGGAATTTTGCTTCCAGGCCGATAAAATCCCCAAATTGACGCCAAAAAACACCGCGATTAACAACGCGGCAATGGTCAATTCAGCTGTTGCCGCCAAAAACGGCCCTATTTCTTCGGCAATCGGCACCCTGGTAACCAGGGATGTCCCCAGATCCCCTTGCAGCAGCCCTTTTACATAGTTGAAATATTGAATATAAAAAGGCTGATCCAGTCCCAGACTCTCCCGGATTTGCTGCAATTGCTCCGGGGTGGTCTTGTCGCCGGCAATCGTTTTGGCCGGATCGCCGGGAATGGCATGTACAATGGAAAATGTAATGATTGACATGCCGATCAGCACAGGAATCAGCATCAGGATACGGCGTATGGTATAAGCCAGCATAGAATATTACCACCTCGCTTTGCATTGGATATGGCAGCATTGCCGCAGAAAGAACTCTTTCCCGCAATGCCGCCTTGCCGGTTTATCATTTCCCGATATCCAGATCTTCCATGTTCAGCTGTGTTGTCGGATGGGGAACAAATCCGCTTACCCCCTCTTGCGCAGCATACGTTACAGTTGCATGGGCAATGGGAACCCACGGCGCATCGTTTTTAATCAACTCCTGGGCTTCCCGGTATAATCGGGTCCTGTCTGCCTGATTGGTCAGACTTTGGGCCTGAACCAGAAGTTTGTGAACCTGGTCGCTTTTATAAAAAGCAATGTTTCCGGCATCCGGTGTCCGGGTATTGTCCTTGTCCAGCAGTACATACAGAAAATTGTCCGGATCCCCGTTATCCCCGTTCCAGCCCATCAACGCCATTTGGTGTTCTCCTTTTCCCGTCAGATCCAGATAAGTCTGCCAATCATAAGTTACAATTTTTGCCCTGATGCCAATTTTGGCCAGGTCTGCCTGAATAAATTCCGCAATTTTCTTGCCGTTTGGCATATAGGGGCGCGGTTCGGTCATGGCATAAAATTCAATTTCAAAACCGTCCGGATATCCGGCTTCCTTCAACAATTGCCTTGCCTTATTCAAATCGTACGGGTAATCCTGAACCTGGTCGTTGTAGCTCCACATCATTGGCGGAATGGGATTTACAGCCGGAATCGCCTGTCCGGCATAAAAGTTTTTAATAATTGCTTCTTTATTCACAGCATGGTTGATCGCCTGCCGCACCTTGATATTGTCCAGCGGTTTCTTTTCCATATTCAAGGCCAGATAACCGACATTCATGCCGGGTTGTTCGTAAAGCCTGAATCGGCTGTCCTGTTTGATTAACCTGGCATCATTGGGATTCAAGCCATCCATCATGTCAATGCCTCCCGATTGCAATGCCGAGTAGCGCGCAGCATTATCGGGAATGGATTTGAATATCACCCGATCCAGTTTGGGCAGTCCTTTTTTCCAGTAATTTTCGTTTTTCGCCAGCACGACGGAATCATTTTTCTTCCAGCTTTCAAACTTGAACGGACCCGTTCCAACCGGATTTTGCGCAAATTTTACCGGATCTTTCTTTACAGCCGCCGGAGAGGCAATGCCAAAGGGAGACATAGCCAGGTTGCTCAAAAAGGGTCCCATCGGCTTTTTCAACTGAAACCGGACCGTATTTTCATCAATGGCCTTCACACTTTCAATTACATGACCTTCATCCCCTTTGTAGCCGCCAAACATGTACCCGTAATAGGGAAACTCTCCTCCCTTATGTTCAGGGTGACTGGGGTCCATCCACCGTTCAAAGTTATAGACCACCGCCTCAGCATTAAATGGAGTGCCGTCATGAAATTGGACCTGTTTACGCAATTTGAAAGTCCAGGTTAATCCATCCTGGCTGGCTTCCCAACTTTCAGCCAGGCCTGGAACTATTTTGGTTGTTTTTTTATCGTATTCGACAAGGGTATCAAAAATCTGGTCTGTCGGTTTAAAAGATTCACCATCGGTCACCTGGATAGGATCAAGCAATTTGGAATCGGCTCCCCGGCCATAAACCAATGTTTTGCTGGTTGTTGCGGATTTTTTCTCAACGCATCCGATTAACACGGAAGAAAACACCAAAACGGCTGCCAGACTGATTATCCAAAAGCGTTTTTTCATTTTATCTCCCCCTTTTTGCTGGTCATATCAGAGTTGGCTCCCGGTTCTCCTGCCAAAACCGCCTCGCCGGCCAAACTGCAATCTCCTTTACCTTCCTCTGTTTACCAGATGACAGGCAACCATATGGCCGCTGCCGGCATCTTCAAAAACAGGCCGTTCCTCCTTGCAGCGTTCAAACGCATGAAGACAACGGGGATGGAAGGCGCATCCGGCTGGAGGTTTCTCAGGACCGGGGACATCTCCTTGCAAGATAATGCGCTCCCTTTTGGCTTCCGGATCCGGGATCGGAACAGCAGACAACAAAGCCTGTGTATAAGGATGCAAAGGCTTGCTGTAAAGTTCATCCCGCGTCGCCAGTTCAATCATTCTTCCCAGATACATTACTCCGACCCGGTGACTGATATGTTTGACGACACTCAAGTCATGAGCGATAAAAATATATGTTAACGAAAACTGTTCCTGCAGATCCATCATCAGGTTTAAAACCTGTGATTGGATGGAAACATCCAGAGCAGATACCGGCTCATCGGCGATAATCAGTTTCGGCCGTGTTGACAGGGCCCGGGCGATCCCGATCCGTTGCCGCTGTCCTCCGCTGAATTGATGCGGATACCGTTTGCCGTGAACAGGGTTCAAACCAACAACACGCAGCAGTTCCTGCACCTGTTCCCTACGCTCTTTGGCCGTCCCGATTCCATGGACAATGAGTGGTTCTTCCAGGATATGGGCAATTTTCTGACGAGGGTTCAAAGACGCAAACGGATCCTGGAAAACCATTTGCAGATCCCGCCGTGTTTTCCTCATTTCCTCGGAGCTCAGCTGAAACAGATTCCTGCCTTCAAAAATCACTTCACCGCCAGTCGGTTCATACAAACGCATCATGGTACGCCCTGCAGTAGACTTCCCACAGCCGGATTCACCGACAAGCCCCAGTATCTCTCCTTTTTCAACCGTAAAACTGACATCATCCACTGCCCTGACTTCTCCTGTTTTTTTGCCGAACATTCCTCCATATACCGGAAAATACTTTTGCAGATTCCTTGCTTCAAGCAGTGCCATGGTTCAGTTCCTCCTCCCGGTGCAAAAAACAGCGGCTCAAGTGCCCTTCAGCCACAGGACTCAAAAGAGGGGCTTCCTTTTTGCAACGTTCCATTGCAAATTCACATCTTGGGGAAAACCGGCAACCAACGGGCATATTATGAGAGGAAGCAACCTGACCGGGAATGGCATACAGCCGCTTTCGCTGTTCATCCAGTTTGGGAATGGATTTCAGCAATCCTTGCGTATAGGGATGCGCCGGATTTTTATACAGGGTATAACGGTCGGTTTCCTCCACTACCTGCCCGGCATACATGACAAAAATCCGGTCACACAACTCGGCAACAACCCCCAGGTCATGCGTAATCATTAAAATGGAGGTTCCAAACTCTTTATTCAGCGATCTCATCAGATCCAGGATCTGGGCCTGAATTGTCACATCCAGAGCAGTAGTCGGCTCATCGGCAATCAGTAAACGGGGTTTCAAAATCATGGCCATCGCAATCATGACGCGCTGCCGCATTCCGCCTGACAACTGATGAGGATATTCTTTCAGGATGTTTTTCCGGGAAATGCCCACTTTTTTTAACATCTCCAGGGCTTGTTCCTGTGCTGCCCGCCTGGAACAGGATTCATGTGCCCGGATTGCTTCGACTAACTGGTTTCCCACTGTAAACAAAGGATTAAGGGAAGTCATCGGCTCCTGAAAAATCATGGCAATCTCTTTTCCACGAAGTTCCCTCATTTTCCGCGGCGAAATCCTGACCAGGTCTTTTCCTTCAAACAGGATGGAACCGTTCAGGATTTTTCCCGGCGGCTGGGGAACGAGTCCCATAATGCTTAAAGAAGTTACGCTTTTTCCACAGCCTGACTCACCGACCAATCCGACAATTTCCCCTTTATTGATGACAAGATCTACTCCGTCTACAGCTTTTACGACCCCCTGCTCCGTAAAAAAATGCAACTTCAGTTGCTGAATCTCAAGCACTGGCTCCGTCAAATCAATCACCTCAAAAAAATTGATAAAAAACAGAGCATGAATGTGGCACCTGAAATCAGGCAAGTTTCCAAACCTGCATAGAAGACAGATTTCACAATCGTTAACACAATAATCAAATTATTTGTTTTTTAATTAGAATAAAAATATTATTAATTTGTTATATTCTCTGTAAAAAAGAAAAATCCCTCTTTTAGAAATAAATCTTTTTTCTTCCCGCTCCCATCCATTCCGATGACTCTTTATTCCATCCATAAAAAAAGCGGGTAAATTTGCTTTTACCCGCTTTGAAAGGATTTTCGCCCTGAGAGATAATCCCGGGAGACTGTCTCTTTCTTTTTATTTCACATCATTTCCTTTTCTCAACCGATATCCCATATGGAGCACCGGTCCGACATACTGGTTCAGGGCAAATCCGCCGCGAATCGCTTCAGTAATAAATTCCTTGGCTACCCCAATCGCTTCCGCAACCGGTTTGCCTTTGGCCAGCTCGGCTGTAATGGCTGCAGAAAAAGTACAACCGGCCCCGTGAATATAAGGGGTATCTATCCGTTCTTCTTCCAATACCCGGAACTCACGGCCATCATACAGGACATCAACTGCCTTGTCGTGATCCAGCTTGCTTCCCCCTTTGACAATAACGACCTTTGCTCCCAAATCATGAATTCGCGCTGCTGCTTCCTTCATGTCAGCAATCGTTTTAAGCGGATGCATTTTGCTTAATTGCCCGGCTTCAAACAGATTGGGAGTTGTAACGGTTGCCAGGGGTACCAGAATGTCCCGCAGAGCATCGGCAAGTTCCGGATGAAGAACTTCATCGGTTCCTTTGCAAACCATGACCGGATCAATCACGGCTGGAACCTGCTGTGACCGGATCGCCTCCGCAGCTGTTTCAATAATTTCTACGGAGCCCAGCATACCCGTTTTTATGGCATGTACACCAATCCCTTGCAAAATGGTTTTTAACTGAGCCCGCAATACATCAATAGGAATGGGAAATACCTGGTGATTCCAGTTGTGATCCGGATCCATTGCCACAATCGTCGTCAAGGCAGACATGCCATAGACGCCGCGTTCCTGGAAGGTCTTCAAATCTGCCTGAATGCCGGCGCCACCACTGCTGTCTGATCCGGCAATCGTCAGCGTTTTATATCTGTTTGCCATAGTTATCCTCCTGATTCTGCCCGTTTATTGATTTAATCCACTTCAAATAATAATAAATTCTATACGAATAAAAAAGATCAAACCTTAGTTTACCAATAAAGTCCGGGATAGTGATAGTACTACGAAACCCGCTCCGCCTTGCTGTGTCTCTGCAAAGTGCAAAACTCGCTTGCACTCAAACAGTTTCGCCTGTTTTCCCTGAAAGGGAATTCTTTTGCTTTACAGCGGCATTGACGTTACTCCGCTTTCAAAAATCGCTTACTCACACTTTGCCGATACACTGCAAAAATCTGAAATTGGTCTTCTATCGATTTTCTGCAGTCTGAAATCGGCAATATTTTCACCATTCCCCATTTGCCGATAGTTTGCTAGAATGAAAGGCATGATAGGGAGGATGGATGGATGAAACAGGAACAACGGATTGACTTGACACAGTATGTATCCAATCTCGACAAAAATATATATGCCATTTTTAATCTGCCTGAAGAAGTAATCGCGGTTATTTTTGCCTATGTCAGCCGGTCTTCTGCCAGTTTCCGCGAAAATCTGGAAAAACTTCTGGCTGATGAAGAATTGCAGGTCAGCCAGGCTGCTCCGGAAACGGCCACTGGCTATTCCGAAAAAGCAGCCCGTTTTCATGAGAAATGGGTTGTCGGTTATGGACACAGCAGTGTCGCAGAACATGCCGTTGCCCATATCGGAATTGAAAAAATCAGCCGCCTGGCTTCCGCCGAGTTGGAACTGGCCAATTCATTCAACAGTTTTACCGAATACAGCCAGCGTTATCAACGTCCCAAACGGGGGGATTTTTATTTGCCTCCTGAACTGGATCGGCATCCGGAACTTAAACAGAAATTTCTCGCCCTTCAGGAAAGAGCTTTTGATACTTACGAACAACTGATGCACGGCTTGACAAGCCATTTGCCAAAGGTAATTTCCCGAAAAAAGAATGAGTCGGAACGCGCCTATTATGCACGGATCGAAAAAATTGCGTTTGAAGATGCCCGTTATGTACTCACTCTGGCGACACTTACCAATCTGGGTATGACGGGAAACGGCCGCGCTTTAAGAGATACATTGGTTCAACTGCTGTCCAGTCCTTATGGGGAATGCCGGCGGATAGCCAAAGAGATGGAACAGGAAGTCAGCCGGGTCATTCCCACATTATTAAAATATGTAAAACCGAGTGACTATCTGCTTGCAACAAGACAACAGCTGAAAAAGACCCTGTCCCTGGAAAAAGCACCCCAACCCCGGCCGGTTGAAGGTCCCATGGCCCGCATGATCAAAATGCCTGACTATGAAAAAGCTCTGCAGGAACTGGCCACCTGGCTGATCATCAGCGAAACTTCCCTTTCTTATGCAGAAGCAGAACAACAGGCACTCTCATATTCAACAAAGCAGCTGGAGGAGCTGGCAGAGGCAGCTTTATGCAACCTGCGCTTTTTTGATAATCCCCGCAATGAATTCCACCACCTCCAGTACCAGTTTGAGTTCATGATTTCTGAGGCCAATTGGCACCAATTGCTTCGTCACAATCGCCGCACCCATTTTTCTTATGGTCTGCCAACCATTCGGTTCGGTTATACCATTCCTCCCCATATCAGGGAAGCTGAACTGGAACCGGTCTACCGGGAGTTTTTGCAGCATGCAGAGACTCTTTACCAGGAGCTTTTGGCATTTGATCCGCTCATTGCTCCTTATGCCGTTGCCAACGCACACCATCGGCAAGTCGTGGCATCCGCCAGTCTGTGGGAACTGTATCATTTAATCAATTTGCGCACTTCCCCCGAGGCGCAATGGGATATACGCAATGCCTTTATATCCTTGCTGGAGGAACTAAAACTCCATCATCCGGTGTTCGCAAAATTTGCCCAACGCCGTTTTCTTGACTGATACTCAAAGCCATGGCACGAAATCCGAAACGGTTTCGCTGCCCTGGCTTTCAGAGTATTTTTTGACAAGAAATTTCTTATGATTCCGGAAAGAAAACGATATAATAGAATTATCACAAGAACTGTGAGGTGCTTCCAGATATGTTAAAAACTTTTGCCCAGAATGAATTGATCTCCAGCCATGACCTGGAAGAAATGAACAAGCAAAAGTTATTTGATGATCTTTTGTACAGCAACAAAAAACTGGGGCTTGTTCATAATGATCAGTTGCGGGCCGTTATCCTGGATATTGATACCTATGAACAGTTGCTGAACCGTCTGGATGAATTGGAAGAAATGTATGAGGACATGAAATGGGGTGACACGTTAAGAGAACGCCTGTCTGTCAGGGAGAACGAATGGATTGAAAAACCGGAGCATCAGTCCCGGCTGTCTTTTTTGGAGCAAACGGTAAAACATAAAAAAGGACCGACATCACTATGATTGAAAAGTATCACCCCCAATTTCGCGATGATCTGTTATTTATGGCCAGCATCCTTGGCAAGAAGCGGTTTCAGGAATTTTTGCTGCAACTGGATCGCGCCATTGTTCAAGTAATCAAAAATCCCTGTAAAGCTGCCCGATTAAAATACGCCCCGCTTACCGGCTATCGCAAAAAAAAGTTTTTTTCCGTCGCTCGTCCCCGCAAAAAACAACGCCCGGACCTGCGCCTGATTTATCGCTATGTCCCTGCAGAAAAAACCATTTATTTTGTCGCAGTCGGCTTCCGCATCGCCCAAAAGCCCCGCAATCCCCATGATGTTTACCAAAGGACACGAAAAAGAGATTTATCTTTTGGAAAGAAAGAAACGGATTCCGCATCTTCCTGATCACTTGAGCCAGAAAAACCTTTTTTATTCGCCTGTACTTAACTGTACAAAAAGGACAAAACCAGATTGTCATTTTTTATTGCTCATCCGCCAGCTATTTGCAATTCAGACCAGAGGAAAAAATGGATGTTTCCCTGTATGGTATGTCTGGAATAAATCAATCGCAAAAAAGCAAGTCCTGATAATCGGATTGATTGATATTTCTTTATTTGTAAAATAACGGCAAAAACCGGTTTTTCCTGGCGGACTTATCACTAACTTCTCCATAAATTTTCCACGCCTGTTCTTCTGCCGGAATCCGGACAAACCATAAAAAAAACAGGTTTATGACAGAGAAGATAACCAGGCTGATGTAGGCGCCCATGATCAGTGGCAGCAATACAAATTCCAGAATTACCACAACATAGTTGGGATGTCTCAGATAACGGTATGGTCCTTTGGTCTGCGGCTTTGTTCCGGGAATAACAAAGATTCGCGTATTCCAACAGTTTCCCAGTGATTGTATCACCCAAATTCTTAATCCCTGCACTGCAAAAAAAAGCAGCAACGGAATCCATTTCCATGGCTCCGGCTGATTTTCCCGCAACAATCCTTCCCCCAGGATCGAAGTCAAAAACAGGATGTGGATCAGGACAAGCCAGGGGTAATGTTTTTTTCCATATTCCACTCCTCCCTGCTCCTTGATCCAGCGCGCATTCCGTTTTGCCAGAAACAACTCAAACACTCTTTGTCCAATCACAAAAATCCACAACAGACAAAGCCCCCATGAAGCCATCACTTTTCCTCCTTGTCCCAATGCAACAAAGCCAATTCCAGACTGAAACCGGGTCCCAGTGCGGCCATTAATCCATAACTTTCCGGATCGTGGCATCTTTCCAGTTCCCGCTCCAGAACAAACAGAATGGTAGCAGATGACATATTTCCGTAAGCTTGCAAAACCTGGCGAGACAAGTCCAGACATCCGTCCGGAAGAGAAAGGACCTCTTGATAAGCATCCAGCACTTTTTTTCCGCCGGGATGGGTAATAAAATATTTGATCTGCGGCAATTTCAATCCAACTTTATCCAAAAAAAATTGCACTGCCGGCATCATCTCCCTGTGCACCAGGTCAGGAATGCTTTTGGAAAAGATCACGTTCATGCCTTCATCTGAAAATTTCCACCCCATTACATCTTCTGAATCCGGCCACAAATAGCTCCCGGAATGCAGGATTTCGGGAAAATTCCTGTTTTGATCCGGAAGCGATACGTTCTCCCCGCCAAGCAAAACAGCCGCCGCCCCGTCCGCAAACAGGGAAGTGGCAACAAGATTGCTTTTGGAATGATCTGATGAACAAAAAGTTAAACTGCAGCATTCAACTGCCAGCATCAAGACTTTCTCCGCCGGGTTTGCTCTGGCATATTCACTTGCCCGCATCAGTCCGGCTGCGCCGCCAGCACACCCCAACCCCCAGATTGGCGTCCGTTTCACATCTCTTTTCATTGACAGGCGATTGATTAAATATGCATCAATACTGGGTGTAGAAAAACCCGTCGTAGAAACAAAGACAAAGTGATCAATTTCTTCTGCTGTGATTCCCGCTTTGTCTAAACACTGCCAAATTGCCTGCTCCCCCAATGAAATCGCTGCTTCAAAATAAGCCTTGTTTTTTTCAACAAACGTATGCTCCCGTTTGTACCAGGCTTGCGGTTTGCACAGATACCGGCAGCGAATGGACGTATTTTCGAAGATGGGCCGATAACGGTCGATCTGTTCGAATGAGTCCGCAAACATTTTTCTGGCAAATTGCCATGCTTCTTCCTGTCTGATCGGATAAGGGGGTACTGCTGTTCCGACGGCAAAAATTTTTGGCATGGCTGTCACTCCTGATCAAGACTTATTTAGAAGTAGCTTTTTCCATTTAACGTTAAAACATGCAATAAAAACCATCCTCCTTTGGAGGAGGATGGTGGATAACAAGCGTTTTTTACAATTCCATTTATCGGCGTACCATTTTTTCCAGCACAAAACGGATCGTTCCTACGACAACAGCCAGAATAAGTGCAAAGGCAGCACCTGATGATTGGGAAGCCATGACCATCAGGTAAACCATTACCGCCCAGGCAATGGACTTAAACAGGGAGTGCCAAATAAAAGAAGTGACGACCAAAGCAATAAAGATGATAATACTCAGGGAAGTGGATTGCACATATCTTCCGATTACAAATGCTAAAAACAATGTCTCAATAAAAGGAATCAAGCTGGTAAAAAAACCAAAAATCGCTTTTATCAGTTTACCCAATTTCTGTCTTCCTCTCTGCCTAGAAAATGGAGAGAAACCGATCCGGATTATCGGATCGGTTCAACCGGTTCTTGCTGCTGGTTAATTGGCATTTTCCGAAGGCCGATTCATAAGCATGGTCCGATCCATATAATCGGCAATTTCCCGATCTACTTGTTCAATAGGCCTTGTTTCTCTGTTATCCTTCAGAATTTCCAGCCCCCATTCAAGGCCCCAGTTCAAGGCCTGTTCTTTTTCCCCGCTCTTGTGATCGGCCACTTTCCCGTCAGGGCGATATACCAGAGGCGGATCATTTTTTACCACACAGGTAGTCACGTCTCTGCGCATTTTCCGTTTGGCACGAATATAAACAGCTGCTTCCCGTTCAGGCAACGACTCTACCAAACTGGCTTTAACATATTTACGCGTCAGACTTTCCACTTCATCCGAACCTTCTGTCTGGCCGCAGCTGATGACCATTCCGATATAGGAACGGATCGCTTGCATCAATTCATGATTCTCAAAATAGTCAATCTCCCTCGTGATCAGGCCAATTCCAAACGGACAATTATGGTCTTCCTGCAGGATCTCCGTAATCAATGGAATTTGAACCATATGCGCTTCCTCAATCAGCATCAGATGGAATTTGGACGTAGATGTGCGCTTTTTCGCCATTTGATAATAGAGGTTTAACAAATAACCAACCGTAACGCGCAAATCATAATCTTTTATGCCATAGGTATCGATCAGGACAATATGCCCCTCATCCATATAAGTCATGGGATCCAGGCTCATCCCTGGCTGGCAGAAAAGGCGGCGAAGGGTCGGGTTTTGCATGATATGGTCAAGACGATGCAAGACAGGCTCCATTTCATCTTTTATTTCCTGCTCATTATTGGCCCAAAACCGTTTAATATACGGATCCTGTACATTTTGAATGACCTTGCTTCTGAAAGAAGGGTTCCGGAGCAAATCGTCAATTCCCAGAAGCGTATGTGTCCGCTTATCTTCCAGCAGGCTTTGTACAGCCATTTCCACCAGACGCCTTGACCGTTCAATGGACTCCTTTTTGAACTCTTTATCTATCAGGATGGTTGCCAGCTGCTGGGCAACCTGGCCGGCAGTGAGTCCTTCAGGCTGATGCAGCATGTTTAGCGCAGGAATTTGAGTGGCATCATATGACAAGTTCAAATGATGGATTTTTTCCTTGGGAAACTTGACTCCATACTGTTCAGCGATCCGCAGGCGATTTTCGATAATCGCGATCAGTTCCCGCGCCGGATCAATAATCGTAAATCCCGGACTTTCATCAGGATTGTCAAACCAATCGTCAAGAAGTGACTGAATCATATCAATGGCCACACTTGATTTTCCCATTCCACTGGCACCGGTCAAGACAAAATGTTTGCTCAGCTGATTATAATTAACGCGGACTTCCCGTTTGTCAAACGGATGCTTCAGTTTCCCGATCAAAACGCCTTCCCGCAATTCATCCGGTTCCAAGGTACGCTCATTCTCAAGCAAATGGGCCACATAACCGCGAGCATTGGGCCCATCATCCTGGGGAGGCTGATAAATGTAATGATCGGCCGGCGGCAAATGAAACAACGTGGCAAGTTCATCCGAAGTCCAGGCCATCAGCGTAAACGGCCATGGAATCGGCACCAGATTGTTATCCTTCATCGGATTCCACCAGCGCTGGCGAATAAACCAGATTTCCCCGTCATACTTCATGGCTGTCTGGATTGATTCTGCAGTTGAGCGTGCAACCGATTCGGCATTTTCGTGAGTGGACCAGACCGACAGCCGTACCTGGAAGGACAACTCCCGCCCGGTAAGACGCTGGATCAAACCGGCGCGGCGAATACGCTCTTCCGGGCCCATATTTTTATGCTTTTTCTTTGTCAGAAGGCTGCGTGCCTCTCCGGAACGTTCTTCCACAGCCCGCCAACTGACGGGGGAAAACTGCAAATCCATATAGGTTCCCGGTCGCAGGCTGTTCAAAATACTTCCAAGCTGGCTCTGTTTACTCTGCATAAGAGAAGTAAGAGGATAACCTTTCTTCTTGAACTTGAAAATAAAGTGACCGCCGACTCCTCCCTTGCCAGGACCCGGGAAATCTTCACTGCTGATATCGTGTAACTCAGCTGAAGGGTAAACACTTCGCAAGGTATCCTTTACACTGTTTTCCTTATCCTCGGGATAAGCCAGATAGATCCCGATCTGATTGCTTCCTTCAGGAATTGCAAACCGCCAGCGAAACCAGGGACGTCCATACTGGATTCGCATCCGGAGCGGACGGATCATGCTTCCGAAGGTCCGGGTCAATTCCGAGATTTTGTCCAAATCCAGTTGTGTGTCATAAGAAGGAAGAATACGCAAATATTTGGCTCCTTTTACTGCACGTTTCCGATAATGGGATTTCGTGGACCAACGACTGACATAAGCCAGAATGAGAGCGACAATACCCAGCAGAACAAGCCAGGGAAGTGCAGCCAGGAAAAAGGCGGCAGTGGAGCCAAACAGATTCCAAATCCAGTCGGCCGCTTTTTCCGCTTCATTTTTTTCCCCGAACAAATCCGCAAGAAACTTCCACAAATACAATGCGCCAATCACGGATACAAAACCGATAACAAGATAAACAAACCACTTGGTAATCTGACTTAATTGCTGGTCTCCGCCTTTAGGCACATTATTCCAAGGAAACAAGCCAACCCCACCTTTCCTGTTACCGGATTACATCGACCGGTAACGTATATTGTCAATTTCTTGGTTTCAGGCCTTCTTCCTTCAATTTTCCGGAAGAAGGCAACAACATCAGCGGATCAATTGCCTTCCCGTCCTTAAGCACCTCAAAATGCAAATGCGGACCGGTACTCCATCCATTGGATCCGACCAGTGCAATCACATGGCCTTTTTTTACTTCCTGTCCCTCGCGAACTTTTACATCCTGTGGATACATGTGAGCGTACACGGTCTCAAATCCATTTCCATGATCAATGACGATTTTCCAACCGTAACCGCTGGAGGGTCTTGATTCCGTCACAACACCGCCGTCACTCGCAACGATGGGGGAACCGGCCGGTTTTGCAATATCAATTCCTTCATGCCTGCGATATACTTTTTTTATCGGGTGATATCTGAGGCCGAAAGAAGAGGTGATTGTTCCGCCCTCTACCGGCCAGGCAAATTTGCCTGAAGAGTGGCTCGAACCAGGAGCATATAAAGGTTTGGCAAAAGCATCGGCATATTCTTTTACCTTTAATACATAATTCTCGTAATCATGATTATATTGCCATACAGGACCACCGCGGGCGAACCAGTCCTCTCTTGACTGGTGGTTTGCTGCCAGATACCGGGCTGTTGCATGAATTGCATCAACGGGATCATTCGGATCGGCCTTGCCGTCATTATTTGCGTCTACCCCGTATCCCCCGTAGGTTTCAATCATTTTCGGATCTGTAATATCAACAGAATCCGGCAGATCCCCCAACTTCGTTCCGCCCGGGTAATCCCACCCCAACCATGTCTTATCCATAAATTGGGTATGACCCGTTGCGCCAACGGAACTTACACTCAAGTCGCGGCCAAAGTTTGTCTCTACTTTGTGAATGGCAGCCAGTATTTGCCACGGAACTCCATACTTTTTCCCGGCTTCCTGGTAGATGGGCAAATATTTTTCTGCTGCTTCCGGAAATCCTTCCGCAACTTCCCATTCGCCCAGTTGGCTGTTTTCAGAAGAAGTAATCGAAAAGAGGCTGATAAA
>JBAVDL010000020.1:0-13545 GCA_049587175.1 Thermoactinomyces sp.
TGTATGGGATGATCAGAGGAGGGTACGGTATCTTGCATCCAATTATGAAGAGGCACGGGAACTGGTGGATCACTTGTATGAGATCCTGCGCCGCCGCAAAAGAACAGAGCAGCAGGAAACGATAACCGGGCCGGAACTGCCGTTTTGGGTGTTTATTATCTCAGATCCCAGATTGTTGGAGGATGAAGCGATTCTGCCGCTGATTCTGAAAGAATCGGATCGTGTTGGGGTACGAACCTTGTTGTTGGCAGATTCCAAAGAAGTTCTGCCGATGCAGTGTCAGGCTGTTCTGGAAATCCGTGAGGGAGGCGGAACGCTCCGGGAAACCAACTATTCCCATAAAGAAGAAAAAGAGCAGGAGCAATTGCAGCATACATTCACTGAAGATTATGTATCCCTGGAAATAGCCGATTTGTCTGCGCGTGCACTGGCACCGGTCCGTTTGAAAACAAACAGATCCAATCAGATTCCGCAACTGTTAACCCTGTTTGATCTGATCGGAGTCAATCGTTTGGAGGAACTGGATGCAAGTCGTCTTTGGCGTCGGAACCGTTTTCCCAATACCTTGCCGGCAGCAGTGGGGATGAGTGCCGGCGGCAAGAAAATCCGCCTGAATATCCATGACAAGATTGAGCGCAAAGGGCATGGTCCGCACGGACTGATCGCCGGGACAACCGGATCGGGGAAAAGTGAAGTAATCCAGTCCCTGATTGCCATGTTGGCCCTGAATTATCATCCGCACGATATTGCTTTTCTTCTCATTGACTATAAAGGAGGCGGCATGTCCAACATTTTTGAGAAACTGCCGCATCTGGCCGGAGTGATTACCAACCTGGACGGGAATCTGATTGAACGGGCCAAAATTTCCCTGAGGGCCGAGTTGATGAGACGGGAAAAAATCTTTAAGGAATCCGGTAATATCCAGCACATTGATGAATATTACAAATCGGGCTACGCAACTGAAAAGCCCCTTCCCCACCTTGTTATTATCATCGACGAGTTTGCGGAATTGAAAAAGGAACAGCCTGAATTTATGAACGAATTGATTTCTATTGCCGCCAAGGGGAGAACCCTGGGAGTTCACTTGATTCTGGCTACCCAGAAGCCAAGTGGAGTCGTCGATGACAAAATCTGGAGCAACGCCCGGTTCCGCATCTGTCTGCGTGTGCAGGACGAAGCGGACAGCCGCGAAATGATCAAGATTCCGGATGCTGCCTGGATTACTAACCCGGGACGGGGTTATTTTCAGGTTGGCAGCAATGAGCTTTTGGAACTGGTTCAATTTGCATGGAGCGGAGCGCCTTATCAACCGGATGATCCTGCGCAGGCCCAGGAAGCATCAATCAAGGAAGTTTTGCTGACGGGCAGACGGATTGACAGGACCAAACGGAACCTGTCTTTGAACAAAAAAGATGAAAGAACGCAAAAGCAGTTAAACCTGTTGGTTGATTACCTGGCGAAACAGGCAGAAGAAATGGGAATTGAACCGATTCAGGGACCATGGCTTCCGCCTCTGCCTAAACAGCTCTTTTTGGAAGATATCCGTGATGAACATGATCAGGGATGGGATGGAGAGAAATGGCAACCGGCAAAGCACTGGCTTGAGCCCAAAATTGGCCGGTTTGATGATCCGATGAACCAGGTTCAGGATTCCTTGCGGATCCCCCTGAACGAAGGGCATTTGCCGGTATACGGCATGCCGGGAAGCGGAAAAACCACGTTTGTCCAAACCATGTTGTTTTCACTGGCTCTGGATCATTCTCCGGAAGAGGTTCACATGTATATCCTCGATTTTGGCCATATGTTCCGCGACTTTACAAATCTCCCGCATGTTGGGGCCATTATCCGGGATGATGAACCCGATCGGGTGAAACGTCTGTTCCGTTTCCTGAAACGGGAAATGATTCGCCGGCGGGAAAAAATTGTTGAATCCGGTGCCAAAACCTTCGTCTCCTATAAAAAGTCGGCATCTGAACCAATCGCCGCGATTGTGGTTGTTATCGATGGATATCTGAATTTCAAATCAACCTTTGAGGAAGAACATAACCAGTTTGAACAATTACTGCGTGCGGGAGGCGGTTTCGGGATTCACTTTATTGTGACGGCCAACCAGATTACGGATATATTTGACAGGATCCGGAACAACTTCTCACTAGGTGTGTCCCTGGAGCTGGCTGATCCCAGTGATTATTACTTTGCAGTCGGGCGTTTACGGAAACCGCCGGTCAATTTGCCTGAAGGCCGGGGTTTTGTCAAGGGAAATGTTCCTCCGCTTGAATTTCATACGGCTTTTCCTGCAAAAGGAATGGATGAAATTGAACGGGCGCGGACATTACGCCAACAAGTGCAACTTCTTGCGGAGGCATGGAAAGGAAAAAATCGTCCGCATGAGATCGGAACTTTGCCGGAGAAGGTTGAACTGGAAGAGCTTCTCTTAAAGCACGAAGAAAATCCGACCCCTCTGGAGCCGTTGCAGGTCCCGGTCGGCATTTCGATGGATGACCTTGTTCCCTTCTATGTCAGTTTGAAGGACGGCCCTTATTTTGTTGTTGGAGGTTCCATTGAAGGCGGAAAAACTTCATTCCTGCAAACCTGGATCCTGTCGCTGGCCTACTTTTATTCGCCTGACGAGCTTGAAATCTATATGGTTGACTTCCGCCCCAGTGATAATGGCCTGGCATTGGTAGCCGGATTGCCGCATGTCAAGGGATATGCCACAGAGGAATCCGAACTTGCGGATGTTCTTAAACCAATTGAGGAAAAACTGGATAAGCGTGTGAAGCCTAAGGGATTGCAGGCGGTTCTGGCGATGGAGAAAAAAGAGGATCCAAAACCGGCAATCTTGCTTGTAATTGATGATGCCGACTACTTCAGCAAACGGATGAACAATTATGAACTGCAAAATCTGCTTAACAAAATAGCAAGTCAGGGAAGGAACAAGAATTTTTACATGGCGATTTCCGGTACACCTTCCAATTTCCCTTACAGCAGTGATGGCTGGTTGGCAGAAGCAAAAGCGTTGGAAACCGGATTTCTTTTTAACAGCCTCGAAGTGAACGATTTGTCATTCTTTAAAATTCCCACTTCTGAATCGAGGGCATATTCAACCGGGCCAATTACACAATCCCTGCGTGCGGGAGAAGGATATTTTGCAAAGCGTCGTTATACAAAAGTCAAAGGTGCTCTGCCTTTTACCGAAAAACGTTCACCAATCGACTGGATGCAAATCATTGAGCAACGTTGGCCTTCGGTCGGGAATGATATGCCGGAAAATAATCTGAGTTAACAAGTTATAAATTTCTTTTAACATAAAAATCAAAAGGATGAATATTGCTATAAAATATATTTTTGTTTATAATTTCAATGTACATCCTTTTAATAGTTCTATGAAAGGAGTTTTTTGATGAGCGATCGGATTCAGATTGACCCGTCACAACTTGAAGCGATTGCCAAAGAATTCCAGGCCAAACGTCAAGAGAGTGAACAAATTATTCAAACCTTGAACAGCCGCATTCAAAGCCTTGAAGGACAATGGCAAGGGATGACACAAAGGCGTTTCTTTACGGATTTCCAGGAAGCCAAGAAAAACATGGACAATTTTACCATGCTTCTTGAAAACATTGCCACAGCATTGAACCAAATTGCCCAGAAATTCCGTCAAGCGGATCAGGCTTAATTTTAACCTTTTTTATTATGAACGGACAGATTCGACAAATTGTCGGTTCTGTCTATTTTTATAAACAGAAGATAAATTTTTCAGATTTGCTTATTACCTGCTGCTACCTGGTTTTCAGGCGGCAGCAGGTTTTTTTATGGGTTAAAGTTTGTTTTCCGATCGATGATAGATTCCTTCCATTTCCCAGATTTGTTCCATGTTTTTAAGATGGGATGTAATTTCCGGTTTGTTCAACCGGGCAACAGCTGTTAACAAGGCATTGATCAGACTTAAAGGAGCGGTAAATGAATCGAGAAAAGAAGGCAGATTGCTGGCTGCAATCAGGTAAAGATCGGAAACATGGGCCAGTGGCGAACTGTGCGTGTCTGTAATGGAGAGAGTGGGAATCTCCTGTTTTTTTGCGTATTGCATGGCCTGGATGGTGCGGGAAGTATATCTGGGAAAACTGATTCCAATGACCAGGTCATTGGCTGTCAAGGTGGACAATTTTTCAAACATGGTATCTGATTCAGTGATCAGCAATGTATTTTTCTTTAACAGGTGCAAATAGAAAGTGAGAAAAAAACCGAGTGCGTGGGAACTGCGCAGTGCAATGACCATGATATTTTGAGCCTGGTGAATTTTCCTTACTGCCTGGTCAAACGTTTTGCCATCCAGCATCTGAAGGGTTTGCTTGAGATTGGACATATCATCGTTCAGCACTTCATAGGCAATCCGTTGTTCTTCCGGATAGATATCTCCGGCCAGATGAAGCCTTTCTACTGTTGTTACCCGTTTGCGCAACTGTTCCTGAAGGTTGTGTTGCATTTCGGTGTATCCGGAAAACCCGAGAGAGTTGGCAAAGCGAATGATAGTTGCTTCGCCAACTCCGACTCGTTCCGCCAATTTGGCTGTTGTCAAAAAAGCGACGGTATCCGGATGTTTTTCAATATAACGGGCAATTTGCCGCTGGGCTTTGCTCATTTTTCTGCTTTTTTCCTGAATCCGCCGGAAAATGTCAGGTTCTTGCGGCAACGAAATCCTCCTTTCCAGTCAGGTTTCGAATCCCCCTTTCAAATCGGTCAAGCGTCTCGTCGACGATTGCCCTGGTGTGTGTGACAGACATGGAAAAACGGTTAAGTGGCTTTACATAGATTCCCTTCTCCAGTAAAAAGGCATCCAGTTTTTTGCGCAAGGCCTGATCGGATTGCAGGACATCCTGAATTTGTCGTACAGGCTGACTGGTCATGACCAGGTTGAAGATACTGCCGACACCGACTGTTTTGCCAGGGATACCATATTTGTCCAGAATCTGTTCCATTCCTCTGCGCAGTTCCCAGGTGTTCTGTTCCAACTCCCGGTAAATTTCAGTGTTATCAAGCAGCAACCGCAAAGTGGCCAGACCTGCTGCAAGAATCAGAGGATGACCGTTGTGGGTACCGCTGTGGAACAGAGGTTTGTCTTGCGCCCCATCTGCTTCGGCAGACAAAATGTCCTTGCCGCGAACGGGAGAACATAGTTCCATAATTTCTTCCCGGCCCCCCACAACTCCGATGGGAAATCCGCCGCCCACCACTTTTCCCAGTGCAGTCAGATCGGGGGTAACACCATAATAACCTTGTGCCCCGGATAAACCTGTTCGAAACCCGGTTTTTACTTCATCGAAGATCAGGGCTATTTTCCATTTGCGTGTCAGCTCCCTGAGTTCTTTCAAAAAGGCGGGATCAGGCGGGATATATCCGGCCTGGACCGGTTCCAGAATGACTGCTCCGACTTCATGCGAATGTTTTTGCAATATGGCCCTTGTCTGCTCGATGTCATTAAAGGGAAGGACAAGGGTGTTTTTCATGATTTCATCAGGCATTCCATACGAATCGGCCGTTGCGACAGGCGCTTGATGGAGGGAACGTTGCGATGGATTGACGCTTACCAGAACCTGGTCAAAGCTGCCATGGTAATGTCCCTCAAATTTGGCAATTTTCTTTTTCCCGGTCCAGGCAGTTGCCAACCGGATGGCTAGTAGTGCCGCCTCCATCCCAGAGTGAGTATAACGCACTTTTTCAATGCCTGGATATAGCTGAACCAATAATTTGGCCATTTCCTGTTCCAGTAAATGAGGTGTTCCAAAAGCAGAGGTGCCCAATTCGTGTATTTGGGACTGAATTACCTGGGTAATCACCGGATGTCCATGTCCCAGAATCAGGGCCCCGTATGACAGGTTGTAATCAATATAGCGATTCCCGTCAATATCAAACAGATAGGGCCCGTCTGCCCTTTTCATGACAAGAGGGTATGGAGAGAAATATTTGATATTTGCGGAAACACCGCCGGGAAGCCATTGGCTGGCTTCCTTGTAAGACCGGGCAGAGCCCGAAGTTAGCTTCTTGAAGGCAGTGGTATACATTAATGACACCTCGAATCAAAATTTTTACTCCGATTAAAACCATGATCGGAGTATATACTCCATTATTCATATAATTCATTTGCTGTCGAGGTGCAGAATCGGCAAAAAAATGTGCTGATGTACCAAGCAACTTGATATTGGCAGGAAATGGGTAGGAAATCTTTGATTCTCTGTTCATTTCAGATTATGACATGGCAATTGCCGGGAGCGTTTTAATGAGTATTGAAGCCTGTGTGTGTACCGGAAAAAATAATCCAAAACCTGGTATGCAGGCGTTGCCGTCAAATGTTACAGCTGTTAAAGACGGGTTGTGCCTGCAGATTGTGCCGAAATTTTCCCGAAATGTCTTATGTATTCGTTTTCCGAAAAGGTAGTACACAATATAATGGGACAGGTGCCCGTTCTCCGGCTTTCTGTTTTATAAAAAGCCGCATGCCATAACAGGCATGCGGCTCATGCGTTTGTACGCCATTTTATGGTTAAGATGTCCAAAAATTCCATTTGCGTTTTTACTGAATATTGCCTGAAAATATTTTCCGGCTCTTTTCCTCCGGGCAGATGCCAGTCACACTGCATGCAGGCGGCAATCTGGCTCCAGACGGTGAGATGTACTCCAGTCTTTCGCAATTGTTGGCAGACTACACACAATCCGGCTAAAGAAAGAGGAAAAGATACATCAACAAGGGCATAAGCGTTATAAATTCTGTATAGCGGAAACAGCGGGCAAGGTAAGGCTGATTTCAGCAAGGGCTCCTGCAAACAAAAGATTCTGTCCCAGCTTTCCGCACGGTATTGACAAAACAGGAATCATCCCAGGGGTTTAATGTTGTTTTTGATATAAGGACGGGATCTGTGTCAAGTTGGGACAATTTAGGCAGGGACGAATCTTCTTGTGATCTTAATTGCCGGAATTTGAAAGAGATTGATTATTTGGATGAAGGCCGTCAGGTTATTGCGAAATTGTGTGGTTGCAGGTGTCTGCTGACGAGGAAGAAAGTTTACCTGATAGTCATTAAAGATGACCAGACTGTTGCCGGGAAGAAGCCGTTCCTCTTCTGTTCGGCCCGTTTGCGGGGAATGGTCTGCCCATTCTGCAGGAATAAGGAACGTTTTCATAGTGAATTTCATGATGCACCTCATGGTGAACTTCTGTAAATGAATTGCCTCCGGTTTTGTTTGTCGATTGGTTGGAATCTTTCGGATGCATATATATCCCCTTTGCCACTCGATTGTTTTATTATCGTATGCGTTGAAGTCTCGAAAAGGGACTGCTGTTTATGCATAACGGGGTTTGTACTGGAAAAAGGGGGAGGAAAAGCGTTGTGCAGCTGAGAAATGGTGAGCGCTTTGCGGTATCGGTATAAAACTAGCCCTGGGAATAAAAAGCATAGGAGAGCGGGCTTTCAATCAGATCAACAGGCCAGATAGCCCAGCCATCGTTCAAATCAAATCCCCGGTTGTAAAACGCTCGCCAGACCAGTTGGGAGCAGTAGAAACTGTTGGTGGTTTCTATATTGAAGAAATTGTAATTATACGGTTTGCCAATTTGCTGCCGGGCATATGAAGCGGCATAGCTGTAATCTGAAAGGTTGGCCCCGTTAACCCGCAACCCTTTAACTTTCTCATACCTTGTTGTCCAGTCGTTGATCCAGTGGCGGACGCCGTTCAGATTTCCTTTGTTGCCAAAAGATTCAACTGTATATCCGCTGACGTCTGATACAACGGCGGCATGTCCGCCAGCCCAGGCCAAGGATCCGGAGCTGGTTCCATCCAGTGTAACAAGAATGTCCCCCGGCGCTCCGATAGCTCCCTGGCTTTTCAACTCAGAGTTTGCGGTACGTCCCGGTCGGGATGAGACATGATTGTTCCAATTGGCAATTGCCTTTTGAGTACGGATTTTGGCTTGCCAGACATCCTGTTGTTGTTGAGGGGTGAGAAACAGGCTTTGACTGGCAAAAGATGGATATGGGAATATCAGCAGACTGACAAGAAATGCAAAACCGGCCCAAAGCTTTTTGTGGCGCATTTGCCAACCTCCTTTATTTAGTTTCTATAATTATTTTATTCAAAATAAACAAAATATTCTATAATATAGAGATGAGATTATGAAACAATTTGATTAAAACATGAATTTTTATTCGAGATGTTTTTTAATCATGAATTATCTTTAACTACATTTAATAAAAACAACATATTCATTTGTTATATTGTCAATATTAGAATAAATAAGGAGGTTTTTTTGAAAATGAAACGGTGGTATGCCGCAGTTGCCCTGATACTGGTTATATCGGTGTCTTTCATATATCCGGTGTTCGCCGGGCCGGAATTGGCGGGAAAAACAGGTTATCCTGAGACTCAGACAGTTGATCCTGTTGTAACCGTTTCCGCCTCCATTGCCGAAATTCGCGGCTATGACTCCGATTATGAGCACCAGCATATCCTGGTGGATGAAATTGAGGTTATTGCTGTTGAAAATGGCAATGCCTCACAAATACCAGACCGCGCGTTTGTTTCGATTCGCATTGATGAGCAGGGAATTAAGCAACCCATCCCTGGTCTGCGCGCAGGGGCACCCATTGTGATCAAGGGAGAATTTATCCCCGAAGAGGAAGCTTATAAAATGCCGTACAATTGTTGTGATGCCGTGATCCATTTTACTCATGATCCGGTTGGATATGTCCGGTATAACGGGGTAACATACCGTTAATTCCTGTTTGGAGAAATTCTGAAAAAGAAGTGACCGGGTTGATCGCTGACAAGCCTGTTATAAAGATTCCTGGGCGAGTGCTTTCCAACGCATTCTTCCAAGGGGGAGAGTTTCAGGAATTGCTTTTTTCCTGAGATATATTTCAAAATCACCCTTCAGAAAAAAAGGTGGTTTTTTTTATCTCAAACAGTCCAAAGCAGCTTTTTACCAAATTAACGATTTACTTCTTCCCGCCCATCATACACTTCCCCCTTTTTTTGTGCCAAGACACTCTCATTTTCCGGTTGAATAAAATAACACCAAAACGCTGGACCGTTAACAAAAAAAAAGGATGGAGAGTGTAAAAATGAAGTATCCGGGATCCCGGACGTTAACAGAAGAACAGATGCTCAAGATCATTCAGTATGGACTTCCGCCGACTCCCTTTCCCAAAAAGATCATCATCGCAGGTGCTGGTATAGCCGGTTTGGTGGCTGCCTTCCTTCTGAAACAGGCGGGACATCACGTAGTGATTCTTGAGGCATCCAATCGGGTGGGCGGCCGCATGTATACTGTTCGTTCCCCGTTTACCAGAGGACAGTATTTTGATGCAGGTGCCATGCGTATTCCCGATACACACTTGCTGACATTGGCCTGGATTCGCAAATTTGGATTGGCGCTTAATCCTTTTGTAAATGATTCTCCCCTTGATCTTATTTATGTAAATGGCATCCGGACAAGGGCCTGCCATTACCAGCGAAATCCGGATATACTGAATTATCCGGTTGCTCCGGAGGAAAAAGGGAAGACAGCAGAAGAACTGCTGCAAAGAGTGATTCAGCCGATTATGAATTTACTCAGGGAAGATCCGGAGCAAAACTGGGATCTGTTATATGAGCAGTTTTCCAGTTATTCACTGGAGGTGTTTCTGAGGAACAATCCGTTTGGTACCACCTTGTCCAAAGGTGCGGTGGAAATGGTCAAGGTACTGATGGACCTGGAAGGATTTCCGGAGCTTTCTTTTGTAGAACTGATAAAGGATATTGTGATGCTTGTGTTTAATCCGGAGGTATCCTTTTTTGAAATTACCGGAGGTGCTGACCAATTGCCGAGGGCATTTCTCCCGCAATTGGGAAGGCATATCCGTTTTGGCGAGCGCGTGACCAGAATTGTGCAGGAACCTCATCAGGTTACCATCCATACCGTTCATGAAAAAAGCCGGTGTCTCCGGAAAACAAACGGAGATCTGGCCATTGTCACTGTTCCGTTTACACTCCTGCGTTTTGTCGATGTTGAACCGAGGAATTCGTTTTCCCCCGGGAAATGGAAAGCCATTCGGGAGCTGCATTATGTCCCGTCAAACAAGATCGGGGTTGAATTCCGGACCCGGTTTTGGGAGAAGGAAGGACTTTGGGGCGGAAAAGCCATTTCCGACCTTCCGCTTCGGTTTACGTATTATCCGAGCCATGGAATAGGGACCCGTACTCCCGGAGTGGTACTGGCCAGTTATACATGGGAAGATGACGCGTTGCCGTGGGACAGCATGAGCCAGACAAGAACGATGGAAGAAGTACTTCAGCAAATGTGCAAACTTCATGGGAAAAAGGTGTATCGTGAATTTGTGAATGGCTATGCCCACAGCTGGACCAGGGATCCTTATGCAGCGGGAGCATTTGCCATGTTCAGGCCGGAACAAACCCTTGAGTTTGCAGATTTGGTTGCCAGGCCGGAAGGAAGAGTCTACTTTGCCGGAGAACATACCAGCAATCTGCACGGCTGGGTGGAAGGGGCCATTCAGTCAGCAATCCGTGTGGCTGATGAGGTAAATATGATTCCGGACAGTTTCTTGTTCAGCGGAAAAACATACCAGTAGGCAAGGGCAAGAGATCTGCGGACAGGGAGAACTGTCCGCAGCGGATTTAGAATATAATGAACTTGATAAACAGGATCGCGGCAAAAGGAATGAAGACCGGAAAGATCAAAAAGGATGTCCTCATGCGGGAACGTCCTCTTTTACGCAGTGGCACAAAGTAGATTCCTCCGTGTTTAACGTTTGTAATCTTTCCGACGAGAGTATATCCGTTGATCAGTTTGATTTTTACAATTCTGCCCATATACTTGCGGCTTTTTTCCCTGAGTAATCTGTGTTGGGGACGCATCCAATCTCTCCTTTTCCTTTGCAGGCTCTTTTTCAGGATATGCCGGCGCAGGAAAGGCAGGCAGGGCACCGCACCATGGGTATTTGATTTATTTTTAACAAAAAGTAGAGTTCTGTATATAAGAAAAAAGGAAGAGTTCATTTAACGAAGAATATACCAGTTAGTCGGGAAACAGAAGAAAGGATGAACATGATGCCTTTTGATTTGAAAGAAAAACAAAGTCCTGAAAGATTGCGTTTGTTTGCTTTGCCTTATGCCGGGGGTTCATCTTACATATATCGTCAATGGGAAAAATTCTTGCCGGATGAGGTTGACTGGTGCCCGGTTGAATTGCCGGGGCGGGGCCGGCGCATGACGGAACCGCTTTGCCGGGATATCCATTCCCTGGTTGCGGATCTCTACGATCAAATCAGGGACCGGCTTAATCTTCCATTTGCTTTCTATGGATATAGCCTGGGTTCCTTGCTGGCGTATGAATTGTCCCGTTTCATGCGTGCGAAAGGACAAGAACCGGTTGCCCTCTTTGTAGCGGCCAGCAGAGCCCCTCATTTGCCGCGTGTTGATGAAAATCTGACTCATTTGCAAGATGGAGAGTTTATTGAAAGACTGCGCAAATTTAACGGGACACCGGAAGAAGTTTTGCAAAATGAGGAGTTGTTACAATTATTTTTACCCATTTTGCGGGCGGATTTTTCGGTTGTATATGATTATTCATACCAGCCGTCTGCACCGCTTTCCTGCCCGATCATTGCCTTTGGGGGAATGTTGGACCCGGATGTTCCGGAAACGGGTCTCATTGCCTGGAAAGAGCATACGAAAGCTTCTTTTCAATATTACACTTATCCGGGGGACCATTTTTTTATGAATACGTTTAAAGAACCGATGCTGAAAGTGATTTCGCAGGAACTGGAAAAATGGACCAGGATGGAATCCGATTGTCAAGAAAGCGGATGTGACAGAAAAGGATGAAAGAAGCATTGATTCCGGGATGGGTATATGTCTGGTCTACTCCGTTGTCCGCTGCTGCTGTGGAGCTGGAAACCATACTGGATGAAACGGAAACAAGACGTTACCAATCCTATCGCAAACAGGAAGACCGGAAACGGGCGCTATTGTCTTTTGGTTTATTGCGCCTGCTGCTGTCGCATTTTCTGCAGAAACCTCCTGAAGAAATACAGATTTCGAGGGAATGTCCCCAGTGCCATAAACCGCATGGCAAGCCACGGGTGCTTGAGGAACATCCGCTTGAAGTAAATATTTCCCATTCCGGCGACTGGGTTCTGACAGCATTGACAAGGGATTATCCGATTGGCATTGATATTGAAAAAAAAGTATCAGGCGATTATTGGAAAGAATTGATCAACCTGGTTCTGTCAGCAAAAGAAAGAAAGGAGTGGGAGAAATTTTCCGATCCGGAGAAAACGGTTGCCTTTTTCCAGTATTGGACGCAAAAGGAAGCAATTCTGAAGGCAACAGGGGATGGCCTGACAGTACCCATGACTGACTTGACCATTTCCCGTAATGCAGGTATCCCCCGATTGACTGCCTGGCGGGGACAGGAAGAAAAAGTTGCCCGAATTCAGTGTTACCCGCTCAAGATTGATTCCGGATATGAGGCCTGTCTGGCTGTCATGGGGGATTGCCGGAAGATTTGTTTGAGGGATGGGAAACATATAATTGAAGCCTGGCTAAAAAAACACCCGGAAAAGTTTGCCCGTTAAAAAACAGCTTATTTTCCACCGGATTTTCCTTATAATTGGAAAATAATAATCGGAACTGGAAAAAGTTCTGCTCTGATTGAAAAAGCTCCGAACGGGTGGTGCTTTGTGCTATATTAATCATGATTTGATGAATTTTTGCGTGGTTTGACTTTCGTATTTGAAGCCAATTTAACCATGGCAAAACAATTTGGGCCCTGGTGCCTGGCGACCGTTGCCTCGGGCACTTCCGTTGGTCGCAGTGTGCTGCCTGTGCGGATGAATGTCGACTGAGGTGATGGGGCGAACGAATCACAAGGCTTCAGCCATGTGTTGAATATCAAAAATCAGATTGAAACAGCTATGGATTGCCTGACACGCTGTTTTGCAAACAGGTGGCCGGACAGGAAAAAGGGGTTCCAGTAATGGAACAGGGAAAATATCGCATAAACCCGGTCGGGGATTTGATTGAAATTTGTACAATTGGCAGGGGATTGAAATGGAATCAATGCAAATCGGGCCAATATTATTGCGCTTGGAGTGGATCGTACTTTTGACGGGCGGATTTTTGGGGATGTTATCGGCACATCTGTTGGCAAAAAAAATGAAATATGAGTCGGCCTGGGATGCGGATACGATTGTGCAAGCGGCAGTGATTGGCATATTGGGTTGGAAACTGAGCCCGATATTATTGGATCCTTCATTGATTCTGGAGCATAAATGGTCCGTGGTTTACTTTGCTCCTCCTGAAAGCGGCAAATGGATCGGAATAATGATTTCAGTTATCTATTTGGTTATTTACTTGGCTCGTCTCGACCCCCGTTTGCGCTGGGGATGCCTTGACCTTCTAGGCGTGGCGATGGCCGTTTTGCTGGTTACAAAACAATGGGTCAGCGGGCTTTGGGACGGCGAATTGAGTATCCAATGGATCGATTTGACCGCGG
>JBAVDL010000021.1:0-1798 GCA_049587175.1 Thermoactinomyces sp.
TCGGAATGATCCTTTTTATCGCTTCAGATACGACATCGGGTCGACCGCTTGACCGTTCTTGCCGATTCGCACTTCGAAATGCAAGTGGTTACCGGTGGACATGCCGTTGCTCCCGATCCCGGCGATATGCTGTCCACGCTTCACCTCGTCCCCCGCCTTGACCCGGACTTGGTGTTCATAGCTGTGGGCATACCAGGTGTACAGAGGTGTTCCGTCCTTGTCCCCGTGATAAATGACGATGATCCACCCGTAACCCACACTGGGGCGGCTTTCCACCACCACGCCGGAGGCGGCTGCGTAAATCGGGGTATCCAAGCTCCCGCCGATATCGATCCCCGCATGCATCCGATAACTTCCGGTCACCGGATGGTATCGATATCCGAAGGGGGATGTGAGCCTTTGGCTGGCAGAGGGCCACTGGAGGGGGCCTCCCTCGTAGGGGAAGGATAACTGACCCCTTTGAATCAGATTCAAGTTGATCCGCCGAATCTCATTCTCCTTGATGGACTCCAGGTTTTCCAGCTCGGAAAGCTTCCCCTCCTTCTTTTTCACGTCCTCGAGCATCTCTTTATAGGCCTTGTCCGCCTCTGCCGCGGTTTTTTTCTGCTCCTCGCGAAGAGAAAGCAGATCCTGTTTCCGCTTTTCCTTTTCCTCGCGCAGTTTCACGTAACTGTCAAAGAGGCTGTGATCCCGCTTGACGATCAGCCGGATCGACTCAAAGCGGCCGAGAAATTCCTCCAGGGACTCGGATTCCAGCAAGGAGACCATGTATCCGACTTCCCCCTGTTGGTACAGTTTGCGAATCCGGTTTTTAAAGATCTTCTTGTAGCGCTCTTCCCTCTTTTTGATCCCTTCCATTTCCTTTTCAATCTCAGCCACTTCTCCGTCGATTTTTTCCATTTCCTTTTCCAACTTCTTGAGTTCATCCCGGTTTTTCTTGATTTCCTGATCCAGCTGATCCAGATCCTCCTTGACGCTCTTTTTGTCGTCCTGGATCTTTTTCAGCTCTCTCTTCACTTCTTCCTTCTCATTGGCGTGCACCCAGCCAACCGACGAGATCGTGAAACAAAAGACGAGGATCCATGTGAAAACTTGCTTCATGCTTCTCTCCCCAATATCGCGGTTATGTCTTCACACCTGTTTGGAAGCGGGACGCCTCGAACTCCACGCTCAGTAATAATTCATCGGATTTTGCGGGGTTCCGTTTTTGCGCACTTCGAAGTGCAGATGCGGTCCGGTGGATCGTCCATTGTTTCCGATGGAGGCGATTCGTTGCCCCTTGCTCACGCGCTGGCCGGTCGATACCTGGACGGTATTGCTGTACATGTGGGCGTAAACGGTGGTCAAACCGCTGCCGTGGTCAATGACGATGACCCAGCCATATCCGCTGGCGGGGCCGTTTTCCTTGACCACTCCCGAAGCGGCGGCATAAATCGGATCGCCCAGGTTTCCATCGATGTCGATCCCGTAGTGAAATCCGCTGCTGCGATACCCGTAGGGGGAGTTGATTCTCCGGCTGTTGGCAGGCCAGGCAAATGCGCCACCGCCGTAAGAGAAGTTGCCCGTATTGGAGGTCAGCTGAGTGATGCGCTGAATCTCTTCTTCCTTCAGCTCCTCCTTGTGTTCCAGGCTGGCCAGTTCTTTTTGATGCTTCTTCATCGTCTTGGCCAGCTTGTCATATTCCTCTTTCACCTGATCGCGGCTCTTTTTCTGTTCCTTCTGCAGTTCCGTCAGTTCCTGCTTCCGGTTCTCGTATTCCCTCTTGGTGTTGAAGTAGCCCTCCAACACGGAGTGATCC
>JBAVDL010000022.1:0-1605 GCA_049587175.1 Thermoactinomyces sp.
TTTGAAGAGTGGCTCGCCCTTTTTCAAAATGAAGGGCAAGCTTCCCAACATCCGTTGGGGTTTTTGGTGCGTGACCGGCTGCTTAAATTTCTTGACATTGAGCATATATGGGCCGTTGAACGGGCTGTCCGGGAGGTGCTGGACGGCTGCGATGCCATTCTTTTGACGGATCGAGGCTATGTCAACCTGGTGATTCACCTCCTTTTGGCCGTGGAGCGGATCAAGCGCGGCGCGAAATATGAGGGGGAATTGTCGCGGAACCTTCCTCCCGAAGCGATGGAAATGCTTCCCCTGGCCAGGGAAATCGCGTCGCGTCTGGAGGGCGCCCTTTCCCTTCCGATTCCGGAAATGGAAATCGGATATATCGCATTGCATCTCTCCGGCGCGGCCATAAGCAAGGAGCATCCGATGGAAACCCCCGAAAGCGGCCGGATGTTTGAACTGGCACAACAGTTCATCCAGTCCGTCGAGCGGGAATTGGGCGTGCCGTTGCTGGGGGACGCCATCCTGTTCGAGGGTTTGCTGGCTCACTTGATCCCCGCCATGGGCCGGCTGGAAAATGGCTTGCAAATCCACAATCCCATGTTGAAGGAGATCCGGGAACGGTATCCCGAAGTGTTCGACGCTTGCCGGAAGGCGGTTTCCAAACAGTTTCCTTATGCCGTGCCGGACGATGAAATCGGATATCTTGCGTTGCACGTCGGAGCCGCCCTGATCCGCCGGCGGGAAGGAAGAAGGTTTCGTACGGTGGTGGTTTGCGCCGGCGGCTTTGGCACGTCCAGCTATTTGACCGCACGGCTGAAAAACGAAGTGCCCTATCTGGACATTGTCGGGATCGTTTCGGTGACGGAACTGAAAAAGTGGTTGTCGGAGCAGGAGCACATCGATTTGATCGTTTCCACGGTGCCCATCTCCTTTGCCGACGACAACCGGGTGGTGGTCGTTCACCCCTTTCTGCAGAAGGAGGATCTGGCCGCCATCGAATGGACCTTGTCGCGGATGCGGGTCGATGATTTTCCGGTTCAGGAGGCGAAAGAACCGTCCCCTTCGGCTTTGTCTTTGGCCCGATCGGGCGAGGGGATGATGCAGATCCTGCGCAATCTTCAGGTGTTCGACGGGG
This sequence comes from Thermoactinomyces sp., assembly GCA_049587175.1. Lineage (GTDB taxonomy): Bacteria > Bacillota > Bacilli > Thermoactinomycetales > Thermoactinomycetaceae > Thermoactinomyces. The sequence goes on from JBAVDL010000022.1 coordinate 1,121, forward strand.
TAAACCTTTCAAGACCGGTGCTGGAGTCTTTGTGTCTGCTACTTGCGGGTTGGGGCAAAATCCGGGACCTTCGCGCGTTATGCCGCGACATAAAAAAAAGAGAGGCGCAAGGCGGATTGATCATCAACGATTTGGCCCTGATCCATGCCAAATCGGAAGGCGTAAGTGAACTGCTCATGGCGGTGTTCCGGCTTTCATCCCCGGTCGATTGGCGGAATGACGCCGATGAAAAGCGGCGCGTTTCCACGTTTTTGCTGTTGGCGGCACCTCCGACCGCCCCCAAGGAGCACATCGATTTGATCAGTCAAATCAGTGCCGCCCTGATCGAGGACGATTTCGTCGCCCTGTTGAAGCGCGGATCGATCAAAAAAATCAGAAAAAGCCTGGAATTTCTTTTGTCCGAGGAGTTGATTTCGAGAACCAACGTCTGCCTCAAGGGAGTTCATGGCCCATGAGGAAGCTCGGCCAGCTGCTCAGTGCGATGA
>JBAVDL010000023.1:0-11281 GCA_049587175.1 Thermoactinomyces sp.
AACGATTATTGTTTTTGTATCCATTTGTGCATCTGTCGTCAATTGTCCATTAACCTTTGTTTCCCTGGTTTTTACTTTCCCTTCAACTGTAGATGAACCGGCAATCTTTAACGATTCCGTCTGGATATTTCCCTCAACCAGACTGTCTCCGTTGGTGGTAAACTGTTGACAATGAATATCCCCTTTTACTTTCCCAAGTCCATTGATTCGAACCACTTGGAATTCTCCGCCGGAAAAGTTTCCGTACCCGTTGATAAACATGTCACTTTTTGAATCACCCATATTGGTCGTCCTTTCAAATTTTTTGAATTTTGCTTTTCAATTTCTCCAGTTTCTCAACCAGCAAAATTCGTGAAACAATTTTTACATGGCTCTCAAAACAGATATCTTTGGTCTCGCTTGCCAGGAAAAAGGTCGCAACACCCATATTGCGGATAAAAAACAGTTCAGCATTTTTATCCTGAAACCGGCTGTAGTTTGACTTTAGAAAATTAAACAGATGTTTTCCCTCTTCCTGACTCATTTCCCCTGTTTGTAAAAACTCATCCACAACGAAGAGGTAAAAAAGAGGTTCCAGCAAAAAGGGCTCAGCTTTATTTTCAATTGATCTGTACAACTCCATGGCCATGTCCGACACAATCTGATGCTTCCTGATTTCCTCTTCTGTTAATACAACTTCCGTCAATTGAGGAGAAAACATCAATGCAATCTCATCAAGCGAGAGATCATCTTTCAGGTCTTTTATCTTGTTTACACGCGTCAATATTTTTTCACGCGGAAAAAAAGTTTCCTGTCCAGTGTAGGTTGACTTGCGAATAAACCACTCCTCCGGAATCAGGTTTTTTCGTTTCCAACGGTACAACTGACCGTATGAAATCCCCGTCTCCTCCAGAAGTTCTTTTTTTGAAATCAATTCGCTGTCCACTTCTGTCACCTCCTCCTTTATATTGTAACATAACATTGTTACGAATATAAAATTGAATTCATTCGATTTAATGACAGTTCTTCTTCAAGTAAACAAATTGCAAATAGCCCATAATTTAATTTTTACAAAAAAATATTTTAAGTTTTGATTTTTTTATTATATAATTAAATATAAATGAGCAAGTTTTATGTAAACTACTACAGGAGATGATAAAATGAGTGGAATCACTGGATGGATTGACTGGGACAGAGACGTGTCAGGAGAAAGAGAAACTCTTAAAAAAATGACTGATTCTATTCAACATCGCGGACCTGATGCAGAAGGATACTGGTTTTCCGAACATGCAGCCATTGGTCATCGGCGGCTCATTGTTATAGATCCCGCAGGCGGGACGCAGCCAATGGTTTACCGTTCAGGTGATCATTCGATTATCCTCTCCTACAATGGAGAAATATACAATTTTAAAGAACTTCGCGTAGAACTTGAAAGTTTTGGTCATAATTTTAAAACTGAATCAGATACGGAGGTATTATTACATAGTTATCTGGAATGGGGAGAAAATTGTCTGTCTCATTTGAATGGTATCTTTGCCTTCGCCATCTGGGATGAACGAAATCAATCTCTGTTGCTGGCACGGGATCATATCGGCGTCAAACCGCTCTTTTACAAAGTGCATAATTCCGGTATTTTGTTTGGATCCGAATTAAAAGCAATTCTTGCACATCCCGAAGTGGATGCGGTTGTTGATAACGAAGGGTTGGCGGAAATTTTCGGGCTTGGACCTATTCGAACACCCGGTTTTGCTGTATTTCGGGGAATGGAAGAAGTACGTCCCGGTCACTATGTTGTCTTTACCAGGGACAGAAAACGCGTGGAACAGTATTGGAAATTGGAAAGCAAACCACATGAAGATGATGTGGAAACAACCAGTTCCAAAATTCGCGAAATATTAGAAGATACTGTAAAGAGACAATTGATTTCCGATATGCCTGTTGTATCCATGTTGTCCGGCGGTTTGGACTCAAGCGGTCTTGTATCGATTGCCTCCCGTTATTTGGCCGAAAAAAAAGAGCAGCTTCTCACCTATTCCATCGATTTCTTGGGCAGCGATGAACATTTCCAGGCGGACCTTTTGCATGCCACCCGGGATGAACCATTTGCGAAAATGGTTTCTGATTATGCCAGCACAAAACACCATACAGTCATTATTGACCATAATGATTTGACCGAACATGTTTTTCTTCCTTTAAAAGCCCGTGACTTGCCGGCGATCGGGGAACTTGAAGCCTCCTTGCATCTATTGTTCCGTGAAATGAAAAAGGATGCCACCGTTACATTGTCAGGAGAATCAGCAGATGAAGTTTTCAGCGGTTATCCCTGGTTTCATCAGGACGAATTTTTGTACTCCGGCACTTTTCCCTGGAATGACAGTATTCGCTACTTCCCGGTTGTTTTGAATGAGGAAGCGAAACAGACCATTCAACCGGAAGCATACAGAAACCGGAGATATCAGGAAGCCGTCTCGGAGGTACCGAAGCTGGAGGGAGAATCTGATACCGAAGCAAAACAACGGGAAATGTCGTACCTTTTCATCACCCGGTTTTTGCCATTTATGCTGGAGCGCAAAGACCGCATGAGTATGCAAGCCGGATTTGAAGCCAGGGTACCTTTCTGTGATCACCGGCTCATTGAATACCTGTGGAACGTACCTTATTCCATGAAAACCGTGGACAACATGGAAAAAGGCATTTTGCGCCGTGCCTTGAAAGGTTATTTGCCCGAAGAAGTACGCACCCGGAAAAAAAGTGCTTATCCATCTACCACCGACCCGGTTTATTATGAAAATATCCGCCGACTTTTGAGAGAAACAGTGGAAGATCCGCAAGAACCGATTGTGCCGCTGGTGGACAAACAGAAAATCAATTATATTTCGGAAAACCTGTTTGATCAGGCTCCTTTTGAAGTCGGAAAAATGATGGAGTATATCCTGCATGTCAACAAATGGATCAAGGACTATAACATTTCCATCCAATCCTGTAGTGGACAGACAGAAAAGCAGTTATCCTCCGGAGAACCTGTTTGATCCAGGCCTTTTTGGAAACAGAAAAAGTTTATCTTTTATGTCAACAAATAAATCAAGACTATCGCATTTCCATCCAGATCCAAAAAGGCAGAGTCCAAACGACTCTGCCTTTAATTCTATCTTTCCAATAAGACCAACCGCAGTCCTACAATCGAATAAACAGATGCTTCAAGCCATTGAATGACTCGGGAACGGGAAGTGCGTTGCAGCAGCTTTTCTCCCAGATAACCTGACAAGCTGGACACCAGAGTAAACACAACCAGTGCCTGGAGAATAAAAATTCCGCCCAGCCAAATCATCTGCAATGAAACAGATCCGGCTTCAGGATCAACAAACTGCGGCAAAAAAGCGAGGAAAAAGACAGACACCTTTGGGTTGAGCAGATTCATCCAGATCCCCCGTTTATACAGGGTAAAACAGCCTTGCCTGGCATGGCTTTGTTCCATGCGTACCGTATTGGACTTTTTTAAAGCTTGCCAAGCCAGATAGAAAAGATAGAGTGCTCCTGCATATTTTAGAATTTGAAATGCCAGTGCTGAATGATATATAACAGCTGAAATTCCGATGGCTGCTGCAGCGGTATGGACAAAAAGGCCGGTACATAACCCCAGTGCTGTTGACACCCCTTTCTTTACACCCTTTGTCATGCTTAATGTTATGACAAAAATAATATCCGGCCCTGGCATCAGTGTCAGTGTAATCGATGCCAGCAAAAAATATATAATATTATTCAAATCCATGAAATAACGCCTCCCCATTGTAATTTGCTGTTCACAGCTCCTGAAGTATTCAGCAATCGTAATAATTGGGTGTAGCCTTTTGCCTGAAAATATTGCCGTCTCTTGGCAGTTTGGTGGCATTTCTGCACCAGCAATTGCTGCGAGGTCAAAATCACATTTGATGTGCTCCATATATTATCAGTCTGCCAAGCAAAGGGTTCGGCCGCATAGACCAGGATCCTCATCTCTCATTTCAGGGTCATAGCTCTGCTCTCCAAACTCCCGAAGAACTGCAGACCGGAATAACTTCAGCCGGAAGATATTCCCGTTTGTATTTGCCTGCAATTGATTTCTCCGTCATATGTAATAACACATGGGAGAGTCAGTCTTGCATATAACGGTACTCTTCTTTTTCCCTAAATTTAATCCTCTCCTTTGACAAGCTCACTATAAGAACCCATATTATTCTTTCTTTCCTTTTAATTGACTTGTCATTATCCTATCTTAATTTTGTTTATTTGTGGTTTGTTTAGAAAATTATTTTATTATTGGTGTTGTTGTTTTGGTTTTTTTGTTTTGAATTGTTTGTATTACAAACTGGTTTATAATGGTAGAAGGCTTCGCGTTGATTGATTTTGAACTTTTTCTAAAACTGATAAATTATTTAATAAAAAAGCAAATGATTCCTCTAAAATAATTATTACAACCAATTAACGAGAAAAGGAGCTATTTACATGTCTGTACCGCAAAGCTCTCAAAATATTTTTCGCCAAGCCGGGTTCAAAAAAATGGATGTAGCTCTGATGATCTTGCTCTCTTTGTTTACCATGGGCCTGTATATTCCCTACTGGCTGGTTTCCCGGCAAAAAGCAATTAAGAATTTGAACACCAAACAGAAATTCCCGTTTGGGATTGCGTGGTTGCTTTTTATTTGTTGCCTGATTGACTTTTTCATCTCCATTGCCAGTTTTTTTGTCAGGTTGCCGGTATGGTATGGAACTTTCAGTTTGTATATGTTTTTTCTTTTTATACCAGTTTTTATTGGCTTGAGCATCATTTTGCGCAAAATGATGCTGGAACATGAAAGAAAAAATTCTTCCTTTCAAAATAACTGGAAAACCTATTTGCTAACTATCTTTTTTACCATTTTCTATCTCCAGTATCTGATCATGAAAGAACAAAAATGGGATCCTGCCTGCCGGGCAGGAAAAAAATATATCAAGACCTGAACGATATCGATTAATTAAAGGACATAACATACTTTACATGACCAATATGTTATGTCCTTTCTTCAATCAATTGTGAGGCATATCTTTCAGGAGAATCAATAAAACGAAGGCGGGTTGGGAATGAAGGTGACCGGATTGAACCATGAACCATCCGGGTAACGAATCTGGAACGGTTCTTGAACTTCTACCGGAATGTATTGGGAATGCGGCTCGTTCACCATGGAAGGAAAGATGTCTACCTGGAATGGGGAACTGCCTGGATTTGCCTGACTGAAAGAGACGGAAAAGCAGAAGAAAAGAATCAGGGGCCCGGCGTGGATCATATCGCTTTCTCCATTTCGGAGAAAGATTCACGATGCTGTAACTGTATTGCAGAGAGCCAAAGTTCCTGTGGTGAGAGGTCCGGTGGAACGGGGACTGGGTCGGGTTATCAACTTCCTTGATCCTGACGGTACCCAACTGGAGCTGAACACCGGAAATCTGAAAAAAAGAATGACAGTGTGGAAGCAGGCAACATTCGAAAGAAGTTAAGACACAAAGGAAATATAAATAAAATGTGTTCCCTGATTTACTGTTTCGGGACATTGTGCAAAAACGCCCCGGCAGCTTTATGTTGATTTGCCCTTATTATTAAAAATTCCAACAGAAATGCAACGAAAATGCAAATTGCAATCATTGACAGGACTCCAGCCCATTGGTACCCGTCCCAAAAAAGTCCCCCCACAGATCCCAACAAACTGGATCCGGCATAATAAAAAAGCAGGTATAAGGAAGATGCCTGTGCTTTGTTTGCTGTAGCCAACTTTCCTACCATACCGCTCGCAACTGAATGGCTTCCAAAAAAACCAAAAGTAAAAATAGCAATGCCAATAATTTTTATAGACAGTGACGCTGCTATTGTCAGAAAGCCACCCATTAACATGATTCCCATGCTGATTGCCAGAATTTTAAAACGACCTGTCTGGTCCGCCAATTTCCCCATCCACACCGAACTGAATGTGCCCATGATATAAACAACAAAAATCCATCCAATAGCAGTCTGGCTAAGGCTGTAAGGCGGATTGGTCAACAGATAACCAATATAGTTATACATCGAAACAAATCCACCCATTAACAAAAAGGCAATACCAAAAATGCCAAGCAAACTCGGGGAATGAAGATGTTGAAAAAAGGAATGGAGTGTCTTTTTGGGAGACAAGGATTTCGACTGAAAGTGAACTGAATCGGGTAAACCTGTCCAAAAATAAATACTGCAAAGCAAACCAATCAATCCTAGTGTTCCAAGCGCAATTTGCCAGGAAAAAAAATCAGTTATCATCCCGGTGACTATACGTCCAAACATTCCTCCAACTGTGGTTCCACTCACGTATAACCCCATGGCGGTTCCGAGGCTGTCAGGATGAATTTCTTCGCCTATATATGCCATGGCAATGGACGGCAATCCGGCTAAAACAACTCCTTGCAATGTTCGCAGGATGATCAGTGACAGGAAGTCAGGGCTAAAAGCAGTCAAAATCGCTATAATTGCAGACAAAAATAAAGAGATGCCCATAATTCGTTTACGACCCCATCGTTCTGACAACAAGGCCGCAATTAACAGAAATACAGACAGGGTGCCCGTAGTCAAAGAAAGAGCAAGACTGGAAACAGCCGGAGTAATATGAAACTGTTGCGAAAAAACCGGCAGCAAAGGCTGAGTGCTGTACAAGACTGCAAAAGTAAAAAAGCCTCCAGCGAACAACGCACTACTGGCTCTCCAAAATGCACCTGTTCCATATTTTACATAATCCACAGTATCCCTCCTTGTTTTTATGAATGATAAGAAAATATCGGGTGATGTGTTTGAACCATTAACATCCGATACGACAGGCGAGTCATGATAATGCCTTGTAAATAAATTTTATTTAATAAGTTACATATTTCCAAACATAAAAGTCAAGCAAAGTCTCTTCTGTTTTATAGTTGCAAAACTGATATTCAAAAAGGGGGATCTCTGAGGATTCCCCCCGCCTGCCGACAAAGTGTGAGAAAGCAATTTTTATAAGCGGAGCAACTTCAAGACGGATTGAAGTCCTGAAAAATATCTTCTCATTCTCGTCTCAACAAGACAGCATTTGCAAGAGCTTCATTCCACTTCCCGCAGGATTATTTCCACATTTTTTATCCGATTGTTCATATCCTGAAATTCTGCGAAAAGCACTGCCTGATGCCTGATTGTATCTTCCTGCAATGCAAACAAGTCTTCCAGTATCTTCTGGTAAGCCTCATCTTTTGTACTTTGAATTTTTGTCTGCCATGTTTTGATCAAATACACGATGATAACAACAATTAATGCAGCTATGAGCACAACAAAAGCCATTCCGGCCAGATCAACCATTGTATCGTGATTCATAATCATTCTCCTTTTTTCTTGATGGTTAATGTCTCAACGGACTTGGCAATCATTTCTTTTGTCAATCGAATATCAAAAGGCTTCAATTCGTAGTACTTCATTGATTTGCCATCCTCTGAAAGCTCCAGTTGGTTGGAAACCAATCCGGCTGCCTCCAATTTCTGCAAATGCATATAAAGCAAGGGTCGGCTCATCTTGACTTCTCTTGCCAGCTGACTGACATACATCCTCTCTCTTGACAGGATAGAAATAATTTTTAAACGATGCGGGTTCGACAAAGCTTCAAATATTGCAAGCAGTTCATCTCCTGACAATTCGCTTCCTGACAAGGGGTGGTTTTTGTTATCCATTCTGATGTCTCTCCCTTTTTATTCTACCTCCTGCAATATCTTCTCTACCGCCACGATTCGCTTTTTGAGAGCCTGCAACTCTTCTTCTGTTTTCAATTGGTTTTCCCGTATTTTCTTAGCAGCCTCTGCTGCATCCAGCTTGAGTTTCCGAAATTCTGCATCCTTTTCAATTTGGATTTTTGCCTGCCATAACTTGATCAGGTAAACAAGAATCACAACAACCAGAACACCGATCAGCACAACAAAAGCCATTGCGGCCAGGCTGAATAATGTATGCGGGTTCATATTCATTCTCCTTTTCATATAAAATATACCAAACACGTGTAATAAATATCTTACATGTAATAATATTACACATGTATGCTTATGTCAACATCACAAAAGCAGAGGCATTTCTTGAATCTGCGGATAACATAATTGCACAATGATCATAAAAAAAGCCGGATGAATTCCATCCGGCTTTTTGAAGTGTCAGTCTATGAACCTGCATGATTTGGAATAACGTCAGCATCCGCTTCCACTACTATATTTCCAGGAACTCCTCCATTATTCCTTTTGGGTACTATAAAGCAAAGATATTTCATTCATCTTGCAACGAATTGGACACAGAGTCCGTTTTAGGGGTAATTCCATTTGTCAGCATATCAATAATCGCATCAATTTCTTCCTCTTCCTTTCCCTGGGCCAAATCGGGAAAGACATTTCTGGCGATCATATAAGCAGCGATTTGTGACATCATTCCCCGCAAAAGGACGTGATTGGGAAGGTCAGCACGCAACTTTCCCTTTCTTTTCAGTTCTTCAATCTTATCAAAGCCGATTTTTACTATATTTTTGGCAACATGGTCTACAAGAGCTTCGCGAATCTCCGGATGAAACAGACTTTCCACCAAAATAATGCGTATTGTTTTCCAGTTTTTCTCCAGAAGTTGCTTGCGGTCAATAATCAAATCACGTAACAGTTCCTCAATCGGCTTATCCTGATCCAGAATTTGAAGCACGGGATTAATAATGTAAGGACTGGCCACTTTGGCAATTGCCGGGATTACCAGGCGCAAAAGAAGTCCTTTTTTCGTATGATAATGCTTGAATATGGTGGCTTCAGCTACACCTGCCCGTTCAGCAATTTCACTTGTAGAAGCCCCGCTATAGCCTTTTTTGGCAAATACATGAATGGCTGCTTCCAGAATTTTCTTCTGTTTTTGTGTTTGTTTGTCTTCTTTCAGATTCAGATTATACTGCTCAGCGATATAACTTACCCATTCATCCCAACTTTTCCTGGACATTGTCTCCTCCTTGGTCTCAAAATGTTTTTTCAACAGCCCTTATTTATCTGTCCAACCTTTAATCTTTGCCAAAATATATGGAAATAACATAACTCCTTTTCAAACACTCGAAAAAGTAACTGCTCACTTCTTGCAGTGTATGACACGTCTCGAGCAAAAGTCAATAAACAGGCAACAGTTCCTTGAAGGTTTGCTGAAAAAGCATCCATAAGGGATGGAAACAACCATAGAAAGGTAAAATATGTGTAGTAACCCTGAATTGTTCAGGGCGATCATCTGTTTCAATCAAGGGGTGAAATGATGAAACGAATACCGTTTTCGGCCAAATGGTTTTTCAGTATCCTGTTAATTTTGTCATTTGCAGTGTCAACCGGTTTTGCTCTCCCTCCCTCAGACGCTGTCAAGAAGGACGCATCCATAAAATCTGAAAATTGTCCGAAACCAAGTGAGCTGATCAGCCCTGGCAAAAATGCGGAAAAAGAAATTCGGGCGGCTCTGCCGGAATTGATCCGGAAAGCTTATGGAGAAGATCCCCGCTATAAGGAATGGGAAGTAAAAAGAATTATTTCCCTGAAAGATCCCAAATCAACCCCCTATTCCGGTATAGCTGTTCAGCAGTGCGGCAAACGCGTTGCAAACAAATCCTATCTGGTTGAGCTTTTCTTTCCGCAATTTCTGCCAAGTGCCAGCCTCTCACAAGGCCAGATTTTTGTAGCCAAAACCAAAGATGGCTGGACCGTCTGGTATCGCTACCATTAAAAACAACTGACCTGCTCCAGCAAAAAAGCCGTTGATTCTGTCAATGGCTTTTTTTGCTGGAGCAGATATATAAAGCAACCATCTTCAAAAATTGGAAAACTGCTGTTTTATGTAACACCACGTCATCAGTCAAATTAACCTTTTCCCGCCGCCACTTTTCCGGCTCACTTGTTCTGCCTGTTTGTTTCCGTCACTAGCCACCCCGGAACCAGGGGCTGTCAAATTTGCAATTGACAACAACTCTTCTTTCCAATACACTTATATACACAAGTATATAACCGTATAACGAGATAAGCATACAGGTAAGGTGGTGATTGCTCTGAGCAAGCTGTTTGACAACAAAAAGCCGATTTTTATACAAGTCCGGGAAAAGATCGAGGATCTGATTTTAAACGAACAGTTAAAAGAAGGAGAACAGGCGCCTTCAACCAATCAGCTGGTCAATTTCTACAAAATCAACCACGTTACTGTATCAAAAGGTGTAAATCAACTGGTTGATGAGGGAATTCTTTACAAAAAACGGGGGATTGGCATGTTTGTAGCCAAAGGGGCAAGAGAAAAACTGATTCGAAAGCGGAAAGAAGCATTTGTCGATCATTATGTGCTGCCTCTGGTACGGGAAGCAGACAAACTGGGGATTTCACAACACGAGGTTTTTGCATTAATCAGGGAGATTAAAGGAAGTGATGACAAGTGATATTTGATATAGAAGTAAACAATGTCTCTTTGAAGTACAAAGATACTACTGCCCTGAACAATATCTCTTTCAGGTTGAAAGGCGGGCAAATTTACGGACTTCTTGGCCGAAATGGAGCCGGTAAAACGTCCCTCCTTTCTTTACTGGCCTCTTTTCGACAACCAACAGCAGGCTCTGTCAGAATTGGCGGGGAAACACCATTTGAAAATGCAAAAATCATGCAGCGCGTATGTTTTATCTATGAAGCAAATTACAAAGAGGAGTGGAACAAGGTCCAGGCCATGCTGAGCTTTGCAGAAAGATACCGGCCGAATTTTGATATGGACTATGCAAGACAATTGGTCGATCGTTTTAAGCTTCCCTTGAACAAACCCGTAAACAAGCTTTCCAAAGGAATGCAATCAGCACTGAATATCGTAATCGGACTTGCCAGCCGTTCGCCTGTTACCATATTTGATGAAGCATATCTGGGGATGGATGCTCCTACCAGAGAAACTTTTTACAAGGAATTGCTGGAAGAACAGTCCAGACAGCCGCGAACCATGATTCTTTCAACCCATCTGGTTTCAGAAATGGACTATCTGTTTGATGAAGTTCTCATTATAAACAAAGGAACTCTCGTGCTTCACAAAAATTACGAAGAACTGGTTTCCAGCGGTTATTCCATTACCGGAGAAAGCAATTCCGTCGACAGCTTTGTCAAAGGAATGCAGATACTGAATGAACAGCAATTGGGAAATGCCAAATCCGTAATGGTTTATGGAGATTTAAGCGAAGAAATGCAACTGGAAGGACAGCAGAACGGATTGGAAATCGGGCCTGTTTCCCTGCAGGATCTGTTT
>JBAVDL010000024.1:0-4809 GCA_049587175.1 Thermoactinomyces sp.
CATTAACCGGATAACCCTCTTTAAATAATTGTAACAAACGCTCTGCATAATTTCCTAAAATCTCCTTACTTTTATTATAATTTTTCCATGTAATTTTTAAAGGCAAATCCACCCATCCTGTTAAACAATCCCAAAGTGCATCTGAATTTTCACCATAATAATCAGGCAAATCCATCTTTTCCTTTAAAACTTTATGTAATTGCTCCTTGTTAAAAATATTGTCCCCATCTAAAATAAGTTTGTTCATTAAAAATCCCCTTTCATCTTTTTAATGAATTTCTCAACTTTGGCAGATGATCGTTGAAAACAATATGAATAAAAAAAGATAGAGTTTGAATTTGTGTCAAACCCTATCCAAAAAATGATTGTTGCATTTTCTTAAATTCCCCAACTCTCTTTTATTTCTTTTAACAAATAGGTGACTTCTTCTTTTTTCTCTGGATGTTTCCGGATAAACTTTTGCCCATATTGGTATAAATACGGATAAAATTGGTGAAAATCCAAAAAAGTAATTCTATTTTGATCAGGTTCTGGATAATACATCAATAATGCAACTTCGTTTTCTTTACAACGATATTTTACCCATTCATCATCGTCAAAATCTTGTTTAAATAAAATGCCAAAATCCTCTATTCCAAAACCTGCTTTATTTCTAAATCCCTTCAAACATTTAATAAAATTATAATCTCCAACAATACTAAAATAAATATCTATAAAATCATTTATTTCTTCCATAGACTCCATCATTTTAAAATTGTCTTCTTCGGTGTTATACATTTCCCTCACCCTTTAGAATACAGGATAAAAGACTTTTATTTTCCCTTCTTCATTTAACCGTCCTGCAAACTTCATGCCATTCTTACTATATCCTTCAATTACTCCACGTTTAATTCTATTTGCATCAATTCCTTCTTGCATTGCCTCTTTTCCCCATTGAATGATTTGCTGATTTGAGTAAATATTTGGATCATATACCGTTTTAGGATATGAAATCACTTTATATTGACCGGATGGAACCAGATTTCCACTCTTATCATACATCAAAGATGGAAGTCTATACTTGATTTGGTAAAGCCCAGGGAATTCAGGGTGCTGTTCTTTGCTAATGATCAAATCATTAATGTTGACTCCTGTTTCTTTTAAAGTACGATAAAATTCATCCATGTTATGCGCCCCTATGACTCCTTTTTTCCCTTTTCCAATTCCTTCTCCCCTGATCAAATGTTCCTCAAGACCTTGTTCAAATTCCACTGCACGAACAGCTTTACCACTGGTGCTTGTCCCACTCTCCCCTCCTTTATCATACGAAAAATCACAGTCCAGTTTCGGCATCAGCATGGCTGCCAGGTAGCTGTCAGCGGACTGATGGGAGGCAAAGGAGCAATCGATATCACTCTTTTTGATGAATTTTACAACCTTGGGGACACCAAAGGCACCCACCCCCAACAGGGAAATACCCGTTGCGCCAGTGATGAGAGTGTTTTTCCAGTTAATTTTCTTTCCGCGCAAGTAGTAATCGGCCATATTTCTCCAGGTGTCTTTGCTGAAGAACTTTTGTACGGGTGCGGGCAGTCGGTCGGTCAGACGGCGGCGGGCAGTTTGCGCGACTTTGCTGCCTTTGGCCAATTTTGCAGCTTTGTCCACTCCTTTTGTTCCGACAAGTGCCAGGACAATTTGTCCTGCGGCATAGCCAAACCATTCGGCCCGGCTCCTGGCATCTCCATTCACAACATCTCTTATCCAGGATTCAGAAATGGATTGCCAAATCGCTTTTCCTGTCTCAATGGGATGCGAGACTGCATGAATCAAGCTCATCAAGTTCTCAACCGGATTGGTCAACATGTCCCAGATTCCAGTTGCTGTATCCACAAGCAGTTTGCCAAATCCTTTGAAAAAGTGACCGACAATGATGACGACGGAAATGAGCAAGGTCAGGATTTTTTCAATCCCTTTCCAAAAAGCGGAGGCTTTTTCTTTCGTCCAATTCCAGACGGCTGCAATCTTTTCCTCTGCCCATTTCCAGCCCTCAGAAACAGGCTCCGTAATCCAGTCCCAGGTTCCGGTTTCTTCCTGCATATTTTGCTGAATCGACCCCGTTTTTTCTTGTGGTTCAGGCATGTGGTCATACTGCCCGAAGTCTTCTTTTATCTCTGGAACCTGAAAACCTCTATCGGCAAAAACTTCTGCAGAAAACAAGCAATTCATGCCAACCCATGTCAATAAAAAAAGAATCATAAAATGCCTGAGAACTTTCCCCATATCTGTCTGTTAAAACTCCTCTCAGCAGATTAAAAAGGGTTATCCTGAAATTATATCCATTATTTTATAAGTTGTTTTTCGTTAATTTTGTCTATCGTGGGAATTTTTATTTAATCGTTTCCAGTAAAAAGATAGCTTCCGTTTTACGGCTTGAAGTTTGTACTGATTATTGAGGATAACCCTTTTTTATCTTTCTTTTTAAAATCCGGACCAGGCCACTGGCCTGCCAGTTTCAACTCAAACCAGCGGCCTGAAAAAAGAGACGCGTCTTTTGCCCGCTTTCAGCTGGCGGACGCGCTGGAATTGGGGATGCTCCAGTTTCTGCCCGTCGGTTACAATCACAACAACAGCATTATCCAGGTCAAGCGCCTGCCAGATATTCTCAAAAAGACGGTTGACGGGGTTTACTTCATGCCCTTGCCAGGAAACCAGATTTCCATAGGGAAGATCGGTAATAATCATGTTAACATCATTGACCGGATTCCCCCCCGGTTTGGTGATATCCCTTTGCCGACAGGTGATTTTTACCGGTTCTTGCTTTTGCAGGGATTTTAACTTTTCGACACTGTCCAGGGCATCTACGTGGGACGGTTTCCCATACCTTTTGATGTATTCCCTGAGTTCTGCTTCCCTTTTGCGAAGACCCTCCGGAGTTAATAATGAAAGGTTTCTGGCAGCTGTTTCCAAAATTTGCGCATCATAATCAGTTGCCCAGATTTCCCGGATTTTGCCGGCATGCAAAAAGCCGAGGACCGTCAGCAAATAGCCGGAGCCGCAACAAGGATCATAAATTTTGTATCCATTTTTCTTCTGATCCGGTTTTAACAGCGCCAGGGCGCGGCAAAAGATTTCGCTGGCCAGCCGAACCGGAAAGGGAGCAGACCCGGGTGCATGATACAAAACACGCCCGCTCGCCAGGTCCGTATAATCTTTTTTTTCCGTTTCGTAACGATACTTCATGGGAATCACCTGCTTTTTTTTTATGGGTTCGTCAGAAATTGGATAACGGCCTGGACAAACTTTTCGGGATGTTCCCGTTGCGGCCAATGCCGGCACTTCTCAAACAGGCACAATCTGGAACGGGGAATCTTTTCATGGGCTTTGCGGGCATAAACCGGAAGGACGGCGGGATCTTCCTTTCCTTGAATGATCAGGGTTGGCGCTTGTAATTGAGACAATTGTCCAGTCAGATCTGACCGGATTCCTGTCGGAGTCAGCTCACTTCTCTGAAAAGACATGAATGCTTTGCCTGCAAAAGGCTCAAGTCCGGCCTGATATATTTCTTCAAACAATTCATCAGTCAGTTTCCGGGCATCATAAATCACCCCGGACAACAAACTCCAGCGGGTAAATTTCCTGCTTCTTAACAACCGATACGATAATTCATTGAAAAAAGTCTTTACATAAAAATAAGAGAGTTTATGTGAAACCAGTTTGCTGAAAATGCCATAAGGCGCTGCCAAAACAAGGCGATCCACTTTATCAGGAGCCATCAGGGAGTAGCGGATAGCTATACCGCCTCCCAGGGACAACCCGACCAGATGTACTTTCTTCAGACCCAGTTTGGCAATCAATTCGTTCAGAAATTCAACATAAAAATCCATCGAATAGGTTATGTCCGGTTTGTCGCTTTTCCCGTAACCGGGCAAATCGGGAGCATATACTGCAAATTCCCCGGAAACAGGCCCCATCACGTCACCCCACGACAGCCTTGCCGAATCAATACCACCACCATGCAGGAAGAGGACAGGCGTTTTTCCCGACTCTTTCCCTGCTGTATAATAATGAATTTTCATCTGCTTGACAGTAAGAAAATGGCTGCTAATGTTTGCGGATTTCATTGTACCATTTCCCCTTCCATTTTGTATGGTTTCAAAACCACGTCAAAACAGTTGCCAATCCAACATTCTTCCGGACTCCGGTCCTCATTTCTCATCCAGACAAATATGCTGCCCATTAACGAGGAGATAAGGGTACGGCTGATAAGAGCCGGATTGCATTTTTTTAGTTCCCTGTTCTGCATTGCCTTTACCAGCAGTTTTTGTATTTCATCATCAATAACTTGCAAATACCGGCGAGACAACCGGTACATCTGAGGCTCTGCCACTCCCGCCAGGTAAAGTGAAACAATATTGGCCAGGCTGGCAGGCTCCATGCGGGAATAATGGACAAACAAACTCCTTAATGCGGCCAATGGGGAAGATGAATTTTGCTCCGCCTGCTCAAAGGCCTGTTTGGTTTGCCGGATAGTAAAACACATATATTTCAAAAGCAAATTTTGCTTCGATCCAAATCGTTGGGACAAGGAAGCCGGAGAAATGGAAATTTCCCTGGCAATTTTTTTCAATGTTAGATGTTTATATCCCAACTTCCTCAAAGCATGATAAACCGCCTCAAACACTTGCTCATCAGTGAAACAGCGAGGCCGGCCCATAATAAACCCCCTTTGTTCAGGATGTGGTCGATTACTTCCCAAATTATAACTTCAATTTGTTGATAATTGTTTTCATAATGTTTTACGACATCATGAACAATAGGTTAATGTGGAAA
>JBAVDL010000025.1:0-2062 GCA_049587175.1 Thermoactinomyces sp.
GATAACCACCGAGTATGGCAATCAGAATCACCAAAGCAATGGTCGGAAAAGTTCCGATCCATCCCCCGACCGTAATCAATCCCCAGATTTCCAAAATTGGAACCAGTATAATGAAAGTAATAATCACCCACAGCATGGCTCAGTTTCCTCCTTTTGCAACCAGACGGGACAACAAGGCATAAAGTTCCGGATAAGCCTGTTTGAGATTTACCCGTTTCATTTCTTTATCAACCCATAAATGAATTGATTCACCCTTTGCCAGACGCCTGCCTGTTTCCTGATGAACCGCTTCATACGCAAAAACAATCTTGCTTCGGTTAAATTGACTGATTTTTGTGCGAATGATTACCGGATCATCATACCTGGCCGGATACTCATACTTGCAACGAATATCCACAACGGGCAACAGCAATCCTGTCTTTTCCAGATCCCTGTATGAAAAACCATGTTTTCTCATCATCTCGGTACGCCCCACTTCAAACCACACCAGGTAATTTGTGTGATATACCACTCCCATCTGGTCTGTTTCCTGGTAACGTACCCGTATAGCGGTTTCTGCAACATGTTCCATCTTCTTACCAACCTCCAGGCACCTGTTTAAGGCATTTGACATATTGTCTTAATTATAAACCTGTTTTTATAATATCCTTAATAAAGATAAATCAGAGGAGCCTCCTGGGCACATATTTCAATTTCTCTTCTCACATAATGAGAATAACCCGTTCCCATTCGTCCAACAATTTGGTCACTAAAGGAGGGACATTCATGAGTCTTAAAAAAAGAAAGAAAATACGGAGAAAAATTCGCTGGTGGGTTTATCCCCGCCTGGGGCTGGTTCCATTTGCCTTGTTTTATCTGCATTAACAGAAAAAGCGCTGGGAAAACCAGCGCTTTTTTCTTTACAGAATTTTTGCGATTCCCGAGTAGATATGGCCGGTATCCGCATCCATCGTTACCTCTTTTTCGGCTTCCAGAAGTTTTATGGCATCTTCTACACCAACAATGACGGGAATACCGAGACTTACTCCCACTATTGCCGCATGTGAGGTCAAACCGCCTTCTTCGGCAATGATGCCGGCAGCCTGTTTCAGCCATTCAGTCATATCCTTGTTTGTACCGCGGGTTACAATGATGGCTCCTTCCGGCATTTTCTCCCGCAATTCTTCAGCACTGTTTGCAACAACCACGGGTCCGGACACCACTTTTTTGCCGATCCCCTGACCTTGAGCAATAACCCCGCCAATTACGTGAACTTTCATCAGGTTTGTTTTCCCGGATTCTCCAACAGGAATCCCCGCTGTAATGACAACCAGATCCCCCTGTTTGACATAATTGTTTTCAAGGGAAGTGGAAATCGCGGAAGTAAACATTTCGTCAGTTGTAGAGGCATTCGCACCTTTTACCGGGTAAACCCCCCATACAAGCAATAATTTTCTTAATGTCGACTCGTTTGGAGTTACAGCGATAATTGGTGTTTTGGGACGGTATTTTGAAACCATGCGCGCGGTATACCCCGATCGAGTTGATGTCAGGATTGCTGAACATTCCAGGGTATAAGATGTCTGTACCACCGCCTGGCTGATCGATTCGGTAATGGTCTGACTCATTTCCCTGATCTTCTGCTGGAACCGCTCTTTATATCTTAGGGATGCTTCCGTCCGAATAGCAATTCGGGCCATGGTGCTGACTGATTCAGCCGGATATTTTCCGGCAGCTGTTTCACCGGACAACATGATTGCATCGGTTCCATCCAAAATCGCATTGGCAACATCACTGGTTTCTGCCCGGGTCGGTCTTGGATTGCGCTGCATGGAATCAAGCATCTGGGTTGCTGTTATAACCGGTTTGCCCAACTGATTACACTTATAAATCATTTCTTTTTGCAAAATGGGCAAATCCTCGGCCGGAATTTCAACACCAAGATCTCCCCGTGCAACCATCAATCCGTCACTGACTTCCAGGATGGAATCAAGATTTTCAATTCCTTCCTGATTCTCGATTTTGGAGATAATCGGAATTTCGGTTCGATACTCTTCGAGGATTTTGCGGATCTCCAGAACAT
>JBAVDL010000026.1:0-5983 GCA_049587175.1 Thermoactinomyces sp.
GCATATGACGCATTTTTCAGCAAAGTTCGGAACGGAATAAACGCATAATGCCCCGAAAACCTTGAATCAAGCATGTAAAAGTCCTTTCTTTGCGGTTCGGCATTTATTCCGTCACTCCGCTTTCAAATATTGCTTTGTACCTTCAACATCGGCAGGCCCTCTTTTTTCAGAAAGACTCATCGGGGAAAATCTGATTCAGATCAACCAGCAGATCCGGAAAAATGCTTACCGTGAATACATCTCCTTTAACGTAAACATTGCGGTTCCGATATACATTGTTCTCCATAAGGAACACCTCGATATTTTCATGAAAAGGATCTACAATCCAGTACTCCTTCACCTTGAATTTCTCATACAACTGAAATTTGACAACTTTGTCCCTTTTTGCAGCAATACCCGGAGACAAAATTTCCACTACCAAATCAGGACTTCCTTTTAAACCGCGCCGGTCAATCTTCGAATAATCACAAACTACTGTTATATCAGGCTGGACTACATTGAAAATTTCTTCATCCTTGTCACTGTCTGACAGCCTTACTTCAAAAGGAGCCATGTAAACTTTTTCTTTTCTGTTTGCCAGATAATTGTAAAACAGGGCAAAAATGCTGCCCAGCACTTCCTGATGCCTGGAGGAAGGAGCAGGTGTCATATTAAACGGAACCCCTTCAATGATTTCCCAGCGTTCATCTTCCTGATCCCATTGCAAATAATCTTTGTAGGAGTAACACTCATTTTTTTGTGAAGCAGGCAATTTCATAACTAACGCCTCCCTATTGCCTCCTTCCTGTTATTATACACAATTTTCCCATTTTTGACTCCGGATGTTTTTTCAAAACGATGATTCCCAACCAATGTCAACTCCAATATTCAAATCTTTATGAACAAGGACAGAAAGGCAGGATTACGGGAACCACAAATGTAATAATCATAGTGACGAATCCTGATCATTTTATGGAGGGGACAATATGTTACGTGAATTCACAATCGAGGGTTGGTTATATGAGCACATAACCATCACCTGGAAAGAAGGAAAACTTTTTAGTGACCGCCCCGAAATACTGGAAGTAATCAACCGGAAAATTCAACAGCTTGAAAAATTAAAAGCATTTATCTTTTGCCCGGAAACAAAACTTTTCTATACAGAAAACTATTTACAGAACCCCTACTCGGCGTATCTGGTTCTAAAACATATCCTGGATGAAGTTTACGAACTGCCAGACAAAGAGGAAATCCTGGCTCTGAACAATCAATCACCCTCCTCTCTTCTCACTTCCTGATACCAGCGTCCTGCTGCCCTGCAGGACGTCTTTCTTTTTTTGATACTAAAAAAACTCCATTCCCTGATGAAATGGAGTTTTACTGGTGCTGAGGGTCGGACTTGAACCGACACGGTAGTTACCTACCGCAGGATTTTAAGTCCTGTGCGTCTGCCTATTCCGCCACCCCAGCATAATCATTTGGTGCCGAAGGTGGGAGTCGAACCCACACTCCAGAATGGAACACGATTTTGAGTCGTGCGCGTCTGCCAATTCCGCCACTTCGGCCTGTTTATTCAGTTTCAATTGACAAAATCTATCTTAGCACCGTTATAAATAACTGTCAATGTTTTTCTGCAAAAATAACCCTGCCGCCACCTGGCAAGCAGCCTTCATCTCCTGAACCGGTCTCCATGAATAACTCTTTCCTTCGGTTTTGGTATAAAATCAAACTGCTCTCTTTTTGCCTGGTGCTAATAAACAGTGATTTAAAAAAAAGAGCACGATGAGATATAATAAAAGAGTTTAACAAAAAAATCAGGAATGAATGATCTTCTCTTGACATAGATCCTACTGCTTAAACGGAAAGGGTGACCATTGATGTTGGCTGAGCTTATGGCCAATTTCCCGCTTTGGACATCATTAATTGCAATCATTCTGGCACAGCTGCTTAAAGTTCCCTGGAATTTCATCATCACCCGTCACTGGGATTGGGGTTGGATCATTAACTCCGGGGGGATGCCCAGCTCGCACACAGCAGCAGTTACATCACTGGCTACATCGTTGGGACTTGCATATGGATGGGATTCTTCATCTTTTGCGGTGGCAACGATTATTGGAATCATCGTCATGTATGATGCGACGGGGGTTCGCCGGCAGGCAGGAATGCATGCACAAGTGTTAAATCAATTGGCAGCAGACTTTTCTTCTTTGCTGAACGAAATCCGCCATATGAAAGAAAAACCGGTAACAGAAGCAACTGTACGACTAAAAGAAATTCTTGGCCATAAGCCAATTGAAGTTTTTATAGGAGCCTGGTTTGGAATTCTGGTATCCATCTTCATGTACTGGATCTGGTACTGATTGCAAAGCCGGGGCGGGTTTAACCGCTTCAGTTACCCGCCCGTTGTTTCCAAAATATCCCTTACAAAAGAAAAAGGGATCCGGGACTTATTTCCACCTGAATGGGAGTTGTTCCCATGATTTCTCCGTCAACGTGGTAGGGAAGGGGAGTTTCCCCTGAGATTGTTATGTTTTGTCCACGATGTATACGCACTGCCGGATGTCCCGTATGACGCCCACGATAAGCCATGGGAAAGGCTCGCAAGAACCCGCTTTTTGTAACATTTTGGATGCTGCATATATCCAGATGACCATCCGATGTTTTTGCCTGGGGACAAATTTGAATCCCTCCACCGTATTGTCCGATATTAACAACGGCAACGATCCAGTTTTGCCTGATTTTCTCTTCCTTTCCGTCTACAGCAAGCGTAACTTCCTGCGGTCCGAATGAAAACAGGCATCTGATTGCTTCCACGCCGTAGGAAAGCGAGCCGAGCCACTTCTTATGTACCGAGCGGTTGGTTCGGTCGACAATCATTGCATCCAGGCCAACTCCCATCGACCCAAGCATGGGATGTCCATTGACACAGGCGGTATCAATCTGCCTTGCATCAAAATCCAGAATACGGAGAAGCGCCTGCTCCGGATCAACCGGAATCCGGTGCCAGGCAGCAAAATCATTTCCCGTTCCCGTCGGAATAATTCCAAACGGGATATTTTCACCAATTACTCCGCCTCCAACTTCGTTCACCGTACCATCTCCGCCGACCGCCACTACCGCTTGCCACTTTTTTCTGCCTGTTTCGCTCCGGATGGCCTGCGTCAATTTTGCCTCTTTTTTCGTGAACCAAACCTGATAGGGAATGGAGTGCTTTTCCAGGCGTTTTTGTACCTTTTGCCAAACAGCCCGTCCTTTACCCTTTCCGGATTCAGTATTTACTACAAATAAAATCATGCTTTTCACCTTCTGTTCTGCCTCTGGGCTGATTTCACAAAAAAGCCAGGGTAGAAACCCCTGGTTTATTCAGAACATTTGATATCCTTTTGACCGAAGCATGCGAATAGCCAGGATTCCGCCAAGTACACCCAATAAACCTGAACCAAACAGAACGGCATTAACCAGAGTCACTATTTGTGTTACGTCCCGGCCAACATATAATACAACAGCAAAAAACAAGACCAGCGGCAACCAGGTCGTCTTCAGTATCATGTTCAGGATAAAGCCAAGTCCGAAAAATAACACGAACAACAAAGGAATGGAAATGATCAGCTGGGCGAGCGTCATTTTGCCTTCGCCTCCATTCACAAGAAGTTCCCACTCATTTTACTGAAGATTGATCGTCTGGTCAATTGTTAACTGTGAAAATAACGAATTTTCGCTTTTTTGGATACATTTGTCTGGCAAAAGCGGGAGATTTCTGTACTCAACAAATTCTTCAGCTGCCTAATATGTCACCTTTAAAAGTCGTAAACACGGGATCAGGAACTGATTTTCCGCCCGATAAAAGCACCTTGCCAAGCACAGTTTGCTTTTCAAATCAATGATTTTCCTTTTTCACCTGTCCTTGTCTCCTTGCTTTTTTTCCTTGCCTGTTCCCCCGCAAGCATAGCAGTTTTCGGTTCCGCCCAGAAGCAATTGAACGTATCCTTGCCCATTGCAATAATCACACTTTTTTTCAGAAACTGTTGTCACAAAAATCCCCCCGTAGTAATTTTATTTTCAGAAAATAATATAATATTTATACTAAAAATAAAATCCCTGTTGAAAAGGGAGATTTTGTCTCATCGTCAATGTAAGCGTTAACAGCAGTTGTATCCGGACGTTTTTGTACAATTCCTGATATGTTTTATAAAACAGAGTCCTTCCATTAAATGGAAGGACTCTGAAAATATTTATCACTACAGGGTACCTTTTCGGAGTACCAAAGAAACCCCACCCAATAAATACAGCCAGCGAATTTCAATGAACTTTTTAATCAATGCAGCAGTTCCACCCATAATCTTTCTTTCGCCCACTACGCCAATGGCTTCTTTTCTGCCCAGGGATGCAACCGTTCCTTTTGTTTTATATTCAAACGGCTGATCCATTTTTCCGCCCCGCACCACTTTAGCCAGTTCTCTTCCCAGATATTGTCCTTGCTGCATGGACATTTGGGCAGTCGGCGGATAGGGGCGTGAATTTTCATCCGGGAAAACAAGGGAGCAATCTCCAATAATATATACCTTCTCAAATCCGGGTGCCTGCAAATACGGATCCACTTTGACACGTCCGCGCATCGTTTCGATTCCGGATTCTTCAAGCAGTTTGTTGCCGCGTACGCCTCCTGTCCACACAACTGTGGATGCCTTGATTTCACGGCCACCCTTGAGTATGACTCCGTCTTCCGTACATTCTTCAATCGGTGTATTTACAATAAATTCAACACCTTTGCTTTCCAGATATTTAACGGCATAATCAACCAATTCCTTGTCAAATCCAGGCAATACCGTAGGAGCAGCTTCAATATTTACAATCCGAACCTTCTCCAACGGAATATCATAGTCGCGGCACAGTTCAGGCATGCGGTCAACCAGCTCGCCGACATATTCAATTCCTGTAAAACCGGCTCCTCCTACAACGATCGTTATCAGTTCCTGTTTCTTCTCCTTTGCATAACGCGAAAACATGTATTCCATATGTTCGCGAATAATCCGTACACTGTTAATATTGCGGATAGAGAAGGAATTTTCCAATAATCCCTTGATACCAAAAGTCTCAGGTGCACTCCCCAAAGCGATTACCAGATAATCATACGAAAGGGAATCGTTATTTTTTAATTGAACAGATTTTTTATCCAGATCAATCCCTGTAACACAATCACATACGAAATTGATGCGATTCGTATTGATTATGGACGGGATGGATACGCGCGCATGGTCATGATGGGTCGTACCCGCTGCCGGTTCATGCAACTTGGTAGTGATATAGTGGTAGCCGTTCTGGTTGACGAGCGTAATGTCAGCTTCATTTTCGTTCAACTGTTTGGCCAGCCCTTTAGCTGTCATCAAGCCGCCATACCCCGCTCCCAATATCACTATTTTGGGTATACTCATTACAAATCACATCCATCTAAATTATGATAATATGATTGATTCCTCACAATATCGGAAGATCATCTTGTTTTCCTTTTATTGATTCATGCCATTTTTTATGATATTATTTTCACGAACTTTACGCAATAGGTTTGTTCACATTTTCTCCATTTTTTCCGTTTTCTATTTCATTATTTTATAAGGCACCAAACAGCTAATATTTTTTGTTATCTTTATCTGTTGAATAATGAGGAAAATTGTATATGATATTAATATAATTTTCTATATTTTTAAATGATATATGGAGGTGTCTTTGTGACTGTTCAACAAAATAACCAAGAGATCATAGATATTACTGTTATTGGCGGCGGTCCGGCTGGCTTGTTTGCCGCATTTTATGCCGGAATGCGCCATACGTCGGTAAAAGTTATCGAAAGTTTGCCACA
This sequence comes from Thermoactinomyces sp., assembly GCA_049587175.1. GTDB lineage: Bacteria > Bacillota > Bacilli > Thermoactinomycetales > Thermoactinomycetaceae > Thermoactinomyces. Next base: position 5,837 of record JBAVDL010000026.1, read on the forward strand.
GTTGGGTGGACAATTGGCAGCGCTTTATCCGGAAAAATATATTTATGATATCGCCGGATTCCCGAAAATACTGGCTCAGGATCTTGTCAACCAGTTGCTGGAGCAAGCCAATCAGTTTGATCCGATTTATTGTTTGGAAGAAAAAGT
>JBAVDL010000027.1:0-40575 GCA_049587175.1 Thermoactinomyces sp.
CCTCAACCGCGGATGTATTCCTTCAAAAGCAATCATTTCCGCGGCGGAACGGTATCTGGAAATTAAAGAAGCCGATGAAATGGGGATCGAAGTTACAGGCGACGTGAAAGTAAATATGCCCAACCTGATGAAATGGAAAAACGGTGTTGTCAAAAAATTGACCGGCGGAGTAAAATCCCTTCTAAAAGCAAACAAGGTTGAAATCGTCAGTGGAGAAGCATTTTTCAATGGTCCTGATTCATTACGGGTGGTAAATGACAATTCCAGCCAAACCTACAAATTTAATGATCTGATTATTGCTACCGGTTCACGCCCGGTGGAATTGAAATCCTTGCCTTTTGACGGCAAACGGATCCTGTCTTCCACCGAAGCGCTGGATCTTGAAGAAGTTCCCAACCGTCTGGTTGTTGTTGGCGGCGGCTATATCGGACTGGAATTGGGAACAGCTTATGCCAAATTGGGTGCCGATGTAACCATTCTGGAAGGAACCCGATCCCTGCTTCCCGGAACCGACCCGGCCTTGACAAAAATAGTATCACGCAAGTTGAAAAAACTTGGCGTCAACGTGATTACCGAAGCAATGGTACAAGGTGGAGAAAACAAAGGGGAAGAAGTGGAAGTCAAGGCCACTGTCAATGGCGAGGAGAAAACATTTACGGCTGATTATTGCCTGGTTGTAATCGGGCGCAAACCAAACACCGATGAACTGGGACTGGAATATGCAGGGGTTGAAGTGGACGAGCGCGGATTTATCAAGATTGATGACAAATGTCGTACCAATGTTGAACATATTTATGCCATCGGAGATTGTGCGGGTGGAGCGTTACTGGCCCATAAAGCCAGTTATGAAGCCAAGATTGCTGCTGAAGTGATTGCTGGCAAGAACAGTGTGATTGATTATCAGGCAATGCCTTTTGTTATCTTCAGCGATCCGGAAATTGCCTACACCGGCCTTTCCGAAGAACAGGCAAAAGAACAGGGTTATAAACCGGTAGTCAGCCGTTTTGCCTTCCAGGCCAATGGCCGTGCCTTGTCACTGAACCAGGCAGACGGTTTTGTACAGGTTGTGGCCGATTCCGACTCAAAACAGGTACTTGGCATACAGATTGTTGGTCCTGAAGCGTCCACCTTGATTGGAGAAGCCGTATTGGCTGTGGAAATGGGCGCCAATGCAGAAGATATTGCCATGACGATTCATGCCCACCCTGCCTTGCCGGAGACAATTATGGAAGCGGCTGAAGGCGTGTTGGGCCACGCGATTCACATGGTAAACAGATAATCGTCCCGCGGAGGCTCTATGTGCCGATAAAGCACATAGAGCTTTTGTCCGGCAGAATTTGACGGAAATTTAAAAATAATTGTAACTCAATTTTGCTTGAGTTTGTTTCGTATTATAATGAGGGAGGAGTTATAGTTAAATATGAAATATTGATTGAGAGCAGGTTCATGAAATTGTTATATGAAATGGATTGATTTTCTGATGGGTATGAAGTGGAAGAACTGGTATCGCAGGTGGATTTATGGCAATGTTATCACTTTGGTTGCGTCAATCCGGAATTGTCTGAGAAGGCCTTATGAAGAAAAAATGGGAGAGCTGGTGGTGTTGCCTGAGCAAAATATATGCATAAGGCATTATAATCCGGAAAAGCTGTCACAAAGCCAGATGAGCACGGTGTTTCATATATTGGATAATATACTGGGCGACCGCAATCATCTGACATCGGAGGAGCAGGAGGCTTTAAAAAAATACCAGAACAGCTTTGTGAACAAGAGGCTCTTGCAACAATGGAAAAAAATTCGCTCCAGACTTTATGCCCATGCCGGGAAAAAGCAGGAAAACGGGATGATTGAAGATGTATTCAATGAGATCAGGCCAATCCTGTACAAAAGTTTCCATGAAACCTATCGGGACCAGCCAATGGTGATCAATGTTTTTACACTGCGATTTTTTGTCTGGAAACAGGAGTATATGACGCGCAAGTTTGGTCTGGATCAGGATCACAAATACTGGTTGGAGATCCTTGATATGATTGATACCCTGAAAAAAGGTGTTGTTTATTCGAAGCAATAATTTCAATTTTGACGGGTAAGGAGAAAAGGTTATGAAAACTTCCATCCAGATTGAAGTACGGCCGACAGAGATTGATGTTATGGGCCATGTCAATAATGCCAAATATTTGGAGTATATGGAATGGAGCCGGGAAGACTGGTATAACCAAATGCAGCTTCCATTTGATGTATTTACGGAAATGGGCGTTGGAACAGTTACGGTAAATATCAATATCAATTATCGAAAAGAAGCGACATTGGGGCAAAAACTGTCTGTTTCGACAGAACCGGTTCGCAGGGGAAGGACAAGTTATGTCTTGAAGCATGAGATTTATAATGAAAAAGGTGAACTTGTTGCAGATGCAGAAGTAACCAGTGTCACGATTGACTTGAAAAAGCGCCGATCGGTCGAGTTGCCGGAACAATTGGCCAAAGCTTTTACATAGACAGGGGCGGCGGGGAATCAGGTGTTTTCAGCCACGGCCTAAACAAGGCTTCTTGCCGTCTTCTCTGCAACCTGCGTTACTTTGCAAATTGTTTTTCATTCGGACAAAAAAGCAGGGAATGCCTCCCTGCTTTTTCTGGCGTTTGGGAATGAACGGGAGGGAATAATGGTGCAAACCTATTCTCCTTTATATGTTTCATTTTTTTATTATTTTAATATCAAACGGGATTATTACAAATGCCATGATCTTCTGGAGGAATTATGGCTGGAAGAAGGAAGAGAAGCCTATTATCAGGGATTGCTGCAGGTAGCGGTTGGTTTGTATCATTTGCAGAATGATAATCGGAACGGGGCAGTAAAGCTGTTGACGAGCGCCCTGGACAAACTGGATCTTTATCCGGATGATGTTTGGATGGGACTGGATCTGGTCAGGTTAAAGTGTGATGTGAAGCACTATTTGACCAGGTTGCAACAGAAGGCGTGTTCACCACAATTGTTGTCCCCGATTGTCATGAATTTTGCGGATCCTTTGCTGAAGCAAAAAGTGGATGAGATGAAGCTGATTGATGGATAAAGGGCAGAAGTGCAACTTCTGACTGTAGAAAACCAACTGCAGGGGAACGGGTTTCTGAATCCGTTCCCACGTGTAATGCAAAGAAGTATTCATGATACGCAAGATTCCCTTCCGGGCGGGCCCAAAACCCGTTTGCGTGCAAACAGTTTCGCCCGTTTTCCCTGGAAGGGAATGTTTTTGCCGGCGGCAACCACGATACTGCGCCTTTAAAAATGATTTTTTGCATTTTGTAGACAAGCAGGAGGAGAAATACTTTTCTCTTTGTTATTTATTGAATACTTTTTGCTTGACCAGTGCGAGGCATTCCCTTGTTTTGTGATAGGGAAGAAACAGCACTCTGGAGTGGACGGGAGATGCCGTTGCATGAATTCCCGCTTGCCTGGCGTAGTTCAATGCGCGTACCATATGATAATCGTGTGTAATAATCGTTACCGTTTTCCATTGATTTTTAGCAAGAATCCTTTTTGAATTCAGCAGGTTTTCCCTGGTATTGGACGACTGGTCTTCCAGAATCAGATGAGCAGGCGAAACTCCTCTTTCCAGCAGGTAATTTTTCATTCCTTCTGCTTCAGTAATTCCGTTATTGCCCAATCCCCCGGACAGGATCAGGTAGTCCACCCTGTTTTCCTGATAGAGTTTCAAAGCGAGATTCAGCCGTTCTTTCAAAGCAGGGCTTGGTTGCTGATTCCACAAGGCTGCTCCCAATACAATGCCTGCCTCAAAATGTTTCCGGGGCGGATTGACGTGGTCATAACGGGATACCCACTCCCACAGATAAAGAAAGACCCCGCCGCAAATAAAAACAATAAGCCATCCAATCCAGATCCATTTGTTTTCAGACATGGTTTTCCTCTCCGTTAATCATCATCATAATACGGTTTCTGTCTATAGATATTCATAAACAAGGAATATCTGACATGTGTCATCGCTCAGCCTGGAAAATTTGTCGCTTTGTTTGAGCAAAGTCGTGGCCGGTGAGATTTGGTAATTTGTCTGCTGCATGGATTTTCTGCCCTCTTTAATGATGATTGATCATTGTCAACCGGTATGATATTCCTCCGGATTGACTCTTCATCAATATAACAAAGATTGGAACAATAAAAAAGAAAATCGTGCTGCTGACAGAAGAAGGGCGTTTCCTGCTTTTTTTAACATGATCACCCAAATATGAAATATAGATTTTATTAGATGGGAATTTGATAAATTTAAAGAATTGTTTCATTTTATCAGAAAGGGGACCATTCAAGATGGAAAAAGGCAGGAAAGGCATTCGCTCATCGAGGGGGGCAAATTTGCAGGCAAAAGGCTGGGTTCAGGAAGCGGCCTGCCGGATGTTGATGAATAATCTGGATCCGGAAGTGGCAGAGCGTCCCCAGGATCTTGTCGTATACGGAGGAATGGGCAAAGCAGCCCGGAATTGGGAATGTTTTGATGCCATTATTCGCACACTCAAAACGTTGGAGAACGATGAAACCTTGTTGGTTCAGTCGGGAAAACCGGTTGCCGTGTTCGAATCCCATCCTGATGCGCCCCGTGTTTTGCTGGCCAACTCAAATCTGGTTCCCGCATGGGCAAATTGGGAGACTTTCCGTGACCTGGAGCAGAAAGGGCTGATCATGTTTGGTCAGATGACCGCCGGGAGCTGGATATATATTGGCACACAAGGGATTTTACAGGGGACCTATGAAACGTTTGCCGAGGTGGCCAAACAGCATTTTGGAGGCAGTTTGAAAGGAACCATTACGGTGACGGCCGGACTGGGGGGAATGGGAGGAGCACAGCCTCTGGCAGTTACCATGAATGAAGGAGTGGTAATTGCGGTTGAATGTGATCCGATTCGAATACAGCGCCGGCTGGAGACCGGATATCTGGATGTCCAAACCGACTGTCTGGATGAGGCGATTCGGATGGCAGTTGCTGCAAAGCAAAAAGAGAAGCCTTTGTCGATCGGGCTCCTGGGAAATGCGGCTGAATGTTTGCCCGCCATGACGGAAAAGGGATTTGTTCCTGATCTGGTTACAGACCAGACTTCTGCCCATGATCCATTGAATGGTTATTTGCCTGAAGGGATGGATCCTGGGGAAGCAGAACGCCTTCGCCGGTCTGATCCTGAGCTTTATATCCGAAAAGCAAACAGCAACATAGCCAAACATGTAAAAGCGATTCTTGCCATGCAAAAGCAGGGGGCGATTGCGTTTGATTACGGCAATAATATCCGGCAGGCTGCTTTTGATGCGGGGGTAAAAGAGGCCTTTGCCTTTCCCGGGTTTGTACCGGCGTATATCCGTCCGCTCTTCTGTGAAGGAAAAGGCCCCTTCCGCTGGGTAGCTCTCTCGGGAGATCCGGAAGATATCTATAAAACGGATGAGGTAATCAAACGGGAATTTGCTGATAATCCCCGTCTGGTCCGCTGGATTCGCATGGCCCAGGAAAAAGTAAAGTTTCAGGGGTTGCCTGCACGTATCTGCTGGCTGGGTTATGGAGAACGGGCCCGTTTTGGGCGGATCATTAATGAAATGGTGGCATCGGGTGAGTTGAAAGCTCCGGTTGTGATCGGACGGGATCATCTGGATTCCGGTTCGGTGGCTTCTCCCAACCGTGAAACTGAAGCGATGAAAGATGGCAGTGACGCCATTGCCGACTGGCCGTTATTAAATGCACTGATCAACGCTGTAAACGGTGCCAGCTGGGTATCTATTCATCATGGCGGGGGAGTGGGGATGGGCTATTCCATCCATGCCGGCATGGTGATTGTAGCGGATGGTTCCCGGGAGGCAGCCAAACGTCTGGAGCGGGTATTGACAACTGATCCAGGCATGGGAATTGTGCGCCATGCCGATGCCGGTTATCAGAAGGCCATTACCACAGCCAAAAGGTACAGCATCAAAATGCCGATGATGGAGTGAACAAATATGGGCAAGTGGATTATTGAAAAAGCGAATCAGTTGCTTACGTTGGCCGGTGCCAGCCTGCAGCCCAAAACCGGAGCGGCCATGAATGAGTTGGGGATTATTGAACAGGGATCGGTGGCGATAGAAGATGACCGGATCGTCGCTGTTGGAACCAGTGATGAGGTAGAAACCCGGATGCGGAGGAGATGGGGGACACTAGCTGGTGTAAAGAGATGGGATGCAACGGGGAAAGTGGTTATGCCGGGGCTGATTGATCCCCATACCCATCTGGTGTTTGCTGGTTCCCGGGAAGAGGAATTGTCAAAACGGCTGAACGGAGCTTCCTACCTGGAAATTCTGGCGGCAGGAGGCGGTATTTTAGCCACGACACAAAAGACACGCGCTGCATCGGAAGACGAACTGGTTGAAGTGTCAAAAGTGCGCCTGGATCGGTTTTTGGCACATGGAGTCACAACGGTTGAAGCAAAGAGCGGATATGGTTTGTGCCTGGAACATGAATTGAAACAGCTGCGAGTAGCCAAAAAACTTCAAAAGTTGCACCCGATTGACATTGTCTCCACTTTTATGGGGGCTCATGCAATTCCTGCAGAATTCCGGCAAAATCCGGACTTGTATGTAGATTGTGTAATTCATGAGATGATTCCGGAAGTAGCAGAGAGGAAACTGGCTGAATTTTGTGATGTTTTTTGTGAACAGGGAGTTTTTACTGTGGAGCAATCAGAAAAAATTCTGCTGGCAGGAAAAGAAGCAGGGCTTGCGCCCAAGATTCATGCTGACGAAATCGAATCGGCGGGCGGAGCGGAATTGGCAGCCAGAGTCGGTGCAATTTCCGCCGATCATTTGCTCAAGGTGTCTGATGAGGGAATTACCGCAATGGCTGCTGCCGGGGTGGTAGCTGTACTTTTGCCTGGAACCGCTTTTTTTATGATGACTTCTTTTGCCAATGCCCGAAAGTTGATAGACAGGGGAGTGCCGGTTGCCTTGGCCACCGATTGCAATCCGGGATCTTCGCCAACCGAATCCCTGCCTTTTATCATGAATCTGGCCTGTTTCCAGATGAAAATGACACCGCAAGAAGTGATTGCCGCAGTAACGATCAATGCCGCTCATGCCATTGGCCGGGCGCAGGAAATTGGCAGCCTGGAAACGGGAAAACAGGCAGATCTGGTTGTGATGGATTCACCCAATGTTGCCAGTTTGCAGGTTCACTACGGAGTTAATCCGGTTGAGCGGGTCATGAAAAAAGGAAACTGGGTTTATCCGGGAGGAAAATAACATGCAATTTCAATATCTGGTTCCGCCGCCATTTGTACATCAGTCGGAAGCGGCCGATCCAAATGATATCAAAGTAAGCCAGTGGATTCGCCCCTGGGACGGGACAGAACAGGCAGATGCCGGAATCATCGGGATGCCTCTGTCCCGGTCTTCAATCAGTGCCTCCGCGGCCAGTGAATCCCCCTGGGCCATTCGCCAGAGCTGGAAAAACTTTTCAGCCTATGATGTTGACCATGACGTCGATTTGACCACGCTGAATGTGAGCGATTTTGGAGATATCCGCACGCATGTGACGGATATTCCGCTTTGTCACCATTATATTGAAAAGGGAATGGGAGAAGTATACCAGGCGACTCGGAAACAGGATTCCTTTTTGCCGGTAATGATCGGGGGTGACCATTCGGTTACCTGCCCGTCTGTAAAAGCGTTTGCAAAAGCCCATCCCGGACGGAAGGTTGGACTGTTGCAGTTTGATACCCATTTTGACGTGCGCAGCCTGAAAAGCGGAGGGCCAAGTAACGGTACGCCAATCCGGGGGTTGGTGGAAGCGGGTACGCTTCGTGGAGAACAGATTGTCCAGGTCGGGATTCACGGTTTTGCCAATTCCAGGATCTACCGCAAGTATGCTGACGATCATGGAATCACGTTTTACACTATGCATCAAATCCGAAAAGAGGGCCTTGAAAAGGTTCTTTACGAATCATTTGCCAGATTGTCCTGCAATGTGGACATTATATACGTAACGGTTGATCTGGATGTGCTTGATATGTCTTTTTTGCCTGCTTCTCCCGGTGCGCTCCCCGGAGGTCTGTATTCGCATGAACTGTTTGAAGCCATGTATTGGCTGGGACAAAAAGAGCAGGTAAAAGCACTTGATATGGTTTGCCTTGATCCGGGACGGGATGTAGGGGACTTGTCAGTCAAAACGGCAACCAGTGTCATGCTGTCTTTTTTGTCCGGAGTATGTAGCCGGAAATGCTAAGCTCTGATAAAAGGAAAAAAACCGGAACCTGGAATGATCCACAAGTTCCGGTTTTTGTTTTGACTTGGTCTGTTTAACTGTTAAGATGGAAAATATATGATGATCATGTTCAGAGAGTGACATGCTCTCCACGACATGAAAGATCGTTTTTGATACCTGTCAATGTCACAAACAGAGCGGAGGATTCAAATGAAACAGACATTGCGTTTGTTTATTGCCCTGGTGCTGCCGGATGAGGTGAAACAACATCTTGCCGAAAGTTGTACCGTACTGAAGAAAAAATGGAAATTCTCCCGTTGGGTTTGTCCCGAGGATTATCACATCACCCTTTACTTTCTGGGAGATGTATCCGAAACCGGGAAGGAACAAATCCTGAGCAGTTTATCCGGATGTTCAGCCATATCCCGTCCTTTCCCGTTAAGCCTTTCCGGACTTGGAACCTTTGGCTGTGAGAAACAACCCCGTGTGCTGTGGGCCGGTGTTTCCGGTGACCTGTCTGCTCTTCATGCGTTGCAAAAACAGGTATCCCAGGCAGTCGGGCTGCTGGGCTTTCCCTCCGAAAAACGGGCTTATCGTCCCCATATTACACTGGCCCGCAAATGTCAGCAGCACAATTTTTTCTTGCCGCCCGAGGCTCATTCCCTTTTTCGGGAGGTCAGGTGGGAAGCAGATGAATTTGCCCTGTATGAAACGAGACTGGGAGAACAGCCCATGTACAGGATAATTCAAAAATTCAAATGTTCCGTATCAGATTAGTGATAGATGGAAGCACCTTTTTTCCTGAATTCTGCTGCTTTTTCCTTCATTCCCTTTTGTGCGGCATCTTTCAGGGAAAGTCCCCGTTCGTCTGCATATTTCCGAATATCGTGCGTGATGCGCATACTGCAGAATTTGGGTCCGCACATGGAGCAGAAATGGGCTGTTTTGGCCGGTTCCGCCGGCAGGGTTTCATCATGAAACTCCCGGGCGCGAACAGGATCAAGAGATATATTGAACTGATCTTCCCACCGGAATTCAAAACGTGCCTTGGACAAGGCGTTGTCTCTTTGCTGGGCGGCCGGGTGCCCTTTGGCCAAATCAGCTGCATGGGCAGCAATCTTGTAAGTGATGACACCTTCTTTTACATCCTGTTTATTGGGCAGTCCCAAATGTTCTTTGGGCGTTACATAGCATAGCATGGCAGTTCCATGCCAGCCGATTATGGCTGCGCCGATGGCGGACGTAATATGATCGTAGCCCGGAGCAATATCTGTGGTCAGCGGCCCCAATGTATAAAACGGCGCTTCCTGGCACAATTTCTGCTGGATGTGTACATTTTCCCTGATTTTGTGCATCGGGACATGCCCGGGGCCTTCGATCATTACCTGCACGTCATATTCCCATGCTATTTTTGTCAATTCCGCCAAGGTTTCCAATTCTGCAAATTGTGCTTTATCATTGGCATCAGCAATGGAACCGGGACGCAATCCATCACCCAGTGAAACGGCAATGTCATATGCCTGAAGAATTTCACAAATTTCGCGGAAGTGTGTATACAAGAAGTTTTCTTCGTGATGAGCCAGGCACCATGCTGCCATGATGGATCCGCCGCGGGAAACAATTCCGGTTGTCCGGTCGGCAGTAAGCGGAATATAGCGGAGCAATACGCCCGCATGGATGGTGAAGTAATCAACTCCCTGTTCAGCCTGCTCGATCAGTGTATCGCGGTAAATTTCCCATGTCAGCTCTTCCGGAACGCCATTTACTTTTTCCAGCGCCTGGTAAATGGGAACAGTTCCCACCGGGACCGGGGAATTCCGTATAATCCATTCGCGCGTGTTGTGGATGTTTTTGCCAGTGGATAAATCCATGATTGTGTCAGCCCCCCACAACGTGGCCCAGGTCATTTTTTCAACCTCCTCTTCAATGGAAGAGGTAACGGCTGAATTGCCGATATTGGCATTGATTTTCACATGAAAATTTTTCCCGATAATCATCGGCTCTGATTCCGGGTGGTTGATGTTTGCCGGGATGATGGCTCGTCCACTGGCAACCTCACTCCTTACAAATTCCGGATCCATATGTTCGCGAATGGCAACAAATTCCATTTCAGGAGTGATAATTCCTTTCTTCGCATAATGCATCTGTGTAACTGCTTTGCCTGCTTTGGCCCTTAACGGACGCCGATTGGGGTTTGGAAAAGATTCAAACGCATTCGTGTTTTGTGCGGAACGAAAGCCATTGTCAATCGGCTGAACCGGCCGTCCTTCCGTTTCTTCCACATCACCGCGTTCCAAAATCCAGGACTTGCGCAATTTTGGCAATCCCTGTTTCAGGTTTATGGTTGCGTCCGGATCTGTATAGGGACCGCTTGTATCATAGATGGTGAGCGGTTCATTCGGTGTTTCGCCGCGCCAGTCCCTGGTGGGGGAAAGCAAGATCTGGCGCATTGGAACACGGAGATCCGGCCGTGATCCTTCTATATAAATTTTTTTGCTGTTGGGATAAAAATAACGTTCCATGCTGGTTACCCTCCTTTGTTCGTGCAACTATAGGCGCCAATAACAGAGAGGGCGAACACATGGCACTAAAAAAACCATACACCTGATGCGTATGGCTTGAAAAAGCAGTCTTAAAGATGAGGCCAAACGAGTCCCCATCATCTTCCCTACGCTGGCATTACCCAGATCAGGTTAACCGGTCGGCGGCAGAGTACTCCGCCCTCTCAGCCTGGCTTTTTCCAAGCTCCCGTTTTTGACCCTATGTAGTTGCCTGAATTTAGGCTATCATAGATATCAAGACAGGTCAATGCAGGAAACGGACAGGGAAGTTCTATGGATGCGGCAATGTACTTTTTTGTTAATCCAAAAAGCATATTATGCTAAAATAAGTAAATATATCCTGCAAATAAGAAATTTTCTGAATGGATCCCTGGTTTTGACATTGATATGCGAAAAGTTGGGGAAAGGATGCATGTAAATTGAGGATAGACTGGCAACATGTGCGCAAGATTTTTGGTCAGGTGAATCAACTGTCTGCAGCGCAAAATTTACGAACAGGTTTGCTTGATTTTTCGGCATCTGCCCGGGAAGGAATCACCGTATTGCTGGGTCCCAAGGGTTCCGGCAAAACGACTTTGCTGAAATTGACAGCTTTGCAGTTGGTTCCTGATGATGGACGGGTTACATTTTCTTTGGGCGGAAAACAACCCCGGGTCTGGTCAAGGAGGAATATTCAGAAGCAGGAAACAACCGGCCTTTACGAATTGGAGCAATGCCTTCATTATACACCGCATCTGAAACGGTTAAATCAATCAGCCACTGTGGAGACGGCACTTTTGAGAAGAGCCCAGTTGATGCGCGTTTCCTGTCCGAGAAAAAAAAGCGCGGAACTGATTGCCAGATGGGGTTTGGCAGGTTACCGAAAAATGCAGGTCAGCCAGCTTTCGGGGACCGTCCTGAAAAGATATTTGCTGGCTTACGGGCTGATTGCACCCGCTCCGGTCTGGCTGCTGGATGAACCCACTGCTGAACTGGACCCATGGGGACGTTATCTGTTGATTCAGGAACTGAAAAAACGGGCGAAAGGACAGATAACCCTGATTGCCGTTGCAGAAGACATGGATCTGGCAGAACAAGCCAATGACTTGATCCTGTTGGAAGCAGGAGTTTGCCGGCGGGCAGGAAATCGCAAGATTTTGACATCCAGTGTGCCGGAAGGAACGGTTCGGGCCTGGTATGAAGCGATGCAGGCTTTTTCTTATCTCAGAAAACAGCATCAATTCTGATTGGGCCAGTGGTGTCTGTCATTGACTTTATGCCTGCGGTGGGAATATAGTGTAAAAACAGGATCTGGTGTTTTTCCACCAGCATCCTGATGGAAAACAGGGAAAAGAATCTGAACAAAAATACTGAAAAATCAAGAAAAACTATTGTACTGTAGGGTTTTTTCTCTTTATAATTGAAAGAAACTAACTGATTGGAGGAAAGAAGAATGAGCATTGATGAACGGATTGATAAATTTTTACACAGTGAAGAAAAAACTCCGTTGCCATATCGTGCCGGTGATCGAGTTCCAATCAGAATTACCCGAATTATGGAATATGGAGCCTTTGTCGTAACCAGGGATCAACATATGGCACCCGGTTTGATTCATGTTTCCCAGATCCCCGAAGGGATGAATCTGGAAGTGAACCAGATGATAGATGGAGAGGTAAGGCAGGTAAAAGATGATCATAAGGTGGAATTCAGTCTGATGTTTATGGATAAGAAAGAAACTCCTTTTCAGTTGCTGGAAGGCATGAAAAAAGAATTGCCCAAAAAAGAAGTGCCGCATGATGAAGTAGAGCAAATTATACAGGATCTTTCCAGAGAATTCGGAATAGTGTCGGAAGACTCGAAAAAGAAAATCAGGGAAATGATTGAGGAAATGGGGGTTTATCGGTTTACCAAAGCGATGCTGAAAACCCTCCCCCATTTCCAAAGGGATCTGGTCTATCATTTCCTGGAAGAGATGAATCAAGAGAGGGATTATCTTTAACCCGCGCTCTTTTCATTTTTCTTATCATTTGAGACAACGCCTGGAAGAGCGGTTGGAAAGAAAAATATCCGGGCATGAAATCGACTGTTTCATTCGAGAAAGTCAGGTTATTTTGGAAACAGAGCGTCATCTCTACTTGTATCACCGGGGTCAGGATATTCGCTTTCCCTGCATCCGGGACGGAAACAAGTGGATTATCAAATCAGCCATTGTTAAAGGAATGTGGATGGAGGCTAAAGATTAACGCCACAAGGAAAAAACGGCTTTATCCCGGAAGCGGCCAGTCCAGATTTGTAAATTGGAAAATTGCCTGTTTTAAAGGTCAGACAAAAGAATTTGTTGTCCGGGATCTTCGGGATCCCTTCGCCGCTTTGTAATTTAATCAATCTTGCGGAAACCCTGAAAAACGATCATTCAATTGAAAATCTCTGTTTAATGGAACCCCTCAGGCCCCCACCTGAGGGGTTCGTATTTTTCAGTGCTTGCTCAGTTTTGGACAGTTTCTTTATCATTCAGGATTTGCCGCAATACGGTTTGCAAAATGCCGCCGTTGCGATAATATTCCACGTCAACAACACTGTCCAGACGGACGGTGACCTCAAACTCAACAACTTCGCTGTCCGGTTTGACTGCGCGTACAGTCAGGGTTTGCCCGGGTTGAATATTGTCATTCAAACCGGGAATGTCAAATGTTTCACTGCCGGTCAGGTTGAGGCTCTTCCAGCTTTGTCCGTTTCTGAATTCAAGCGGAAGTACACCCATGCCGACAAGGTTGCTGCGGTGAATCCGCTCAAAACTTTCCGCAATGACGGCTTTTACCCCCAGCAGGTTGGTTCCTTTTGCAGCCCAGTCACGGGAACTTCCTGTACCGTATTCTTTTCCGGCAATAACGATGAGCGGTGTGTTTTCTTCTTTGTACTTCATGGCCGCATCATAGATGGACATAACCTGGCCGCTTGGGATGTGTTTGGTAACGCCGCCTTCCGAACCGGGGACGATCTGGTTGCGAATCCGGATGTTGGCGAAGGTACCGCGAGTCATGACCCGGTCATTTCCGCGACGGGAACCGTAAGAGTTGAAATCTTTTACGGCAACGCCATTTTCTTGCAGATATTTTCCGGCCGGGCTGTCGGGAACAATACTTCCGGCTGGTGAAATATGGTCTGTGGTGACTGAATCATTTAACAGGGCAAGGCAACGTGCACCTTTGATAGGGGAAATTTCTTCAGCTTCAACCGACATATCGACAAAGAAAGGCGGTTCCTGGATATAGGTTGACTTTTCATCCCATTCGTAAAGGACTCCTTTGGGAGTGGGCAATTGATTCCATCGTTCATTGGCTTCAAATACCTTGCTGTACTGTTTGCGGAAATGTTCTGCCTTGAGTGCTTCGCTCATGACCTGGCTGATTTCCTGGGAACTTGGCCAAATATCTTTCAGATAGACAGGTTGTTGATCCTTGCCGTAACCAATTGGTTCCTTTTCAAAGTCAATATTGACTGTTCCGGCCAGGGCGTAGGCTACAACAAGCGGCGGAGAAGCAAGATAGTTTGCTTTGACCAGCGCGTGAATCCGGCCTTCGAAGTTCCGGTTTCCGGACAATACAGAAGCAACGGTCAAATCATTTTCTTCAATCGCTTTGCTTACATCATCGGCTAACGGGCCGCTGTTTCCGATACAGGTTGCACATCCGTAACCGGCCACGTTAAAGCCGAGTTTGGCAAGAGGCTCAAGCAATCCGGATTGTGTCAGGTACTCGGTTACCACCCTGGAACCGGGTGTTAGACTGCTTTTTACATAGGCAGGTACCTGCAACCCTTTTTCTACGGCTTTTTTGGCGACCAGACCTGCACCCAGCATGACAGACGGGTTGGAAGTGTTGGTGCAGCTGGTAATGGCAGCAATGACCACTGCTCCCTGTTTCAGTTCATAAGTGGTTCCGTCTTCCCGGGTTACTTGTACCGATTTGCTGATTTCCTGGTCAGACAGGCCAAAACCGCGTTCATCAATCGGTTTACGCAAGGTTTCATTCCATGCTTGTTTCATGTTTGTCAGTTCGATCCGGTCTTGCGGGCGTTTGGGTCCGGACAGACTGGGAACAACCGTGCCAAGATCCAGTTCGATGGTGTCGCTGAAGCTGGGCTCCGGCGTGTTATCGGTACGGAACAGGCCTTGTGCCTGATAGTACTCTCTGATCAATTCAATGAGTTTTTCGTCGCGTCCCGTATTTTTGAGGTAATTCAGGGATTCTTCGTCAACCGGGAAAAATCCGACCGTTGCCCCGTATTCAGGTGCCATATTGGCAACCGTTGCCCGGTCTGCCAGATTGAGATTGGATAATCCGGGGCCATAGAATTCGACGAACTTGCCGACTACGCCTTTTTTACGCAGCATTTCCGTAACGGTTAAAGCCAGGTCGGTAGCGGTTGCGCCTTCCGCCAGTTTTCCGGTCAATTTGAAACCGACAACCTGCGGAGTAATGAAGTATAGAGGCTGTCCCAGCATACATGCTTCTGCCTCGATTCCGCCAACGCCCCAGCCAACAACGCCAAGACCGTTAATCATGGTGGTATGGGAGTCGGTTCCTACGAGAGAATCAGGGAATACAACGGTTTCCCCATTTTCTTCCCGTGTTTGGGCTACACGTGCCAGGTATTCCAGGTTTACCTGGTGCACAATTCCGGTAGCCGGCGGTACAGCACGGAAATTGTCCAGCGATTCAGAAGCCCAGCGCAACAAACGATAACGCTCTTCGTTCCGCTTGAATTCCAAATCCATATTATAAGCAAGGGCATCTTCTGTACCTGCCCGGTCAACCATGACGGAGTGGTCGATTACCAGATCCACAGGAATGTGCGGATTAATCCGTTCCGGATTGCCGCCGACCCTGGCCATGGCAGAGCGAAGGGCTGCCAGGTCAACAACTGCCGGAACTCCTGTAAAATCTTGCAAGACAATTCGGGCCGGTTTGAAAGCAATTTCCTTGTCCGATTGATTTTTTGTCCATGAAGCCAGTTGTTCGATATGATCCCTGGTTACTGATTTGCCGTCATATTGGCGGACGGCCGCTTCCAGCAATACCTTGATGGAAAAGGGAAGTTTGGAAATTTCGCCTACTCCCTGCTCCTCAAGCTTGTTCAGGCTGTAATATACATATTCCTTGCCGCCGACTTTCAGCCTGGAGCGTACATTGTACAAATCTTTGGCCATCAGGAATACCTCCTTTGGAAATAGTGAAAAGTCCAATTAAGGATATTTTTTTGACTAAAAACCATATTTTGCTGAAAATCATTATTTGGAAAAATAAAATGGTTTACATGGTTCATTGCTTGTTTCATCAGACGAAACCAGGTTTCTAAATCCGCATCCATTATACAATTTTTTTAAATAATTGTATAGGTTATTTGAAAAAAAAACGAAAAGACAGGGCGAAAATTTCGAAAAGCAACTGTACCTGACTCATTATATTTATGGACACATCTCCTGATTTGCCCCAAAATATCCGTTTTCTTGTCCAGTTGAGAGGAGTATAATATTTAGAAAACATGTTTCATAGAGTGAAACACGGAGGGTTTAATATTGAGCGGAGAAAAAAAGTCGACAGTCAGAGCCGCGGAAAGGGCTTTAGATATTTTGCTTTGCTTTGTAGATAAAACACAGCTGGGTATGATGGAAATTGCAGAACGCACCGGATTAAACAAGAGTACTGTTTTTCGGTTGCTGGCTACTTTGGAGAGCAAGGGTTTTGTAAAAAGAAACCAGCAAACGGAAAAATATGAATTGGGCTTTCGAATATGGGAACTGGCAGCCCATTTGAACCGGTCAGATGATCCCGCTGTACTGTTTTTGCCGGAAATGGAGCGATTGCGTGACAAATTGGATGAAACGGTCAGTTTATATATCCGGGATGGAAAGGAACGGATTCGGATCCAGGCGGTGGAAAGCAATCAGGCGATTCGCCGCGTTGCCCCGATTGGAGCGAGGATGCCTCTGACTGTGGGAGCTTCCAGCAAAATACTGATGGCTTTTGCAGATTCTCAGGTGGTACAGGAAGTATTGGCAGAGTCAGAGTGGCCGGATCACGTGAGCAAGGTGGATTATTTGCAACAGCTGAAGACGATCCGGGAGGATGGTTATGCCATGAGTGTGGAAGAACGGGAAGCCGGAACGGCAGCAGTGGCTGTACCCATTTTTTCCCGACGGAGCCGGTTGGTGGCGGCATTGACGGTTTCCGGTCCTGTTTCACGTATGAATGTGAACAAGATGATCCGGTTTGTGCCGGATCTGTTGGAAGCTGCGAGCAAAATGGGAAAAATGATAAAGGATTGATATAAAGAAAAAAGCTTCGGTTGCCAGGCTTTGCGCATGCAGACAACCTGAGTTTGCAAGTAAAGAGAAATTGGTACTGCTGCACAGGTTTATTGGGCTGAAACTGTTTATGTCTATGCAAGTGGATGTTTGTCTGCAAATGAAGGCTTGAAGGAGTTCCGGAAACGGTTTTTCTGTCTATGGCTAGAATATCCGCATCCACACGTTGCATTGAAAATGGGGGTTATCACGCCCGTCAGGTAACGCTAACCCCCTGCCAGGAAAGTAATGAAATTTTCCTTTAAGTAATTATAAGCAAATCTGATTCTTTTGTCTACTGATACAGCAAAATGACTTATGTTTGCTTAAAAGGAAGTTGGAGGAACTTATGTACCAGGAAGAAAGAATGCTCGCGATTTTAAAGCACCTGGAAAAAAACCACCGGATCAGTGTGCAGGAAATCTGTGACATGTTTCAGGTATCCCGAGATACGGCCCGACGCGATCTGGTGAAATTAAGTGAAAGAAATGCCATCATCCGTACCCGGGGCGGAGCGGTATTGCCAGTGTTGGAAAAGAAGCTGGACAGTTACAAAAAACGGCTGGATTTGCAAACCGGTATCAAGGAAAGGATTGGTCGGGCAGCCGCCCGGCTGGTCAAGGATTATGACTGTGTGATAATGAATACATCCACTACCGTGCAGTTTGCTGCCCAGGCTCTGGAGGCAGAAGGGCTGGTTGCTGTAACCAATTCCATTGACATTGCCGACATTCTGTCCGGCAAAGAAGGGATCCGCCTCCATATGCTGGGAGGTATCTTTCACCTTCATTCACGATATATCTACGGAGCAGAAACGGTTCGCAAATTGCAGGAATACCGTGTCCATAAATGCCTGATGGGAGGAGGCGGCATAACCGAGGAAGGGATTTTCATGCAGGATGAAGAGGATGGAGAGGTAGTGAAGCAAATGATCGCCAGTTCAGAGCAGGTTATTGTGCTGGCAGATCATACCAAGCTGGGCAAGCAGTATTTTTATAAAGTATGCGGACTGGATGAAGTCAATGTGTTGGTTACCGACCGGCTTCCGTCCTGCTGGAAAGATATCCTGGAAAAGGCTGAAGTCGAATGGGTTATTGCGGATTAATCATTGTTGCACCATAACCATGGCTTCCGGATATTTTTCCTGCATCTGAAACAGCCGGTCATTCAAGTACAGATTGGAAAGTTGATCCTTTCGTTAATAAATGCTTCTATACTTGCTGTAAAGTGTTTGCGTTTGATAGTATGACAAAGTAGAATATAATTCTGGCCTGTGTTGCGTAAACGTTTTGGAAGGGAAGGTGCCGTATTTGCAACAGGATACAGGATCAGTCGAAGATCCGAAACTGCCAGTGGTTGAGATATTTGAAACGGTGGAAGGAGAAGGAACCCGTGCCGGATTTCCCACCACATTTGTTCGCCTGTTTCATTGCAATTTGCGATGTGTCTGGTGTGATACTCCCTATAGTTATGCACCTTACAAGCCGGAGTATGAAGCACGGGTATCCGAAATTGTTGAAAATGTGAAAAGGTATCCGCACCCTTCAATTTGCCTGACCGGCGGAGAGCCCTTGTTGCATGGGCAGAAAGCAGGGAAGTTGATCAAGGCGTTAGCCGAAATCGATTATATTGAAGATATTCATATCGAGACAAACGGTTCCATTTCTCTGGAACCCTTTGTAAAGTTGAGAAAATCCCATGAAGCGGTATGGCAAAAAGTCCGGTTCATTTTAGATTATAAATTGCCCGCCAGCGGCGAAAACAGGCGCATGATCCTTAAGAATTTCGCCTGGTTGCGGGAGGATGATGAAGTCAAGTTTGTTATTGCAAGTGACAAGGATTTTCTGCATGCCAAAAAAATTGTTCAAACGAAGCTGAAAAATGGAATTCCTCTTTTCAGTCCGGTATGGGAACAGATGGAACCGGCCAGACTTGCCCGACTGATGCTGAAACATCAACTGGGCCATGTGAAGTTGAATTTACAGATGCACAAGGTTATTTGGGATCCGAATCTGCGCGGAGTATGACGAGGTGAAACAAAGTGGATAAAAAAGCGGTAATTGTGTTGAGCGGAGGACTGGACAGCACCACCTGCATGGGGATCGCCAAAGCAGAAGGGTATGAACTGTATCCGATTACCTTTTTCTATTCCCAGCGTCACAACAGGGAGGTTGAGCAGGCCAAAAAGATCGCTGCCCACTATGGTGTTCAGGACAGGCACAAAATCGTGGATGTCAATTTTTTGGGGGATATCGGGGGAAGTTCGCTAACGGACCGGACACTGGAAGTTCGTACCGGCGGAGTGAAGCAAGATATTCCTGACACCTATGTGCCTGCACGGAATCTCATCTTTTTGTCGCTGGCAACTGCCTATGCGGAGGTTATTGGTGCCAGACATATTTATACAGGTGTCAGTGCGGTTGACTATAGCGGATATCCGGACTGTCGCCCCGAGTTTATCCGTTCACTTAACAAAACAGTTAATCTGGCAACAAAAATGGGGGTTTCCTCTGAGCAGAAAATTCATATTGAAACACCTTTGCTTCATTTAAGCAAAGCGGAAACCATCCGGCGCGGCCTGGAACTTCATGTTCCTTACGAATTAACGACTTCCTGTTATCTCGGAGAAGAAGAAGCTTGCGGAGAATGTGACAGCTGTCTCCTTCGCCTGAAAGGATTCAAGGAAAATAACCGGGTCGATCCTGTTCCCTATAAAAAAATTCCGCCTCAACTGGATGTTCGAAACTGATTGGCAAGAACAGCAGATAAACTTTTGCAACAAGGAGGGATAACCTGTGGATGCAACCAGTAATGGCAAGTTTGGTTTAAAAGCACTGGGAAAGAAGACCGATTACCATTTTGAATATAACCCGGACTTGCTGGAAGCCTTTGATAATCTTCACCCGGATGTCGATTACTTTGTGAAATTCAATTGTCCGGAATTTACCAGCTTGTGCCCCATTACAGGCCAGCCCGATTTTGCCACCATTTATATCAGTTATGTTCCCGACAAAAAACTGGTAGAAAGCAAATCGCTGAAGCTGTATCTGTTCAGCTACCGAAATCATGGGGACTTTCATGAAAACTGCGTTGTCACGATCATGAAAGATTTGATAGAGAAACTGGAACCAAAGTATATTGAGGTGTTGGGAAAATTTCTGCCAAGGGGCGGAATCAGTATTGATCCCTATGCCAATTACGGCAAACCCGGAACCAAATGGGAAAAGATTGCGGAACATCGGCTGGCCCAGCACGACCTGATGCCTGAAAAGGTAGATAACCGTTAATACCAATGCGGAAACGGGTTGAAAGCCATTTTTTCTGCTTTTGGGAAAACATTGCCTGGGATAAAATAGAAAAAAGGAGGGATTTTTTGATATGTGCGAAAACTTCGGTTTTGATCAGATGCAGCAAATCGTTCAGCGCATGCGTGATGAATTGACAAGTGTCGGTTTCAAAGAACTACGCACTCCAGAAGAAGTGGATCAGGCGTTGCAGGGAGAGGGAGCAAAAGGAACCACGCTGGTGGTTGTCAATTCCGTGTGCGGCTGTGCAGGAGGTTTGGCACGCCCGGCTGTTGCCATGTCCCTGAAACACAACAAGATACCGGATCATTTGTATACGGTCTTTGCGGGACAGGACCGGGAAGCAACCGAGCGGGCCCGCTCCTATTTTGGAGAGATGCCTCCGTCCTCCCCGTCATTTGCGCTGTTAAAAAACGGGCAACTTGTGAAGATGTTTCATCGCCATGATATTGAAAATGCATCCCTGGAAGAAATTGCGGCGAGCCTGACTGAAGCCTATGACCGTTATATTGATTGATCTGACTGTATGTGACAGGAGGAAAGGAAACGATATTTCGTTTGCTGGCCTCCTTTTTTTTAGATGCTTCATGTGATGATTCAATAAAAACAATTTATTAATTATTATGAAAATCATAAATTGATAAAATATTAAATAATATATATAATAGAATCATGGATAATTAAAATCATATCCTGCGATTTTAACCCCGCCGGTTAAAGCAGCCGCAGGAGTGAGCCGGAGAACTGAGCGAAACAAGCCGCTTTTTCGCTTTGTCATCCGGTGTTTTGTTTTTTGGGGGATAAAAGCAATGTTTCATCACACGGGACAGCAAAAGTAGATACCGGAAAGGAAGATCACTGATGAGTTCAGCCCGTTTAAAAAAATTACCGGGTCAGCAGTCGTTGGAATTTCATGCCCGACGTCAGGAGGCGGTACCGCCCGGACCATATCATGTGGCGCCGCTGTATGTTCAATCGGCCAAAGGTGCCATTATCACGGATGTTGACGGAAACCGGATCATTGACTTTGCCGCCGGGATTGGGATGCAGAATATTGGGCATTGCCATCCCAAAGTTGTTCAGGCCATACAGGAGCAGGCCGCCCGTTCCATACACAGTTGTTTTCACGTCATGCCTTATGAAGGCTATATTGAGTTGGCGGAGAAACTGAATCAGATCGTACCGGGAAACTGGAAAAAGAAAACCATGTTTGCCAACAGCGGGGCGGAGGCTGTGGAAAATGCGGTAAAGATTGCCCGCAAGGCAACAGGCCGCAGTTGTGTTCTCTCCTTTGAACGGGGTTTTCATGGCCGGACGCTTCTGACCTTGTCCCTGACCAGCAAAGTAAACCCTTATAAAGCCGGGTTTGGGCCGTTTGCCCCGGATACGTACAAGCTTCCCTATCCCGATTATTACCGTGCTCCCGCCAATATGTCCCGGGAAGAGGTGGATCGGGAAATATTGCGGCAGATTGAAGATCTCTTTATCAAAGAGGTGCAGCCGGAGTCAGTTGCGGCCATTATTCTGGAACCGGTACAGGGAGAAGGCGGATTTATTATGCCATCATCCCGATTTGTGCAGGGAATTCGCCGGATTTGTGATCAATACGGAATTGCCATGATTGCCGATGAGATCCAGACCGGGTTTGGCCGTACCGGAAAGATGTTTGCCATGGAGCATTACGGAGTGGCAGCCGATATTGTAACGATGTCCAAATCGATTGCCGCCGGCATGCCTCTCAGTGCGGTTACCGGCCGGGCTGACTGGATGGATGCCCCGGAAACCGGCCAACTGGGAGGAACCTTTGCCGGGAGCCCGATTTCCTGTGCGGCTGCTCTGGCTGTACTGGAAGTACTGGAAGAGGAGAGACTGGCAGATCGCGCTCAGGCCATTGGAAAGCGGATGACTGAAGCTTTCGCGCAAATGCAGAATCGTTATTCCATCATTGGGGATGTACGGGGATTGGGTGCCATGACAGCAATCGAACTGGTAGAAGACCGGAGAACAAAAAAACCGGCATCAGAAACGGCAGGCCGGATTGTAAAAAAATGTTGGGAAAACGGATTACTGATTTTAAGCGCAGGAATGTACAGCAATGTACTTCGTTTTCTGCCGCCTCTGACAATCCCGGATTCCCAGCTGGAAGAAGGATTGCAGATTCTGGAGAAATCCATTTCCGAGCTATCGGGTTAAACCCTATTGATTTTATGATCAGATGATTTTGCCTGTACCTTGTAACGGGTGCCGGGTTTGGGTCAGATCAAGGGAAAATCGTTTGCCCGAAACGGGAACTGTCAAATTGCTGTTTCAAGAGAAGACCTGTACAAGGGAGTGGATAAATGAAACAGGAACAACAGACAGAAAAGGTGTTGTCACGGATTGATGTGCTGGCCCTGGCTTTTGGAGCCATGATTGGATGGGGCTGGGTGGTTTTGACGGGCGAATGGATTGGACAGGCGGGGCTGATGGGGGCTGTCCTGGCTTTCATCGGCGGAGGGATTATGGTTTTGTTTGTCGGGATGGTTTATTCCGAGTTAACGGCTGCCATGCCGCAAACTGGCGGCGTCAGTGTGTTCTTGCATCGGGCGTTGGGATATCGCTGGTCTTTTGTTGCCTCGTGGGCGATTGCACTGGGTTATATTTCAGTTGTGGCTTTTGAGGCGGTAGCTCTTCCTACTGTAATTGAATATATATTTCCCGGTTACCAGGCCGGTTTTTTATGGCAAGTGGCCGAATGGGATGTATATCTGTCCTGGGCCGGGATCGGTATGGCCGGTACAGTGATCGTGACATGGATCAATTATCGCGGGCTGAAACAGGCAGCAGTTTTTCAGATTATCTGTACCGCGTTGCTGATTTTCATCGGATTGATTCTGATCGTCGGCGGTCCCGTTGCAACAAGCCCGGAGGAAATTGTTCCTTCTTTCACAGGCCTGGCCGGATTGTTCGGCGTACTGATCATGACCCCGTTTATGTTTGTCGGGTTTGATGTTATTCCCCAAACCGCTGCCGAAATCAACCTTCCCTTCAAACAGATTGGCAAAGTGCTGATCCTTTCGGTGTCAATGGCGGTGGTATGGTATATCGGCATTGTTTATGCAACAGGCCGTACCATAGGCCGGGAACAACTTGCACAGTCTGTTTTGCCTACAGCTGATGCGCTGGCAACATTGCTTGATACTTCATGGGGCGGAACGCTGCTCGTTATTGGAGGGATTGGCGGGATTCTTACCAGCTGGAACGCTTTTTTTGTCGGAGGAAGCCGCATCTTGTATGTAATGGCGCAAAAAGGGATGTTGCCCTCATTATTTGCCCGGCTTCATCCGAAATACAAGACTCCGGTCAATGCGATCCTGCTGGTTGGCGCCATATCGTTTATTGCTCCGCTTTTTGGGCGGCACACTCTGGTTTGGCTTGCCAATGCGGGCAGCTTTTCCATTATGATCACCTATATTCTGGTTTCTGTTTCGTTTCTCGTACTGAGAAAAAAAGAACCGGATATGCATCGGCCTTTCCAGGCCGGCAAATCTTTATGGGTTGGTTATGGTGCACTGTTTTCCAGTTGTTGTCTGGGAGTTTTGTACCTGCCCGGTATGCCGGCCTCCCTTCAGTGGCCCTACGAATGGATGTTGCTGATTCTGTGGTGGATTGCAGGGCTGTATTATTTCATCAAACTTCCCGTTTCGAAGGAAAGTTTGGGCAACCGGAGGATTTACACCAAACCGCACGATTTCAGTTGAGGAGGAAAATGGATGCGTTATGGCAATTATATCGGCGGCTGGAAGAAGCCGAAGGCCGGGGAGTACAGCAGCAATCGAAATCCCCATGATTCGCGGGAGGTGCTTGGCTATTTTCCCGCCAGTACGGCAGAAGATGTAAAAGAGGCGATTGAGTTGGCCCAGGAAGCTTTTCCATTATGGAAAAAGTTCTCTTTGCCTGAGCGTGCTGCCTGTCTGAAGCGAGCCGCTGAAATTATCAGGGGAAAAGCCGGGCAAATTGCACGGGATCTGACACGGGAAGAAGGAAAAACATTTGCAGAAGCCAAAGGGGAAACACTGCGCGCAGTCAGTATTCTGGAATTTTTCGCAGCCGAAGGTTTCCAACCGGCAGGAGAGGTTATTCCGTCTGTTTCCAGACAGACCTTTCTGTATACGAAACGGATGCCCCTTGGACCGGTAGGATTGATCACACCATGGAATTTTCCGATTGCCATTCCTGTTTGGAAAATGGCACCTGCCCTGCTTTATGGCAACACCGTAGTCATCAAACCGGCTGAGCTGACGCCGATGTCAGTCTATCATGTAATCGACGCTTTCCACAAAGCGGGTATTCCGGAAGGAGTGGTCAACTGTGTATTTGGCAGGGGAACAGATGCCGGTGCGGAGATAGTTGCCAATGAGGGGATCAAGGCAATTTCATTTACCGGTTCCAATTCAGTCGGGCAAAACATTCAGAAACGGGCTGCCAGACAAGGAAAAAAAGTGCAACTGGAGCTTGGCGGCAAAAATCCGTTAATTATTCTGGAAGATGCCGATCTGGACAAAGCGGTGGACATGGCTGTTTCCGGAGCCTTTCGTTCGACAGGACAAAAGTGTACGGCAACCAGCCGCATTATTGTAGATAAAAAGGTTTATAAAGCATTCAGGGAACGGCTGGTGAAGAAAACACAAATGTTAAAGGTTGGCAATCCTTTGGAAAGAGATACATTTATGGGGCCTTGTGCCAGCCGCAGGCAGCGTGAGCATGTCCTGGAACTGATCAAGGCCGGCAAAGAAGAGGCGGATTTGCTGATTGGAGGAGATCTCCCTCGTGAACCGGAGCTGGCACATGGATTTTATATTCAGCCGACCATTTTTGAAAATGTGTCCCGGAATGCGCGGATTGCCAGGGAGGAAATCTTTGGCCCGGTTATTGCCCTGTTTCAGGTGGAGGGTTACGACGAAGCCATTCACTTGGCAAATGATACTTCCTTTGGCTTGAGTGCTTCCATTTGTACCAACAATCTTACACTGGCACGCCGGTTTGCTGAAGAAATTGAAGCCGGCATGGTTCATATCAATTCGGAAACCGCCGGAGCAGAACCCCAGGCTCCTTTTGGAGGATACAAGGGCTCTGGAAACGGGAGTCGGGAGCAGGGAAAAGCTGCGGCTGAGTTCTATACCCAGCTTAAAACCGTCTATATGGATCCAATGTAAGAGTAAAGCAAAAAGTTTTCAGATATATTGATAAAATAATCAGAATATACTATAATTATAATTACAATTTAAATCATATCCTGCGAGTTTTGACTGTGCCGGTTAAAACAGCCGCAGGAGTGAGCCGGGATCCTGAACGAAATGATTTCGTCTGGTTATCCGGCTTTTATTTTTGCCGTGGCGAGGAGGAAGGGTTCATGAAAAGGGATGGTCCATTGTCCGGGATTCAGGTGCTTGATTTAACCCGTGTGCTGGCCGGCCCGTTTTGCACCATGATTTTGGGGGATCTGGGGGCTGACGTGATTAAGGTTGAAGCACCGGGCGGGGGAGATGAGACACGGGGATGGGGGCCCCCCTGTGCCGGTGGGGAAAGTGCCTATTACCTAAGTGTAAACCGCAACAAACGTTCTATCGTTTTGAATTTGAAAACGGAGCAAGGCCAGGCTATTCTGAAAGATCTGGTCCGGCAATCGGATATATTGGTAGAAAATTTCAAGGTGGGCACCCTGGCCAGGCTCGGATTATCCCCGGAACAGCTGCTCAAGCTCAATCCCCGCCTGATCGTGGCAGAGATTTCGGGGTTTGGGCAATATGGTCCTCATGCCCGTAAAGCAGGCTATGATTACATGATCCAGGCCTTGAGCGGTTTGATGAGTATTACAGGCAGCCCGGAAAGCGGACCGATGAAGGTTGGCGTGGCCATTGTGGATGTTCTGACTGGCCTTTTTACTGTGGCAGGTATTCTGGGGGCCCTGGAGGAGCGGCATCGTTCGGGAAAGGGGCAATGTCTGGATGTGGCCCTGTTTGATGCAAGTGTTGCTTCTTTGGTTAACGTGGCCAGCAATTATCTTGTTTCCGGGAATGTGCCGCCATTTTCGGGAAATGCTCATCCCAACATTGTTCCTTATCAGCTTTTCCAGACCCGGGATCGACCGATTGTGATTGCGGTGGGCAATGATGCCCAGTTCCGGCGCCTGACTGAGTGTCTCGGATGTCCCGAGCTGGCGGAAGATCCACGTTTTGCCTGCAATTCTGCCCGGGTGGTCAACCGGGAAACATTGGTTCAAAAACTGGAAACCATTCTGGTCAAGTATCCCAGTTCATATTGGATTTCCCTGTTTGAGAAGTTGAATCTTCCTTCGGCTCCGATTCAAACCCTGGATCAGGTTTTCTCCGATCCACAGATAAAAGCACGGGAATTGCTGGTAGAAATGGAACATCCCACAGCCGGGAAAATTCCTTTGGTTGGAAGTCCGCTCAAATTTTCCCGCACGCCGGTTTCCTATCGAAACCCGCCTCCTTTATTGGGGGAACATACAAAGGAAATTTTGCGGGAAATCGGTTACAGCAATCAAAAAATCCAGGAATGGGAGCAGATGCAAGTTTTCTCTCCCGCTGAGCAAAAGGAGTGAACGAGATGTTTGATTTTTCGTATTCAGAAGATCAACTGGCTGTCAAAAAGCTGGTTCGCAAGTTTGTGGACAGGGAAATTATGCCTTATATCGAAAAGTGGGATGTTGAGCAACATTTTGAGCCGGCGATCCTGGATCGTCTGGCCGAACTTGGGCTGATGGGAGTCTGTATCCCGGAGCAGTACGGCGGCCAGGGAATGGATTATATTACCCTGGCCATTGTCTGTGCTGAACTGGAGCGAGGAGATACAGCTTTTCGGACGGCTGTTTCTGTCCATACGGCTTTAAACAGCATGACACTTTTGCAGTGGGGAAACGAATTTCAAAAACAGAAATATCTCAAGCCCCAGGCCCAGGGAATAAAAGTGGGGGCATTTGGCCTGACCGAACCAAATGCAGGATCAGATGTTGCAGCGATTGAAACGCGGGCCATCCGCGATGGCGATACCTATATCCTGAACGGCAGCAAAACATGGATCTCCTTGTGTGATGTGGCCGACCATTTTTTGATTTTTGCCAAAACTTCTCCGGATGAAAGACATCGCGGGATTTCCTGTTTTATTGTGGAGAGGAGTTTTCCCGGAGTTACAACGCGCGGTTTTAAAAACAAATTGGGTATCCGGGCCGGAAACACCGGGGAGATTTTTCTGGAAGATGTCCGGGTTCCGGCAGAAAACCGGGTTGGAGAAGAAGGGGAAGGTTTCAAGATTGCCATGTCTGCCCTTGACAACGGGCGTTTCAGCGTGGCCGCCGGTGCGGTTGGTCTAATCGATGCCTGTATTGAGGCAAGTGTCAAATATGCTCATGAAAGGGAAACATTTGGCCGGCCAATTGGAAAACATCAATTGGTTCAGCAAATGATCGCCAAAATGGTCGCCAGCTATGAAACTTCCCGCTTGCTTGTCTATCGGGTGGGGTGGATGAAGAACAAAGGCATGCGCAATACCCGGGAGACTTCACTGGCCAAATGGTACGCCTGTGATGCTGCATTTAACGCTGCGGTTGATGCTGTCCAGATTCATGGAGCCAATGGCTATTCCCATGAATTTCCGGTAGAGCGGTATATGCGCAATGCCAAGGCTCCCGTCATCTATGAAGGGACCAGGGAAATCCATCAAATCATGCAGGCAGAATATGCATTGGGGTACCGAAAGGACAAGAAATTGCGCAAAAACCTGCCTCCATGGCCGTTTGCGTAGGCAAAGGCGGTTTCATTGGAGAAAAGAATACAAGAAGTTATGGAACGATACGGAAAGAATTATTCTGTTAGTCAACGGATGCAAGAAAATGTGCCGAAATATGAAAAAGTGATCGAACGAGTGAACAAAAAATGAGCCAAGAAAAAGCCAGGGTGATTTTCTGCCTGGCTTTTTCATTCAAATAAATCCATTTGCCGCATTGGCTCAAATATCTTTTGGAATTTCCCCTTTGGCATCACCTGTCCCGCCAGCTTCATTCCGTCAATGGTGACGATCGGTCGAAGCTCACCTGTACATTTCGGGCCGTTATCGTTTCGATCCTGTCCTGATGCCAAACCATTTTTCTCCTTTTTCATTCCCCCCACCTCAAGAAATTCATTCGGCTGCAAAAGAAAAAGCCCTCAATCCCAGGGACGATCCCCAGTTCCGTTCCCACGCTGGGCCAGAGATGGCCGTCTTCTTCGATGGTATTATCAACTAGGTTCTCTCTTCCGATACCTGGTAATGATCACTTTATATTTTGACAGACCCAAAAAACTTAGATTTAAGGTTGCTGTAAGGTTTTCTTCAGGATAGGGAAAGGTTGATTTCTTATAGTTCAATTAGAAATCATTGAAGGGAGTTGATGTTTCATATGAGTTCTTCGACGATTGTGCAAACGCAAAATCTTTCTAAACAGTATGGAGAGATTCATTGTGTCAATCATATTGATCTTCATGTCCAGGAAGGTGAAGTTTACGGGTTTCTGGGGCCCAATGGAGCGGGGAAAACCACCACTCTAAAATTGCTGCTGGGACTGATTAAGCCTTCTGCAGGGACGATCAACATTTTTGGGAAAGACTTGAGCAAACATCGTCAGTTTATTTTACAGCATATCGGATCGCTGATTGAATCGCCTTCCTATTACGGTCATCTGACAGGACTCGAAAATATGAAGGTAATACAGCGCCTGCGAAATGTACCAGATAAAAACGTCGATGAAGCCCTTCGCATTGTACGATTGGAGAATCATAAGAACAAAAGAGTTGACCAATATTCCTTGGGAATGAAACAGCGGCTGGGGTTAGCCATGGCCTTGCTTACCTTCCCTAAGTTGCTGATCCTTGATGAGCCGACGAATGGTCTTGATCCCGCAGGTATTGGAGAAATTAGAGAGCTGATCAAATCCTTGCCCTCTCGTTATCAAATGACGGTAATCCTTTCCAGCCACCTGCTCTCGGAGATCGAACAAATCGCGACCTCCATCGGTATCATTAACGAAGGGAATCTGCTGTTTCAAGGTAGTATGGAAAGTCTGCTAAAAAAAAGTAGAATATCTATCCTTTTCAAAACCGGAAATAACGTTAAAGCAGAGCGGCTACTTCTCACTCATGGTTACCGTCCGACCCAAAGAGGAAGCCATCTTGAATTTCACCATCTTGGGGACGCAGAAGTAGCAGAAATGAACCGGTTACTCGTTGAACATGACATTCCTGTCACCCGAATCGAGGAGGAAAAGAAAAGTTTGGAGGATATTTTCCTGGAGCTGACGGGAAAGGAGCGAAGCTTATGATCAAAATATTAAGGCTCGAATATTTCAAATTACGCCGCAAAAAAATAGGAGTTATAATGGTGTCAATTCTTATTGTGCAGATGTTGTGGGCCTTTATGTCCATCAGCCGTTCCATCGCCCGAAATCCAGATGATGCCATTTGGGAATCCATCATTTTTATGACATCCTCCATGAATGGACTTTTTATGCCGATTCTTTCGGCCATCGTTATCTCCCGGATTTGTGATATGGAACATAAGGGATCCACCTGGAAAATGCTTGTAGCTACCAATGTGAACCGCGGTCAGCTCTACGCAGCGAAGTATATATGTGCAAATATTCTGCTCTTATGTGGCATTCTTGTCCAAACCGTGCTCATGATTGTTTTCGGCCAATTAAAAAATTTTCCTGGTTCACCTCCTATTGGATGGTTCCTCCAGTTTATAGGGGGAAGCTTGCTCACTACGCTCGGTGTTACAGCTCTTCAACAATGGATTTCTCTTGCCATCAAAAATCAGGCCTTTGCGCTATCTCTAGGCATGTTGGGTGGTTTCATTGGAATGACCAGTGGACTGTTTCCTGCTACCGTCAGACATCTTTTTATCTGGTCTTATTACTTGGATCTCAGTCCAATTACGAATCAATACACCGAGTCTGCTAATGTTTATTTGGCACAGCCTGTAGGATTCGAGATGATCATCGTAACGGTGATGATGACCGTCCTGTTCTATATGATTGGCAGTCTTCATATATCTCGGCAGGAAATCTGAGGAGGGAAGTTGATGAAACAAAGTGTTTCTGCTGAATGGTTGAAGTTGCGGCATTCCCGGATCGTCCTCGTACTTGCTGTTCTTCCTGTCATCAGCCTGTTGATTGGGGGGGCGAATTTTTATTTTAATCAAGATGTCCTGCGAAATGGTTGGTACAGCTTGTGGTCTCAGATCAGTCTGTTTTACGGTGAGTTTTTCCTGCCCATTCTGATTGCCATCTGCTGCTCTTATTTATGCAGACTGGAGCATATCAACCGAAATTGGCATATGATTTTAGCCATTCCGGTATCGGTTGCTCATGTGTACCTTGCTAAATGGGTGGTTTCTAGTATTTTAATCTTGTTTACGCAAGCGTTTTTCTTGGGACTCTACTGGCTTGCGGGTACCTTTTTTTCTTTACCACAACCTTTCCCTATAGAGACGATCGGTTGGACCATACGAGGATGGTATGCATCTCTGTCGATTATCGCTCTACAACTGGGGCTGTCGTTACGGATACGCAGTTTTGCTACGCCCATCGGTATCAGTCTGTGAGGTATATTAATCGGTCTGAGTATGTATACCGCTAAGCTAGGACTATTTTTCCCCTTTTCGCTACTCACCATCGGCATATCCGCGCTTAGCCAGGCTCCCTTAACAAACATACAAGTTGTTCTGTTTTGGACAGTGAACATGGTCTACGTGGTGATTTTTTCTTTGGTATCTATTCGCTGGTTAAAGAAAAGAGAGAGGGTTTTATCTTGATGTGCTTGGGAGGTGATGTGAATGAAGAAGATATTTCTGGTACTGGGGCTCATCCTTGTGATTGTAGTATCCACATGGATGTTCTTTGTCAGTCCCGAGTTCACGAAACCAGATAATCCTGAAGGAAAAACCATATATTATACACAAATAACCGGTCCCGGTTTTAAAGATAATGAACGTTACGACTATGAGGTGACAGCCTATGATGAGAATGGAAAGGAAAAAAAGCTTGTCTTTTCAGCTGGGAAGAAGTTAAGAAAAGGGGCTTATATCGAGTTATATTACACATTCTTTCGGCGAGTGACGTACTGGGAAGAGATTTCTTTTGAGGAGTTACCCAAAGTGGTGCAACAAAAATACCAAAAACAGGAACATGGCCTAAAGTAAAAATGACTATATTCCTGATCCATTGTAAAACTGGCGATGAAGGATAGTCTTCCTTTGTATCAACAACACTGAAAGCGGTGATCAGAAATATTTTGCGACAATGTATAATGAAACCAGGTGATAGATATGGAAAATGTAAAAGAAAAAAAATATTAATCGTCGATGACGAATTTGATATCCGAGAAATGATAGAAAGGTTTTTAAGAAAAGAGGGCTTTTCCCGCATTTACACAGCTGCCGACTGTACTTCTGCTTTGTCAATCTGCCGCAAAAGCAAACCGGATATCGCAATTCTTGATATCATGCTACCAGATGGTGATGGATTTTCGCTACTCTCTTCGATCAGACAGTTTTCGAATATACCAGTTCTTTTTCTCTCTGCCCGGGGTGAAGACGAGGATCGGCTGCTTGGCCTAGGGTTGGGGGCAGATGATTACATGGTAAAACCATTCCTGCCGCGCGAACTGGAGTTGCGATTGATGGCGATTTTAAAAAGAGTCTATTCTTCTCCCATGGAAGATCCTCTTCCTGTCTTGCGGTTAGGAAAACAGGTTATTGACCTGGATAGTGCCATTGTGCGTAAGGATCAAAAGGAGTTACCGCTAACGGCTAAAGAACATGCCATTCTTAAAAAACTGTATGAAAACCGGGATCGAATTGTTACGATTGATGCCTTGTGTCAGGCAGTCTGGGGAGATGACAGCTATGGTTATGAAAACACGTTGATGGTGCATATCAGGCGAATTCGTGAAAAAATTGAGGTTGACCCCTCTAAACCGAATTACCTTCTGACTATCAGAGGATTGGGATATAAGCTGCTAGTGAAGGGGAAAAATAGGTGAATGGAATTCATCGTATTCTATGCCGCTTTGTTGTTACAACCATCTTTATTTCTACACTGTTGCTTATATTGAACCTTGTATTGTTGGGCACGCTGGTTTTTGGGGATTATCAGAATCCTTCTCCAAGGAGTGTGGCCAAGGAAGTTGGCCAAGGCTTGAGCAGACATGGGGACAGTTACCACCTCGACGAGCGTGCGACCAGACTTCTGCGGCACAAACAGGCGTGGGCTATGTTGCTTGCTAAAGATGGTCATGTTCAATGGGGCTATCAGCTTCCAGACGAAATTCCACGATCCTACAACCTAGTTGAGATAGCGAAGTTCTCCCATTATTATTTATGGAATATCCGGTCTATAGTTGGGAATATGGGGATGGATTGTTAGTAGTGGGATATCCCAAAAAAAGCCACTGGAAATATCAATTTAATTATCCATCCGAGTGGGTAAGGTCGTTGCCTCAGCGGTTTGTACTGCTTCTAATCATCAATGTGGCGTTCCCCCTACTGATCTCAGTCGTTATGGGCATGCGTCTTATAAAAGAGATACGCCCCCTTGTAGATAGCATCCACGATCTTCCCAAGAATCAATCCGTTCGGTTAGATCCGAAGGGGATATTTAGCGATTTGGCTCAAAGCATTAATTCTACTTCGGACAAACTTCAAAAAAATAAATCCGCCTTAAAGGAAAAGGATCAAGCGCGTTCCAACTGGATCGCTGGCATTTCTCACGATATTCGGACACCCCTCTCGATGATTATCGGCTATGCAAGCGAATGGGAGAATAATGCAGATTTGACTGAGGAACAGAGGCAACAGGCGGGAATTATACGGCGTCAAGGGGAGAAACTGGGCTCACTCGTAAGTGATTTAAATTTGGTCTCTATGCTTGAGTATGAAATGCAACCTTTGCAATTGAAACCAATTCGGTTATCGGTTTTGGTGAGACAGGTTGTCGCAGATTTTTTAAATAACGGATTGGATGACCGGTATGATATAGAATGGAAACTGTCGAACGAAGAAATAAAAATTTATGGATGAGAAATTACTGCTTCGGGCGATCAACAATCTGGTTCAAAACAGCATTCGTCATAACCCGCAAGGCTGCCATATAAGCTTGGAAACTTCTTTATCAGAAGATGGTTCCAAATATCGATTGATTTTAAAAGATAGTGGGCGTGGAATCTCTGAGGAACAGTTGAAAGACATTACTGAGTTGCCTTATTCAGCAACTAGAGCTGTTCGGGTTCAAGATGGTCATGGTCTTGGGATTCCGATGGTAGCAAGAATTATGAAGGCGCACCGCGGTCGCCTCGTTCTAGAAAGCGGCGCGGATCAAAGAGGTCTAAAAGCTGTTATGGAATTCTTTGTGCAAAATAACAGTAATTGTGTTCTATAAACAAATAAATTTTTCAAGGAGGGGAGCCTTTATCACAAATTAGGCTCCCGCTGTGAAAACTTAGCCATCCTTAACACTAAAAGAAGGGCGGTCAAGAACTACGATTCACTTCCATTCTGTAGCGGGGTGATTGGTCAGAGGATGACCCTTATATGAGATGGTGGGATTTGAACTCACAATCTTGTTCTCACCGAGCTATATCCGAAACAGCTTCACTTATTACCGGCGCAGATATCAGTTTCCTGTAGTGCTCACCATTTTCCATCAGTTTTAAATGTGTCCATGAATCAATAATTCGTCCCTGATCCAATACATAAATAATATCGGAATCTACTATTGTGCTTAATCTATGGTCAATGACGATCTGTGTACAACCTAAGTTTTAAGCTTGTCAGTTAAATGCTTCAATTATTGTGTCAAGGGAACTCGTCGCTTCGTCCATGAGAAAAATTATTGGACGGTTAACCAGTGCCCGCACCAATATAATTCATTGTTTTTGGTCCCCAGACAAATTTGTTTCCGACTGTGAAATCAAAGTAATTATATTTCATCGGCATATTTTCAATATCAGAATGGATATCTACGAGACGTGCAGCTCACAAAACATCTTTTATCGAATTTTCCGGAACATGGAGGGTAATATTATCATATATTGTACGATTTGAATAAATTTGACCAATTAGGTATTGTAAGGCACCAGATCGAGATTTTGATACTGAAGAACATTCGCTTCTTTTGGTCCTTCAACCAAAAGTACGGAAGGCAATTCACGATTGTGCAGACGCAACAGTTGATATCATTTCCAGCCAAACCCAACATTAATCCCGGAACTTGCTGTCTACCAGGAATACCAGACTTCCAATGGTAGCCGGATTTTTCCATCTCTTTCAAAATATAGTGTGCCATTTGCGAGTCGAAGTTACTTAATTGATTACTGTCAAAATAATCGTCCCCAAGTAGGATCAACTCGAGTTACCCATATCTTCATGACACAAGGAATAGCTAATCTTTGTAAATCCATCTCTCATGTTTTTTTAAGGCTTAATTAATATCATGTTTTACAATCTTCGATTCAATACAACGAGCTATGCGATACGGGCAATTCCAATGCCTGGCGCACCATTGCACCAGTACATGAAAAAATGATTATTTGGAACAAGTCCATCTGTCGATCTCAGGTCTTTCCAGTTATTTTCTTCTGGACAATATAAGCTGTTTTCATCCTTTCATGTATTCATCCAATATCGGTGGTCGCCTGTCGTCTCTTACAGACGGGCAAGACTCAGGCAGATTCACGAACCCAACTGATACCTCCATGCATGGATTGGGATTTTTTCAATAAATTTAATATCAAGCGATTTACGAAAACTATCTCCCAAGCTGTATTGATTCATTTGTCTGCAAACTGAACATATTTCTTTTCTCCGATTTGAATAACATGTTTATGGATTATACGGTCATCTTTTGATAATCTGAAAGAAAAGCCCGCTTGCGGGATTTTCTTACGGGAGAGATCGTATGGGAAAAAGCGTAATGTTGGCGGGACATGCCAAATTGCCCCAGCGAATGGCGGCCAGGTCAGTTTATGATTCCCTGACTCTGACCGTGGAGATTGATCCGAAATACGGCGTTATACTAAACGCATCCTGTACCCTGGCTACCGGCCATGCCCAAATGTTTATCGGGCAACTGTTAAGGGGGCACAGTCTGAGGGATGGAATTGAACCGTTGACGAATGAGATTGAGGCCTTTTATCAGGGAAAAGCACAGCAAGCTTTAATTGCAGCGATCCGGGATGTTCACCAGCAATACTTGTATTACAGCCAAACGAAAACAACATCTACATAAACTTGCTGTCTGTTGACGCTTTGCTTCAAAACTCATGATCGCAGACGAATCCAACCGGCCGCCGGGAAAACGTGCGGCCGGTTTGGTGTTTTTCACGCCGGTATTACTACTGCAAATGGCGAATTTTCTGTTTCATATGCCTGATTGTTCAAGAAGTGCTTCATCACAAAATAAACTGACTTTATGTCAGAATGCCATATTCAAATACAGAATAGTTCTTTGAAACTCAAAAATGATTCTGAGGGGGTAAAATATTCCACTCGGTTTGTTTTTTGATTAAAATGAAGACAGAAAGGATGGTGGAGGATGGAACTGGTCGCCTTTTTCTTGTTGGCCTTGTTTATCATCGTAAGCATTATGGTAAACGTATCGTACCGATCGGCGAAAAAAGAGTCCCGTAAACAAAGGTATCTCTTGCCCGGCTTGGGAGTCCGGACATATGCCGAATTGGGACAGGAACTGCAAAAACTGGTTTATCATCTGGAAAACGCCTTGGCAGAAAGTTATATTGAGCGGGTAAAAGAGCGGGTGATCCGTGAACACAAAATAAGTATTATTGAGTGGGAAAACCGATTTTTTGAATGGAAACGGTATATGATAATGAAAGCTGTTTTGAAAGGTGTCCCGGCATACAGTACTGAAGCAGACCAGATCTGGCAGGAGATGCAAATGTTTCCCCGGGAATATGATGAATTTTGCCGGCGCTTTTTCAGAACAACCCTACCCCGGGAGTATACCCCTGATGACCGTCCGGTAAATCATGAAGAGCGGGCCTGGTTTGATTTTGTGTATATGCTTTTGTTCCATCCGACGAAATACAGTTATCAGGCCTGGGGAACTTTTTTCAAGCATCCTTTGCCAAAATCCATACTGGAAGATTTTAAGCGTTGTACAAACCAGGAACTGGCGGAGAAATATTTTAACCATTCTTCCGTGAAAGCGGAGGTTGAGCCAGTGATCCGGGGCCTGATCCGCATAATCAGGCAAAAACGGAAACAGATAGATCAATATGTCGTCAACTACGGAACCGATGTTAAGAAATTTCGCCGCCAATACAGAAAATACGTGGTCAAAGCCGGAAAAGATACAAACGATGTGACAAGCGGAGTTCTCTTTCTGTCTCTGTATTATCCGGAATCGTTTGCGGAAAAATACAGCTATTTATATGACAGGAATGTTTCTTCTTCCAGTGGCAGTGCCGGCGATGATCCGATTGACGGTTATGACGACTCAGACAACAGCGACGGAGATGGCGGGGGAGAATAAAAAAAGCCATGGGAAAAATGAATCTGGTGGTTCCAAGGGACTATTGGCCCGGTGAAGAAGGCAACTCTCAAAAGAGTTGCGGCATCGAGGATGAAAGTGAAAGGGAGCCGCCGCAAGAACCGCCCGTTCCAAACGGATACATATAGTTTGAGGGGACCAAAGCAGATCCCCTCCTCCTCATTTGACAGGCAACGGTTTCGCAAATATGTTTTCCAATGCTGTTTTTCCCTTTTTGGAGAGATTTAGGTCCGCCGGCATCCAGTTTTCCATTTCCCCGGCATCATCTTTTCCACCTGTTTGTGTGGGTAAAGTTTCCCCAATCAAACTTCCTTCATTATTCAGGATCTTTCCTCTTTCTTTCCTGGGCAATCACTCAATTTCTGCTTCTAATATATGGTATCGAAATAATTTTATAAAATCTTGACAGAATCATTGACAGGTTAAAAAAACTTGTTATGATATAATTAAATGAAAATGATTATCAATCGCGTTGGCGTTGATTGGATCTTTGAGGGATTGGAATGAAAAAAAGATATCTGTTTTTTGTTTTGTTGTTGTTATCCGTTTTTTCCCTTTTTATTGGTGTCAAGGAGATTTCGCCAAGTGGTCTGTTCCGGTTTGACCAGGAAGAGATGCATGTTTTTATGATCAGTCGTATTCCGCGGCTAGTCAGTATTTTGATCTCCGGGATCAGTATCAGTATTTGTGGATTGATCATGCAGCAAATCAGTCAAAACCGGTTTGTTTCTCCCACGACGGCGGGAACGATGGATTCAGCCCGGTTAGGTATATTGATTTCAATGCTTTTTTTCAGTTCCGCCAATATATTGGTAAAAATCAGTATTGCGTTTATATTTGCACTGGCCGGAACACTTCTTTTTATGGAAATCATGAAAAAAATCAGGCTGAAAGATGTGATTTTCGTTCCGTTGGTCGGGTTGATGTTTGGGAATATCATCAGTTCTGTTGCCACTTTTTTTGCTTATAAATATGATCTCATC
This sequence comes from Thermoactinomyces sp., assembly GCA_049587175.1. Taxonomy (GTDB): domain Bacteria; phylum Bacillota; class Bacilli; order Thermoactinomycetales; family Thermoactinomycetaceae; genus Thermoactinomyces. The sequence goes on from JBAVDL010000027.1 coordinate 37,997, forward strand.
CAAAATATGTCCAGTTGGCTGCAAGGAGATTTTTCCATGATCATGCAAGGGCGTTATGAGATTCTTTATATAAGCCTTCCACTGCTGGTTGTTGCTTATTTCTATGCCGATAAATTTACCATTGCCGGAATGGGAGAAGATTTTTCCAAAAATCTGGGTTTGAATTACAGACAAGTCATTTATATCGGGTTAATCATTGTTGCGATAATTACCGCTTCAGTAGTGTTGACTGTCGGAATGATTCCTTTTTTGGGTTTGATTATTCCCAATCTGGTTTCGATCTTTTACGGAGATCATCTTAAGAAAAATCTTCCGTATACTGCTTTGCTGGGAGCGATTTTCGTCCTCTGTTGCGACATTGTCGGGCGATTGGTTATTTATCCGTTTGAAGTTTCCATCAGCCTTACTGTTGGCATTATTGGCTGTGTGATTTTTTTGTATCTGTTGATGAGGAGCAGAGCGTATGCGAGCTAGAGTCAAATTAATTGTTCTGGGAATTCTTGCAGCCTTGTGTATTGCCATTTATTTATTGATTGATCTGGGGAGCAACTGGGATTATGTTCTGCCGCGCAGAAGCATAAAAATATTGGCCGTTTTGCTGACCGGAAGTTCCATTGCTCTTTCCACGGTCGTCTTTCAAACAATTACCAACAATCGCATTTTAACTCCAAGCATCATGGGGTTGGATTCGCTCTACCTGTTTATCCAAACAATCGTGATCTACTTTTGGGGTTCCTCAACGCTTACGATGATGGATAACCATGTGAATTTTCTTGTTACTGTATTTCTGATGATGTTGTTTGCAATTCTTCTTTATCAAGTCCTGTTTCGCCAGGAAAAGTATAATATCTACTTTTTATTGCTGGTAGGTCTTGTTTTCGGAATCCTGTTTGACAGCCTTTCTACCTTTATGCAGGTTTTGATTGATCCAAGTGAATTTTTGGTTGTACAGGGTCAGATGTTTGCCAGTTTTAATAATGTCAACACGGATCTGGTCTGGATTTCCCTGGTTTTGATTGTAGTCACATTTGCCTGGTTTTTACGGTTTTCAAAGTATCTGGATGTTCTTTCGCTGGGAAGAGATCAGGCGATTAATCTGGGGGTAAGGTACGATTATACGGTAAAGCGATTGATGATCGTAGTGGCAGTCCTGATTTCGATTTCAACAGCACTTGTAGGGCCTGTCACTTTCCTGGGATTGCTGGTAGCCAATATTGCCTATGAAATGTTTCGGACCTATAAACACAACATCCTGATTGCAGGAGCGATCCTGGTCAGCTTCATTGCGCTGATCGGGGGGCAATTGGTTGTAGAGCGTATCTTTAAGTTTGAAACCCCGCTGAGTGTGATCATCAATTTTGTCGGGGGCATTTACTTCATCTATCTGCTTTTAAAGGAGAGTCGACTATGATTGAGGTGAAAAATATCTCAAAAAAATATGGGTCAAAAACGGTATTGGATGATATTTCGCTTACAATCCCCAAAGGAAAACTGACATCGTTTATCGGCCCGAACGGAGCCGGTAAGAGCACACTGCTTTCTGTAATTTGCCGTCTGATTTCCAAAGATAACGGGACCGTATATGTAGACAATAAAGAAATCAGCCAATACAAAAGTGAGGAACTGGCCAAAAAGATATCGATTCTTAAACAGGAAAATCACTTGAATCTTCGGTTGACGATCCGCGACCTGGTCTCCTTTGGACGATTTCCCTACTCGCAAGGGAAGTTGGACAAAGCAGACCAAGAACAGATTGATCATGCCCTTGAGTATATGAATTTGACAGACATACAAAACAAATATCTGGACCAGTTAAGCGGCGGTCAGAGACAACGCGCTTATATTGCGATGACCATTGCCCAGGACACCGAATATATTCTTTTGGATGAACCTCTGAATAACCTCGACATGAAACACTCTGTGCAAATTATGAAAACGCTTGAAAAGCTGGTTGCCGAATTGGGGAAAACCATCTGCATTGTGATTCATGATATCAACTTTGCTTCTTGCTATTCCGATTATCTGGTTGCTTTAAAGGATGGAAAAGTGATTCGTGCCGGATCCAGTAAAGAGTTGATCTGTCCGGAAATGCTGAGAGAAATTTACGATATGGATATTGCTATAGAAAACATCAATAATCAACAAATCTGTGTTTATTATGCATAAAGCTGAAACAGACAATGAAAGGAAAGGTGAACAAAATGAAAAAATTATTGGTGCTGTTGGCTGTTTTTTCGTTAACTTTGATTGGAGTTGCCTGCAATAATTCACAGCAGGAGCAACAGCAGTCTTCAGAAAAAAAAATCACTGTTGAACATCAATTGGGCAAGACAGAAGTAACCCGAAATCCAGAAAAAGTTGTTGTGTTTGACTATGGAATCCTGGACAGCCTGGATCAACTTGGAATTGAAGTTGCGGCAGTGCCCAAGTCCAATATCCCGACATATTTGTCAAAGTATGAAGACAAAAAATATGAAAATGCGGGTACTTTGCAAGAACCCGACTTCGAAAAAATAAGTGAATTGAATCCGGATCTGATCATTATCTCTGCTCGCCAGCAAAGTTTGTATCAGGAATTC
>JBAVDL010000028.1:0-6727 GCA_049587175.1 Thermoactinomyces sp.
TCAAAGTCAATACAGTCTTCAATCTTGCGGACCAGATGGTCCGCAGGAACTAAATCATCTAAAGCTATAATTTCAAGTTGGTTTCGACCATTTTTTCCATGTTTGGATAACATAATTAAATCTCCCATCGCTATTTTCTATATAAAATGATTCGACAAAAAAGCTTGTCGACCTGTCATGAAAACTGACTTTGTCGACAAGCTGACCCTTTGTTTGGAACAAAGGGTTTAATTGTAGAAAATTATATAGAAGAAGGCGATTTTCAGGACCTGTTTTACTCCATCTGTTCAAGCATTTATTTTTCTTTTTTCTCCTTATTTTTTTCCACATGATTATGGTAAGCTCGCATCCAGGGAGATTCGGGCGATTCCGGTGATTCCCAGGCCGGCTGATTTCCTGTCATTGGTGTTTGCGGCTGATATCCCGGCGGTTCTTGAGGCAACATAGGAGATAACATCCCTGTATAAGGCGGAGCATATGCTGCTCCATAAGCTGGCCATTGCATGACGTGGCTTTGGAATCCTCCGCAAGAGCCGGAAGAATAAGAAGGATAAAAAGGAAAACTGGATGCATAGGGAAAATGATAGGGAAAATAGCCGGGTACATGGGAAACCTGGCCATATCTGAAGCCATAAGGCCAACCATATGCAGGATAGAAAAAATGGTTCATCTCGCAAAACCTCCCGTTTTATCACACTTGGTCTAATATATGTAAATACATGCTTGGCTTATGATCTCTTTTCAAGGAGTAATTTATATGAGCGAACAAACAACCAGCAACAAGGAATACAAGAAATTGTTAACCTGCCTGCAAACCCAAAACAATCAGGCGCTTAGAGAATTTGTGGAAGAATTGCATTCCTATGATTTGGCAAACCTTTTTTTTCGGTTAAGCAAAATTCACCGGCAGCGTTTGCTTAATTTTTTGGAGCCGCAAGAGATTGCCACCCTGATGGAAGAGTTGGAACTTCATGAACAAAAAGAGGTCATTACAGCCCTGGGGCCACAAAAATCAGCACAAGTTTTAAATCATATGCCCAACGACGACGTGGCTGATTTGCTCAGTGGGCTGGAAGAAACGGAAACAACTGCTCTTCTGGGTGACATGAGAAAGCTGGAAGCCGACAAGGTTCGGGCGCTGCTTCACTACCCCGGGGAGACAGCAGGGGGATTGATGACCAATGAATTTATCAGTATCCTTGATCATTACTCCGTTGAGGAAACCATCCGGATCTTGCGGAAGTTGGCCCCCTCTGCAGAAACCATTTATTATCTGTATGTGACTGACTCCAGTCAGCGTCTGGTAGGGGTTCTTTCATTGCGCGACCTGTTGATCGCCCAGCCGGATGAAAAAATTTCCAATCTCATGCATGAGCGGGTTATCTCCGTTCCTGTGGACATGGATCAGGAAGAAGTGGCAAAAATACTAAGCCGTTATGACTTTCTGGCTATTCCTGTGGTCAATCAGAAAAACCGGCTGTTGGGAATTGTAACAGTAGATGATATTATCGATGTTTTGATTGAAGAGGCCCAGGAGGATATCCAGCAACTGTCAGCCCTTTATCCGGACAAACAACTGTTTGTTCATCCTGTCCGTTCGGCAAAAAAACGCATTCCCTGGTTAATTGTTCTCCTGGCAATCGGTATCATTACCGCCCAACTGATCAGCCTGTTTGAAAATACCATCCATCTGTTGCCTGTCCTGACTGTATTTATGCCAATGATTGCCGGCATGACCGGGAATGCGGCAACACAATCTCTGGCCACGACCATCCAGGGATTGTCCACTGACCAGTTGACCCCCAAAAACTTTGGCAAAGCCATCCGTCAGGAAGGCATAACCGGTACGATTGTTGCCACCGTATGCAGCAGTGCCATTTTAATAGCAATCGGTTTCTGGAAAGACTTTTTTCTCGGCCTGGTTATCGGAATCTCCCTTTTCTTCACCTTAATTCTGGGGACTCTTGTCGGGACAATGATTCCTATTCTCCTTGAGAAAATCCACATTGACCCGACTACTGCTTCCGGCCCGCTGATCACAACCCTGAATGACGTCCTTTCTCTGATGATCTACTTTGGGTTTGCCACAATTCTCGTGCAACTGCTCCAGTAGATCACAGGGCTTGAACCAGGCCTGCCCCTGTTAATGGATCCCGTCCTTTCGGGGGCAGATCGATTGCCCGGCTAAACAGCATTTGTTTCAATTCCTGTGAACCCATGTGCGGGTAAGCTGCCCGGTAAATGGCCAAGGCACCGCTCACATGGGCTGCAGCCATGGATGTGCCGCTCAAGATGGCAAACCGGCGATACGAGTAGGTACTTAAAATCCGGGAACCCGGGGCGGAAATATCCACCTTGCCAGTTGCTGAATAAGGTTCGCGCCTGTTGTTTCGGTCCAGTGCGGCTACGGAAACAACAGAACCGATTCTGGCAGGAATGGAGACAGTATCGCCTGTTCCGGAAGGTGTACCCGAATTGCCTGCTGCCGCAACCACAATAATTCCCCGCTTTACTGCTGATTGAATTACATATTCCAGCAGAGGTGTTGTCAACTTTCCCCCGCTAATACTGATATTCAGAATATGCATATGATTGGCGATTGCCCATTCAATACCGCGAACCAGATTGGAAATCGTCCCGTTTCCGGCTGCGTTCAACACTTTAATGGCATAGAGGGATACCCTTGGTGCGATGCCGACAACACCAAACTGATTATTAAGCGCACCAATAATACCCGCAATATGCGTACCATGTCCGTTGTCATCCTGTGGCGCAGCATGCGGGGTCAGAATGTTTACGCCGCCTTTGATGTTGGTTTTCAGATCGGGGTGATTCAAATCAATCCCCGTATCAATCACCCCGACCCTTACGCCGCTGCCGCTGTTTAACCGGCGCCTGCCGATTACACGGGCAATATTCCAGGTGAGTACCTGTTTGCTCACAGCCATCGGAACAGTTGCAGCAGCGGATGCTTTATAAACTTTTTCTACTCTATAGTAAGGGAGTTTTAATGACCGGTCTCTGGAAATTTCGATTAATTCCGGATCGTAACGAAGTTTTCGTATCTTCTGCGGATGTTTGAACGTGGCAATAACAGTCGGAGTATATCGCCCAATATACTGGATATTGCCACCCAATGCCTTTATTTTTTCCGGATGGGCAGTCGATTTGAACAAAAAATGATATTTTGTACTCATAAAAAATCACCCCTTTATTCTAGTTATGAATAAAGGAGTGATTTGGTTTGGACGAGATTAATAGATTTTTGCTCATTTTCCTTCATGATCTTCAGATTGCTTGGGATAGCGGCCCGCTTTCTTGACAGCCTGCCTTAGAAGAAATTCAATTTGTGCATTCACACTTCGAAATTCATCGGCTGCCCACTTTTCCAAGGAGGAATACAGAGCATGATCAATGCGAAGCAAGAAACGCTTTTTTCCCTTGCTCATGAATAAAGGGTGCCCGTATTGATAACAGGCTGTGCTTCACTTTCCGAGATCAAAGCAACCATCAGGTTGTTTGCCATCGTAGCCTTTCTTTCTTCGTCCAATTGAACCACGCCCTGTTTTTCCAAGTGGGACAGTGTCATTTCTACCATACTCATTGCACCTTCAACAATTTGTTTCCGCGCCGCAATAATTGCTTGCGCCTGCTGACGTCTCAACATTGCCTGAGCAATTTCAGGAGCATAGGCCAGATGGCTGATCCGGGCCTCCAACACCTCAACGCCGGCAATTTTAAACCGCTGTTCCAGTTCCAGACGCAGATTTTCTGTTACCTCTTCCGGAGACGTCCTCAGAGAAGTTTCCGAATTATCCTGACGATCATAAGGATATTTGCCAGTGATCGAGCGAAGGGCTGTTTCACTCTGCACATCAACAAAAGATTCGTAATTTTCCACATCCAGCAGTGCTTTGGCTGAATCCACCACGCGCCAGACAATAACTGCCCCGATCAATACCGGATTGCCATCCAAATCATTTACTTTCAATTTATCACTTTGAAAATTGCGTACGCGTAAAGAAACTTTCTTTTTCAGGGTAAGTGGATTGGTCCAAAAGAAGCCGTCCTCACGAATACTGCCAACATATTTCCCAAAAAACAGCAATACACGTGCCTCATTCGGCTGAATCAGGGTAAATCCCGGCAGAGTAACCAGAAAAACAAACAGCAAAATAAAGCCCAACAAATTCCCAGTACTTAGAAGAAAACCAGCGGCAATCAACAAAATCAGATCTGCAAACAGAATCAAAAATCCATTCATCTTCCAGGCCGGTTTTTCCTGCAATTGGTTCATAAGGTCACCTCTTATTATTTTGTTATCTTAATGATATCACTTTGATAAATAAAAAAACACCCTTGATCAGGGAGATTTTTTGAATAAAAACATTCGATGCTGGCTGTAGTATTATTTTTGAATATGTAAAGAATAAACGGCCTTTTCCCACTGAACAGGAAGATTGCCGGGAAACTGGCGAAGCGGTATACGGTGATCCAAAAGCAAACAAGCCGGAAAGCCCCGCCCGTTCCCCGCAATCAGACACAAACGGGCATCTTCGTTTTTTTACTTGTTACAAGGCCTGTTGGGAAGAAGAATCCTGTTTGACAGACTGAATAAACAATTGTGCCAACTGGTCATATCCCAACTGGTTTGGATGTACCTCATCACAAAAATAATCGGTTCTGTTTAAAAAACAGTCGTATGGATCAACCAGATTGACACCAAAAGAACGGCATAACCTGGTATACACCCGGTTAAGGGTCTGTACCAGTATCTTGGCCTGTTCAATTCCATATTCATAGGCGGGGAGGGGAATGTAAAATCCAAGCAAATAAACAGTCAATTTCGGGTTTTTGTCACGAATCAGCGACAAAATCTGGCGAACATTTTCCTGGACTCTGCGCATGGATTTCAACACTTCTTTCAGGGATAGCTCTCCCTGATCATATAACCGGATAAAATCGCAACCGCCAGTTGTAAGGGTCAAATGGGTCAAACGAGGCAAGAGACGTTGCAATGCGGGATTTTGCACAAAATGGAGCAATTCGGTAGAAGTCATCCCGGAAATCCCCCAATTGCGAACATGGCAATTTTCGGAATGCCGAAGGTAACGGAAAAATTGCGCGACAAAATGATGATTCGGGCTGTTGGCTCCAATTCCTTCCGTCAAGGAATCCCCAATGGCCAAATAGGATATTGGTTCAGGCATCGAGACCCTCCCTTCCCTTATTGTTTTTCAAATGAAACGGCGTGAGCGATGCAAGGAATCGATTCTCCCTGCTGGTAGGAAATCGGGCTTAGCAAAGCACCTGTTGCCACCACCAAAATACGTTTATAGTGGTTTTCTTCCATTTCCCTCAACAGATGGCCGTATGTGACAATGGCGCTGCTGGCACAACCGCTCCCGCCGGCAAACGTTTCCTGTTCCGAGTTGTAAATCATCAAACCGCAATCCTTGAATTTTGGCCCCATATTATAACCTTCTTTTTCCAACAACTCTCTTGCAATGGGCAATCCAACCGATGCCAGATCACCGGTTACAATCAGATCATAATCGTCTACCGTTCGCCCTGTATCTTCCAGATGGGTCTGAATGGTCTTTGCTGCAGCCGGAGCCATGGCTGATCCCATATCGAACGGGTTTTTTATTCCCAAATCGGTAACTTTTCCAATCGTCGCATAGCGAACCGAGATATTGCCGCCGCCTTTTCCCAATACACAAGCTCCGGCACCCGTTACCGTCCATTGGGCGGTATCCGGTTTTTGCCCGCCGTATTCGGTTGGGTAACGGTATTGTTTTTCAGCTGTACAGTTGTGGCTGCTGACACCTGCCACGGCATAATTGGCATATCCACCGTCAACAAGTACAGCAGCCAGGGACAGGGAAAGCATGGACGTAGAACAGGCTCCATAAACCCCCAGCAACGGGATTTGATTTGCCTTGGCAGAGAAGGAAGCAGAAATGTTCTGGTTAAGCAAATCCCCGGCCAAATAAAAATCAATCTGTTGCGGGGTTAAATTTGCTTTCTGAACAGCAATTTCCACGGCATCTTCCAGCATCTTGCGTTCTGCTTTTTCCCATGTATCCTGACCAGCGTACAAATCGGAATAAATCTTGTCATAACGGTCCTTGAGCTGTCCTTTTCCTTCCATGGGGCCGGCAGTTGCCGCACTGGCAAGGACACATACTTCTTCAAGTTCCCAGGTACTCCGGCCAAGCAATTTTTTTCCCTTCATCTTCATCTCCCCCGGACTATTTGATCAAGTGCAGCAACGTATGAATTATCCCTATAAAAAATGCAGCCACCGTCCCGAAAACAATTACGGATCCGGCCAGTTTAAACATATTTCCTCCTACTCCCAACACAAAACCTTCCGCCCTGTGCTCCAGGGCAGCCGATGCAATCGAATTGGCAAAACCGGTTACCGGTACAGCCGTTCCCGCACCAGCCCATTGTCCAAAACGGTCAAATACCCCCAAACCGGTAAGGATACATGACAGAAAAATCAAAGTAGCTACTGTCGGGTCTCCTGCCTTTTCGGGTTTAAAGCCAAACCACTGAACATATATTTGGGAAATGGCCTGACCCAGCATACAAATCGCTCCTCCAACGACAAATGCTTTCAAACAGTTTATAAACACGTTCGGGCGCGGCTGATGCTTTTTTGCCAATTTCTGATACGATCGCATGTGCTCTTTTTCATTCTCTGCTGTCTCGTTCACGT
>JBAVDL010000029.1:0-1618 GCA_049587175.1 Thermoactinomyces sp.
GCCTTGCTCATGTAAATACATCATTTTTCTTTCCGGAATTGTAATTGAAACAGGATCAATATGAATTTTTCCGTCCAAAAGGGTACCAGTAAAAAAGTTCATGGGAGGTAAGCCGATAAAGTCCCCAACAAAAACATTTTCAGGTTTTTCATATACTTCTTTGGGAGTACCCGTTTGCTGAATCATTCCCTTATTCATCACAACAAGGCGTGTTGCCATTGTCATGGCTTCTGTCTGGTCATGGGTTACGTAAAGGGTTGTTGCTTGTAAACGCTGATGCAAATTGGCAATTTCCATACGCATTTGTGTGCGAAGCTTTGCGTCCAGGTTTGATAATGGCTCATCCATCAGAAAGATTTTGGGATTGCGAACAATGGCGCGGCCCAATGCTACACGTTGACGTTGCCCGCCGGAAAGAGTCTCTGGTTTACGATCCATGTATTCCCCAAGATCCAGAATATGCGCAACCTCTTTTACACGACGATCAATTTCATCTTTCGGGAGTTTACGACTCTTTAGTCCAAATGTCAGGTTATGATAAACATCCATATGCGGGTATAGAGCATAGTTTTGGAAAACAAAAGCAATATCACGATCTTTTGGAGGAACATCATTTATGCATTTTCCATCCATCAGAATATTGCCTTGTGTGGGATCTTCCAAGCCGGCTATAAGACGTAATACGGTAGATTTTCCGCAACCTGAAGGTCCAAGCAGAACAATAAATTCTTTATCTTTAATATGAAGGTTGAAATCCTTTACTGCTGGGATATTGTTTTTGTAGGTTTTATATATGTGTTCCAGTTTTAATTCAGCCATTACTGTCATCCTTTTAAATAGGTCTTTTCTAGTTACTGGATTCAAAAAATCATTTTGTACAATTTAATTGCAAACATTACAGGGTGATATTATTTATAATTAATCATATCCTATTATAATATAATTTTATTAAAGAGGTTTTAAAACGATTTCATAACCAATCACCAGGATTTACTATACGGAGAGTGATCGTGTGAATAATAACTCAACATATACGATCGAAGAGGTTTCTCAATTACTAAAGATATCCAAATTGACAGTTTATGATTTAATCAAAAAAGGGAAGCTTGCTGCTTTTAGGGTTGGCAGACAAATGAGAGTGGACCAACAAGAACTTGAAAGGTATAAAGCAAAAAATAGAACATTTATTGTTCACGAAGGAAACAACTTTCAAGGGGAATATAGGGAGGCGTCTAAAAATAGTAATAAACAACAGGTAGTGATTAGTGGTCAGGATATCGTTTTGGATATATTAAGTAAAAATATTGAAAACATACATCGCTTACTCCTCTAAGATCATATAATGGCAGTTTAAACAGCCTTGTATCCATGTATAATGGGAAATGCGACATTGTCAGCGCCCATTTGTATGATGGAGACACAAAAGATATAATCTTCCCTATGTCAAACGTATACTGGTAAGTCAGCCGTTTATACTGATTAATTTAGTATGTAGAACGGCAGGTATTTACGTAAAAAAAGGAAACCCTCTCAACTTGAAGGAGTGGAGCGATTAAGCCCAACCTCATGTAATAATTGTCAATCGCGAAAAAGGTTCTGGAGCAAGGGTACTGCTGGA
>JBAVDL010000030.1:0-11623 GCA_049587175.1 Thermoactinomyces sp.
TCAAAGTCAATACAGTCTTCAATCTTGCGGACCAGATGGTCCGCAGGAACTAAATCATCTAAAGCTATAATTTCAAGTTGGTTTCGACCATTTTTTCCATGTTTGGATAACATAATTAAATCTCCCAACGCTATTTTCTATATAAAATGATTCGACAAAAAAGCTTGTCGACCTGTCATGAAAACTGACTTTGTCGACAAGCTGAGACGCCACCCATGTTTGGTGGCGTCTTTTTCTTACCGCGAAAAAATTGTTCCGGAATTGTCCGGCTGACGGGGTTGTTCAGGTGTACCAGGTTGCTGAGGCTGTTCCGATCCCGGCATTCCCGGCTGTCCCGTTTGTCCGGGTTGAACTGGCTGTCCCGTTTGTCCGGGTTGTACCGGTTGCCCCGGTAGTCCCGGTTGTTCCGGCATTCCCGGTTGTCCTGTCGGTTGAGTAACTTTGTTACATTCAAAGCATTTGGTTTCAACTTTTCCGCCGGGATTTTTAAACTGGCTGCCCTGTTTAATGAGATCAGGTTTTGCCTTCGCGGCTGCCTTGAAAATTTTTACCCAAGCCGTTTTGGACAATTGCTGGTCGGCGGAGCGGTTGGCATCGGAATAACCTGTCCAGACTCCAAGCGAAATTTCCGGAGTATAACCGATGAACCACAAGTCGTAGTAATTGCTGGTGGTTCCGGTTTTTCCGGCTATGTTGTAGCCCGGCAGGCTGGCGCCTATATAACGCGCCGTTCCTTCAGTAACCACTTTTCTGAGCATATTGGTTAACTCATAAGCAACCGACTTTTTCAAAATCCTTTTCGGCTTTTTGTTTTTACTGTATTCGTAAACTACTTGCCCGTTGGCATCAACGATCTTGTCAATCAAATGAGGCTGGTTATGTTTTCCGTTATTGGCAATCATCGCAAATCCGGCTGTCATTTCAGATACCGTATAACCGGCACGCATTCCTCCCAAAGCGGAGGCTTCTCCGTCATATTTGGTCGGAGGCATATTCATTTTGCGCAGATAGTCAAAGCCGGTTTCAATTCCCAGTTTCTTGAAGATTTTTATTGCCGGGATATTGAGTGAATATTGCAAGGCATAAGTAGCATTGACCGGCCCCTGGTATTTGCCGTTGGCATTCACATAGTAGTCCGACGAGCCGGCTTTTTTGACCGGTTCATCAATAATCGTGGAATTCGGAGAAATAATTCCTTCGTTCATGGCCGGTCCGTATACCAAAAGCGGTTTAATGGTTGAACCGGGCTGATTGGTAGCGCTCAGCGCATAGTTGATATTTGATTTCTCAAAACTGGTGCCGCCCACAAAAGCGAGGATGGCTCCTGTTTTGTTGTCAATAATGGTGGCTCCAATCTGTTCGCTGTGCCCGTTTTTTGAAGGCATTTTCATTTTGGAAACTGCTTCATTTACCGCATCGTACATTTCCTGGTCAATGGTGGTGTAAATCTTGTACCCGCCTTGGCGTACCTCATCCAGATAGTTTTTATAGGACTGGACTTTGTGTCCTTTCTCTTTGTCCAGTTCCCTCAGAACCTGTGCTGCTTCCCGTTCTACAGATGTAATGATATAGGGATAATCTTCGTACGCATTGGGAAAATCGGCCGATTTCGCCAAATTGGCCTTCACGTTGTATTTTACGGCCTGCTCATGTTGTTCCTTGGTAATAGAGCCGGTTTCAAGCATTTTGTCCAATACGAGTTTCATCCGTTTAATCCCTTTTTGCAAATGTTTTTCCTGTTCTTTTTCCGTATTTCCGTAAAAGGGATTATAATCGTACGGACGTTGAACCATCCCTGCCAGGTAAGCTGATTCGGCAATGTTCAAATCCTTGATATCTTTATTGAAAAGCCCGCGCGCAGCTGATGCAAAACCGACCATGCGTGTGCCATGTGCACCTGGACCAAATTCTACACTATTTAAATATTTTACAAAGATCTCATCTTTGCTGTAGAATCGTTCCAATCGCAAGGCATTGATGATTTCCAGGGTTTTTCGTTCGTAGGTTTTCTTGGTATTATCCAGAATTTCATTCTTGACCAATTGCTGTGTTAGTGTACTTCCCCCTGTTTCAACATCACTGTGAATGACTTGCTGCCAGACAGCGCGTGCAATGGAGCGGGGGACGATTCCGTTATGATCGTAAAAGTCCCGGTCTTCCGTGGAGATTAGTGCATCTACAATATGGGGACTCACTTCATTCATGCTTTTGATCAGTTTCCGGTCTGTTTGTGCAATCATCCGGCCAATCGGCTTTGCTTCACCATTTTCTGAACGGAAATAGGCATAACTGGTCTGGGACCATCCAGTCAACTCTTTGTCGTAAGCCTCTTTGGTCCGGATTTTTTCATCTTTTGCGAAAGCAGAAACGATTCCGGCACCAACGCCAAAAACACCAACTGTCATGGCAAGTACTGCAGATAAACTGCTGATAACAATACGTTTAGTTCTTCTATTCATGTTGTCTTCCCCACTTTTTTCATTCGATGGGATAATTTGGGTATTTATTATTTGGCATGCATCCCTCCTCCATTTAATCAACGGAAACCATTATAACACAGGGTTGAATCTGCCCGGTAATACAAACTTTTGACAATCTGTTTTTCAACAAAATCCCCTGACAGACCATTTAGGGTGTCAGGGGTTTTGTCTATCTTATACTATATTCATGATTACTCTCGTTGTCCAGGAGGCCGGTTGCCATTATTTGGGTCGCCCCCGCCGTCCCCGCCGTCTCCGCCGTCTCCGCCGTCAGGTGGGTCATCACCTGGCGGGAAAATTATATCAGGTGGGTCTTCCGGTTGTGGCTGATCCGGATTGTTTGGATAGTTGTCATGGTTTTGTTTGTCCTTGTCCTGATCCTGTTGATTCTTTTCTTCCTCTTTTTTCTTTTCCTCTTCTATATGTTTTTTGATTCGGTCACACTCCAGACATTCCACACCTAAGAAGATACCGCCCGGATTCCTGAATCGTGCATTTTTGTCAAAGTATTGGGGTGCTGCTTTGGCCGCCGCTTTAAAGATGTTTACCCAGGCCCGTTTTGAAAAGTGATCATTATGGTACATCGGGAAATTGTAATCGTAACCGCTCCAGACACCAAGTGTAATTTGGGGAGTATAGCCGATAAACCATAAATCCCTTTCATCCGAAGTGGTTCCCGTTTTTCCTGCCAGGTCATATCCGTTGATGCGGCTTCCGATATATACGCCTGTTCCGCCTCTTACAACATCACGAAGCATGTCGGTAACCTGATAGGCGGTTTGCGGGGAAAATATTTCCTGGTTTTCGACTTCATATTCATAGATTACTTCCCCGTCAGCATTTGTTATTTTTGATACCAAATGGGGAGGATTGTATTTTCCCTGGTTTCCAAAAGTGGCAAATGCTGCGGTCATTTTGGCCACGGAATAACCTTTTGTTTGTCCGCCAATTGCCGCTGACTCTCCATCGTTGGGATGAGGGGGGATATTCAGCTTGCGCAAATAATCAAATCCGGTATCATGGCCCAAATGGTTGAAAACCTTGATAGCCGGGATGTTGTATGACCATTTCAGGGCTTCGCGGACAGTGACCGGTCCATGATATTTTTGGCTTGCGTTTTGGTAATAGCCGGATCCGTCTCCGCGCGGCATTTTTTCGTCCAGTACTTTTGTATTTGGAGAGACCACCTTTTTCTCAATTGCCGGACCGTAAACAATCAACGGCTTGATTGAGGAACCAGGCTGGTTCAAAGCATCAAAGGCATGATCCTTTTGATTGCTTTTGCGATCTGTTGAGGAAACAAACGCGAGCACTGCACCTGTCCGGTTATCGAGCAAGACAGCCCCCAATTGTTCATGGTCTTCAAATTTTCCGTATTTACGGGGATGAAAGGTCAGGTGTTTTGTGGCTTCATTATTTACCGCGTCATACATGTTTTTGTCAATTGTACTGTAAACATGATATCCTTGTGTTTGCAGACGTTCGATATATTTTTGCAGAGTTGCCCGGTATTTTCCCTGTTCGCTCAGCGCCCCGATATCCAGTCCGTCTTTTTTCATCAACAGTTCCGCTGCTTCCTCTTCCAATGCGTACATGATAAAGGGGTAGTTGGCATATCCGTTTGCGTCAGGGGTTGGTTTGGCCAGCGATTTCTTGATGTCAAATTTAAGAGCTGCATCATACTGCTGTTTTGTGATCTTTTCATTTTCCAGCATTTCGTTCAAAACGAGTTTCATCCGTTTTAAACCACGTTTGAGGTTATCTTCTCCGCCAAAGGGATTAAAAGCATTGGGACGCTGCACCATGCCTGCGATATACGCAGCTTGTGCCAGATTCAGATCTTTGGCCTGCACCCCAAAAATCCCGTTGGCTGCTGCCTGCACCCCATATAAATTTTGATTGTTTGCGCCTTTCCCAAAATAGACGCTGTTCATGTAGTAAACAAGAATTTCATTTTTTTCGAGCAGGGAGTCCAGCCGGATCGCCAGGACTATCTCCTTGGATTTGCGGGCAAGATCCTTGTCAAAGTCTTCAAGGATGACGCGACGTACCAGTTGTTGGGTAATTGTGCTGCCGCCTGTTGTTACATCAGCATTGGTTATCTGTTGAAAAGCTGCCCTTAAAATGGAACGGGGTACAATTCCGTTATGACTGTAAAAATCCTTGTCTTCTGTAGAAATGAAAGCATCAACCAGATGAGGGCTGACATCATTTACTGATTTGATCAGTTTGCGTATATCCCCTTCATTTCGAAAGGCACCAATGCGAATCGGGTTTCCGCTTTCATCCGTATTGGAAAAATAGGCATAGCTGTTTTCAAATAGACTGTTCAAGTCCTTTTTGAAGTCTTCCTTGTCCCGCAGTTTTTCATCTTTTACCATTGCCGATACAATGCCGGCACCGACCCCAACTGTACCAAACACCGCAATCAGTATAAAGATAAACAATGAATAAACAGTAAGCCGCATCCATTTTTTCAGTTCGCTGCGGTTGGGCCTTTTGGGATATTTCTCTGATCTACTTTTCATTCACTTGATACCCTCCTCATTCTAGGGTAATATTATAGCATAATCCGGTTACTGAATTGACTGAACCAAAATAATGAAAATATCAAAAAGCTGTGAACAAGCCAAGTAGTCGAAAGGATGGTCCTTTCAGAGAGCCGGTGGTTGCTGCGAACCGGCAGGAGCCTTTCGATGAAATACACTTGGGAGCTTTGCGGTTAAACGCACGGACACTTGTGTTCGTTATAAAAATGAAGCGGGAAAGTCTGTTTCCAACAAGGGTGGTACCGCGGAACCAAACTCCGTCCCTTTTTTTGAGGGATGGAGTTTTTGTTTTAATCTGTTTTTATTTTATTACAGGAGGTAAGATCAATGTCAGACTCAGAAAAAATGCCCGGAAGAAAAGCGGAAATTAAGCGGCAAATACAGATCATCAAGCGGGGAGCAGCCGAAATTTTGCCGCTGGATGATTTGTACAAAAAACTGGAGCGTTCTCTGGAACAGAACAAACCGTTAAAGGTAAAACTTGGACTGGATCCGACAGCTCCGGATATACACATCGGACATACGGTTGTTTTTCACAAGTTGCGCGAGTTTCAGGAACTTGGACATATCGTGCAACTGGTCATTGGCGATTTTACGGCACAGATCGGGGACCCGACCGGCAAATCGGAGACACGAAAACAGCTTTCGGAAGAAGAAGTAAAGAAAAATGCCAAGACCTATACAGATCAGTTATTTAAAGTGCTTGATCCGGACAAGACGGAAATCTATTTTAACAGTCACTGGCTAAGTCCGCTTACATTTGCCGATGTGACCCATTTGGCTTCCAAGTGTACAGTTGCCCGCATGCTCGAACGGGATGACTTTGCCAAACGTTACCGGAACGGGCAGGCGATCAGCATTCATGAATTTTTTTATCCCCTTATGCAGGGATATGATTCAGTTGCATTGAAAAGTGACATCGAACTGGGGGGAACAGACCAGAAATTCAACCTGCTGATGGGAAGACAATTGCAAAAGGAATACCACCAGGAAGAACAGGTGATTCTGACCATGCCGCTTTTGGAAGGCCTTGACGGTGTGAAGAAAATGAGCAAAAGCCTTGGCAACTATATTGGTGTTGACGAAGAAGCAAATAACATGTATGGAAAAGCCATGTCGATCCCGGATGAACTGATGATGAAATACTTTGAACTGGCGACAGACTTGCCAGCCGATGAAGTGGAAAAATTAAGAAAAGGTCTGGAGTCAGGCCAGATTCATCCGCGGGATGCCAAAATGCACCTGGCCCGTACACTTGTACGCATGTATCATGGAGATGCCGCAGCCGATGAAGCGGAAAAACATTTTCGCACCGTATTCCAGAAAGGGGCTTTGCCTGACGATATTCCCGAAGCAAAAATTTCCCCGTCTGATCTCGATGATGGGAAAATATGGGTGGTTGCTCTCCTGTCCAAACTGGGACTGGTGGCCAGCAACGGGGAAGGCCGCCGCATGATCCAGCAGGGTGGCGTACGGATCAATCAGGAAAAAGTGACCGATATAAATTTACAGATCGAAGTGCAGGAAGGCATGATTGTTCAGGTCGGGAAACGGAAATTTGCCAAAGTGAAATGGCAATAAAAAACAGCGGGCCCAAGAAAATAAAGGGCCCGCTTTTACTGCGACTATTTTCCTATTAATTTGAATGCAGCAGGTATATTAAAATTCAACAATGAAAGGCTGTCTTTTTTCATTGAGGCAATACATGATCTGTTGTTTGACAATTCGCTGGGAAATGAGTCTCATTGCTGTTTCTGCCGGAAAATAGCCGGCATCCTGAATTTCTTCACTTGTTGAAATTCGTCCGCCGATTGGCTTGCCAATAAAAAGCAAACAGCATTTATGAGAACGCAAATTCTGGAAAATTCCGCAATATTTGACCAGTTTAATATTAAGTCCTGTTTGTGACCTTACTTCACGAATGGCTGCCAAGCGAATGGATTCCTCTTCTTCCACCCACCCGCCGGGAATTTCCCAACCCCGTTTCGGGTGTTTGACAAGCAGGATTTCAGAGCTGTAATTAAGCACCAAAACATGGGAGCTCAACACAAACTTCGGAGGGTTCATCACATTCACCTAACCTTTGAGAAAATGAGGTCCAGGTGTAGTAAGATTATATGAATTCTGTAGAAATACATTAACTTAACAAATAGTGCTACTACTTATATTTTAACAAAAAATAGAAACAATTAGTATATTCAATTGGTATAAAGTAATATAAAAATATTGAGATATATTTATATTATATGAATATCAATTTTTATTGTGTGAATCATTTCAGGGATAGGACTGCTTACTGAGCATATTTATATTGGCGACATCGTTCTCAATTCATTTTGGAAGAATGGCTGTTTTTAAATGATTTTGAGGTTTATTGCTTAAATATTCCGGGACATTTGATGGTACTTTCCGTTCAGGGATTGTCTGTTTTTCGGCAAAAAAACCTGAAGCCCTTGTTCAAGGGCTTCAGGTTTTTTAAACAAAGCAATCTATTAACGGGAATAAAACTCAACAATCATCGTTTCGTTAATTTCCGATGGCAACTCCGAACGCTCAGGAAGACGGGTATAGGTTCCTTCCATTTTGTTCTCATCAAAGGTGAGGTATTCCGGAAGGTATTGACGTTCTTCCATTGCTTCCTTGATAACTTGCAGGTTGCGGCTTTTTTCGCGTACGCCGATTACATCCCCCGGTTTGACCTGGTAGGAAGGACGGTCAACTTTTTGACCGTTTACAAGAATGTGCCGATGCACTACCAGCTGGCGAGCTTGTGCACGGGTACGGGCCAGTCCCAGACGATAGACAAGATTGTCCAGGCGGGATTCCAACAGTTTCATGAAGTTTTCCCCGTGAATCCCTTTCATTTTGCCCGCGCGTTTAAACAGGTTGCGGAACTGTTTCTCGTTCACGCCGTACATCAGGCGCAGTTTTTGTTTTTCCTGAAGCTGCATGCCATATTCAGACAGCTTTTTGCGTTGGTTGGGGCCGTGTTGTCCGGGGCTGTATGGGCGTTTTGCCAGTTCTTTCCCTGTGCCGGAAAGGGAGATTCCCAGACGACGGCTCAATTTCCAGGTTGGTCCTGTGTAACGTGCCATGGTTATTGGCTCCTTTCATCATTTGCATATTTTTCGCAAATGACAGGGTGCTGATTCGCGAATTACCCAAGTTTTCCGGATAGCGGCGAAAAACCGGATACCCATCCATTCCGGATGAGGCGAATCAGTGAGGGTGATCCCTTCACCTATCGTTTGCTTGCTATCCTCAAATCCCTTCTTAGGTTTGAGCCATACAAAAACTAATTATATCGGTTTCAATACAAAAGTCAATCATCAACAGCCAGATGCTGCCGGTTCGGTTTTACCCGGACATAGTGGATTGGCAGGCCACGGGAAACAAACTTTTCCTCATATTCTGTGGCGATGTTTTCCTCCAGGTATGAACTGTGATAAAGGTCCCTCGTCAATTCCAGCACTTGCCAGCCATGTTCGGCAAATTCCTGCAAGGAAAAATCAAACAGGGAGACGCTGTCCGTTTTCAGGATCAGGTCACCGCCAGTTGCCAATACTTTCCGGTAAAGTTTCAGAAAATGATGGTGGGTCAGGCGCCTTTTGGCATGTCTTTTTTTGGGCCAGGGATCGCTGAAATGAAGATAGATCCGCTGGATTTCTCCCTCTTCGAAAACTTCATCCAGCCACATGGCATCCATCCAGATATAGCGGAGATTGCCATTTTCCGTTTTTTCGCCCTTTCTTACCGCCTTGAGCAGCGGTTCCTGGATTTTCTCGATACCAATCCAATTGATATCCGGAAATTTTGTGGAAGCTTTTGCCAGAAACTGGCCTTTTCCTGTGCCCAGTTCAACATGAATGGGATTTTTTTTATTTGGAAATTGCAGATGCCATTTTCCCTGCCATTCCCCTTTGTTTTCTTCCGTAATCCGAAATACCATCGGATGAGCGGAAAGGATTTTTGGAGCTTCCGGATTCCTTCTTAGTCGCATTTCTCTCAACCATTCCTCCAATATGATTCGTGTCAATTATAACGATTGACAGCCAAAAAACAAAGGCCTGAGGAGAAACTGCCCAGTTTTCAGGCGTTGGGTGATTACCCGCACCAAGTAATAGCAAATGGAATAAAAAAAGTATGAATAACCTAAGAAGGGAGAAGGTTTGATGGATTATTATCCCTATAGCTCCACCTGGATGGGTGGGGAAGGTCAGATCGGGCAAAGAAGGCCTGGGCAACAGCAACCTCCAGGGCAGCAACCCAGACTTGCTCCGCAAACGTTGCGCCAATATGTTGGCCGGGTGGTTCGTGTTGTTATTCAGGGTGTTTTTCCTTTTCCTACGTATGTTTATGTTTGCCAGGTTAATCGCTGGGGCGATGCAACGTTGGTCGCGTGCGTCGGCGGTGTTCCCCGCCCGATTATTGTTTCGTCCCGGCAGGTAACAATTGTCTGACCGGTTATAGAGCGGGCTCTGGCGATTTGTGTCGGGCTTGTGAGAATGTGTTCACAGGCCCGGATTATTATACCTTTAAAGGTGCCGGTTTGTGATTTCAGGAGTAAATTAAGATAAAATAGATAAATATAAAATATTTTTGACGAGGTGTAAGGGTGTCAAAAAAATATATCCAAATGGCGATCCTGTTGGGGCTGTTTTTTCTTCCATGCACAGGCTGCCAGGGGTTTTCATTTGATTTGAACTCCGAAGCTGTTAAAGAAGAAACCGATTTGAACAGGAAATTGTTTGATCAGGTTCCGGCGGTAAAAGATTTGTTGCTGGATGCAAGGGTGCAGGCCTATTTGAAACAGCAGCCGTATATTTACGGTCAAAGTGTGGATGAAAGAATCCTGGCTGTTTTAAGTCATGAAGAGCCCGGACAGAGTTACCGGCTGGACTTTTACCAGCTTTTGGCAGGAGAACATATACAGACATTGTATCTTCCGAGCCAGTCGGAACTGGAAGCGCGAATGCATTCGCAAAACGGGGATGAAATTCTGGAGTACATAAGTATTGTGCAGGAAGCCATTGATCATGGTTATCGCATAAGAAAGCCGGTCAAACCGATCTTGCTCAATCCACAGACCCGATATATCCTGAGTAAGGAAAAAGGCTGGTATGCCCGGTTGGTTCGGGAAGACAACCACCTCAATTTGATTGTTGAAAACCGGCATAAAGAGCGTTGGACCCTGTTTCGCCAGGATTTGAGGAAAACAGAAAACGGACGGGTGTTTGCCTGTTTGCTGCCCTTTTCTGAAAATGACCCGGGCTGGACTTTTGCAATCCTGATTATGGGGGAAAAAGCAGAAGCCAATGTCGTCCGGCATCTGAACGAAAACATCCTGTCTGCTCTCCCTTTTGATCAGGAACTGGAACAGGCCTGCAACCGGATTCTTGCGGAAGGAAAAGCGGATTGCAGACTGGTTTTTCGGCATGATCAACCTGATTCATGGTATCTTCTGCTTGAAGGCATGCAGGAGGAAAGCGCTGGTTCGCGGGTTTCCTACCAGGGACGGGCAGAGCAGTTTCTCATTTTGAATAATAATAGAGAAGTCCTTATAAAAGGAACCGGGCAAAACCTGGTTCATGCCGGGCAATCATTCCGCTTTCCCGGACAAGTCCACAGCTACCGGCTGCATATTTCCAAATCGGGGCAGGAACCGGAGAAATTGCTTGCCGTTGATGTATTGGATGCAAAACAACAAGTCATGGAAACGTTTGTCTGGTGCTGGAATGATCAGCAACGGCAATTTCAACGGGTGGAGGGGAATTGAAAATGAACACAAAAATTTGTTTGATTCGCCACGGGGAGACTGAATGGAACAAAGAACAGCGGATCCAGGGGCACAAAAATATATCCCTGAGCGATCTGGGCAGAAAGCAGGCTGAAAAGCTGGCTTCCCATCTGCAATCAACCAGATTTGATGCTATTTACACAAGTGATTTATGGCGTGCCCAGGAAACCGCCCGGATTATTGCAGCCAAACATCAGCTTCCGGTTACTTGCAGCACCGATTTCCGGGAACGGTTTTGCGGGGAGTGGGAAGGATTGACGGTGGACGAACTGATTCGCCAATACCCGGACTGGGAAACGGTCCAGTCTGTCGGGGGCAAATACGGAATTGAACCGACCCGGCATGTTCAAAACCGGTTTCTTCGCAAATGCGAGACATTGGCCAAACAGCATCCGGGCGGACAAATTGCCATTGTGGCTCATGGATTTTGCATAACTGCTTTTCTGGAGGCTATAACAGATGGAGAGTATGGACCGGCGAGCGGGCGCCTGCTGAATACCAGTTGCACACATCTTATCTATTGCGAAGATGGCAAGTGGCTGGTGCAAAAATATAATGATGTTTCACATCTGAAATAGAGGAAGATTTGTTTTTAAACTGCAAATCTGACAGATTTGTGCAACGGCAAAATTGTCGGCATGGCAAAGTGCGTGCTGTTTATATGAAGTGCCGGATTCAAGTTGCGATGGCTGATTGTTTTTGGTTAAGATAATAAAAGAATCATCAAAGAGTTGATACTGAGGAACGTGCAGCCATGATAATCGAAACCTTGCAACGGGAAATTGAAGACTTGAATA
>JBAVDL010000031.1:0-3582 GCA_049587175.1 Thermoactinomyces sp.
GGATGGAAGGATTGACATAGCTTATTCATTCGAGAAGGTTTGAATGAAGTTGTAAAGTAATTTGGCATATGGATCGAATAAAATACCAATGACTTTGTACTACCTGCCAATGTGATTGACAGTTTGACACCCTGGATGTCATGGAACAGATCCAACAAACAACCAGGGGAAAAGGAGAGAGTTCCCTAATCCCTAAGCAGGCTATCTTAAGAACGGTTAGCTGATAACAAACCCCAAGCTTTTTTCACAAGAAAAGGGCTTGGGGTTGTATATTTCAGGGACACAAGATCTATTAATTAGTCGGATTATTTGGCTAAAGAAATTAAAGTTCATACAGGCTTTCCAATAATTCATTAAACGATCCTTTTATAAAAGTTACGACGTAGTCTGGATCATCCTCATAATGAGCTTCCCAGTTAATTAGTACAATTGGGGGAGAATCTGCTGATTTTCGATAATCAAAGCAATACCATTTATCCTGTGCATCCAATGCAAAGGGAACAAATCCTTTGGGAAGAGTCGGATCTGAGTCTTCATCAAGGTACATTTTTCTATAAGCCCCTATTACATGACAAAAATTATCTTCGTCTCCTTCTTCTCTGGAAACAGATAAAATTTGATCGAAAAGATGAGATACTCCATCGACATCAACATATACACTTTTTGCACTTCCTTGATAGATCTTAACCCATTCCACATAATCTTTCGGAAGCTTTTGACCTACATAATTCTCAATTCGTTTAATATCTTTATTCGTAGCTGGTTGTTTCACAGCTTTCCATTGTACCACAATTTTCCCTCCTATCTTCCCCAAATACGATGCCCACCTGTATGAGGATACCCTTTACGATGAACATCGATTGATATTAGTGATTCTACCTGTTTTTTGATAAAGTACGTACCAGCAACGTAATGCAAAAACTCAATATAAAAGGCCGTTCTCAAGCCGTAGTCGAGTTGGTAAGATTGGGTGAACTTAAAATCTTAATGGATGAACCCTGCTGCATGGACGTGGCAGGGTTTTTGTTGTACGTATGAAGGGTTTTAAAAGGAGCATCATCGAATTAAACCGATTGAATATCAAATAGAAAGAAATGGTAAGCTACCTCTGTGCAACGCTTGATCCAAAATCCTGTTTACTGCGGGGATTTTATTTTAAATCAATTTGGCGGGTGAGATCATCAGCGGATTCATCTCCTGGATTTCTGGAAATAAGTTATTCAGTAATGAAATGCTGGAAGACATATTGATCGGTGGGATTGCTGGAGGCATATCGGCCTTGTTTGGGTGGATCGCCGGAGTTGGAACCGCTGGAAGCAGTGTGGTTCCTTGGCTGAGCAAAGCCTTTCCCCGGATAATTGGTGGAGGCGTCGCTCAAATCCTTTGGGATCTTCTAAAAGAAGGAAAAATTAATTGGAAAAACACTGTCATCGCGTCGACTTTCGGTTTCCTCCTCGTCTTTGGTGGAAAAGCGATTTCTAGTATCTCTGACCAGATTATCAAATGGATCAATAGCTGAAACATCTCATTTGCTACTCAAGTTTTTCAAGACGGGACAATGACCGCACCAAGAACCATTGGAGATACACCATTAGGCCAATGGTTGCAGAAGTTTTCGAGCAGCGCCGATGATGGTCGAATTCGTCAAACGAATATCCGAGATGATATTATCACTGATGGAAGTCATTTCAATGCGAATGGGACCTTACGGGCTAATGTCGTACCGAACCGTAGAGGCAGAATTGTTGAAATAATTGCAGAAGATTTAAGACAAAAAAACCGTACTGAGTGATTGCCACATGCCGCCAATACTCCAGGCAAGCTGCCAGGTGATTATGCTGGTCACCTCATTGCAGACCAATTTGGAGGTTCACCGAATTTAGATAATCTTGTATCTCAAGCACAAGGAGTGAACTTAAGTAGGTTTAAAAGTATAGAAAATCAATGGGCTCGGGCATTACGAAATGAACAAAGGGGTTTGGTAAATATTATAATCAACTATGATGGAGATAGTTTGAGACCAAGCAGGTTTGATATTTTGATATAGAGTATTCAATTGATGGTGAAGAATTTCTTGTTACAATCCCAAATATATTTATGATATAATCGGTTTATCAAAGAGGCATTGAATATTCTTTTTCCGAACACCAGGTGCTTCGAAAAAATCCCGGGGGTTGTTCGGAAACGTCAAAACCCGCATGATGCAAGGAAAAACTGAATTTCCAACTGGCAAACGACAAGGGAAATGACTCGAAAATCTTGTATGAAAAAGGAGGTGTTCGGAAAATGACTTAGAAGGCCAGTAATAACAACGGTTACAGCGAGCGCTGTCTCAATAGATACACCTCATCTAAGAGGATTGAAACCACATTCTATTTTGGTAATATATGAGGCTCATCAGGTCTCAATAGATACACCTCATCTAAGAGGATTGAAACAACTCAGGTCGTTTCACATAACGATTCCAATAGTAGTAGTCTCAATAGATACACCTCATCTAAGAGGATTGAAACAGAGTAGCCGCCCAGTCATAGAAATCAACATAACCATCTCAATGGATACACCCTGGAACGAATTGGGGCATTCGGATAACCCGTCCCAAAGTTTGCAAAAAGGTACACATCAGTAACGTAATGCCAAAAACTCAATGTAAAAGGCCGTTCCCAAGCTGTTGTCGAGTTGGTAAGATTGGGCGAGCTTAAAATTTGACTTGATGAGCCCTGCTGCACGGATGTGGCGGGGTTTTTGTTGTGGGATTCAATATCAGCGGGATGTCCTTATTCCGCCTTTCTCGTGATTGCTTAATTTCTTGGTTAATTTTTGTATCATTTCTTTCACTTTTTTGGAATTAGAACGAAATCATGAAGAGAACCTATTCGGTTTTTTTATTTCATGTAGCTATTTTAAAGGCGAAATCCAAACAAAAAATTTAGTGAGATATTAATGTGAAGGAAACTAAAAAGGCCGCCATGTCAGGCAGCCTTTTTAGTTTGGAGTGGATCCAGCGAACACCTATTATAAATTTCTATATTGGACTTCTGTATTTAATATGCCAGGGAACCTCATCTTCACGGTGTGTTGTGAAATAAACTTTGTAGTTTCCAGAGGGTAGACTAGATAAATTAAAATGGAAATCATTACTAGTTTTGACATGAGTTTGTACTCGTTTACTACTTCTATAGAAATCCCACTGTTTTCGACAGCCCGGCTCGTTCTCAAACCGATTTTCCCCAAAGTTAATTACCCTTATCTTGTTTTACTGTTATATTTAAAACATGATATTTCTTGCCTGGAGCCATGTACCATCAAAATCACATCGTCCGTAACCGTCACACTTAGGAGGCCGATATTTGCCGGAACTGGCTGGAACGAAATGGATTTGAATGGGATGAGAAGTGCATTTATAAAGATCAAGGAATCAGTGGAACCGTATTTTTGGAACCTCCGGCGATCCAATTGATCCTGGAAAGAGCGAAACAGAAAGAAATTGAAATGGTTGAGTTTAAATCGATCAGCCGCCTGGCACGGGGATAACCCTAAATGAAATTTGGTATCGCAGAAAACTTTCTCCAACTTATGTAG
>JBAVDL010000032.1:0-24829 GCA_049587175.1 Thermoactinomyces sp.
GGTTGGGCTCTTTTACTTGCTCCTGAACAGCTTTGTTTTCTTTGGTTTCGGTCTCTTTTGACGGTTCATGATCAGCCTGACCGGTTTTCTTCATTTCCGCCTGAACGGTTTTATTTTCTTTGTCTTCTGTCTCTTTTGGCCGTTCATGTTCAGTCTGACCCGTTTTCTTTACTTCCTCCTGACCGGTCTTGCTCTCTTTGGGTTCTGCCTCTTTTTCGTTATCATTCAGCAAACCGTTTGTTGCCTTTTTAAATTCCCGAAGCGATTTTCCGACTGCCTTCCCCAGTTCGGGCAGTTTTTTGGGACCGAACAGGATCAGGGCCACTACAAAAATAAGCAGCCATTCCACCCCGTTGATGCTCATTTTTTTCCTCCTTCCGTCCGGGAACATCATAATCTATTTCATTATAACACCGATTCAATTTTCCGACATCATTGCAAAAAATAAAAAAACCCAAACCTTTGTCTGGGTTACCCAACGTGTTTGTCAATGAACTTTTTCAAGGCATCCTTCTTTTCCTGGGAACACAAAGCCAAAGCTTGTGTAATCTGGGCCTGCCAGTCCTCTTCCTGCACCAGCGCCTGATCCAGCCTGTCCTTGAAGCGCTGAAAAAAAACCCATTCTTCCTGCATCGTGCCAACAACCTGGTTTATTCCGCCCACATGGGATTCGATCTGTTCCATTTTCTTCTCCATCTGCTCCAGGCGGGTCTGCATTTTGGAAACATCAGTCCTGATCTGTTCTATATTGGCAGACTGCACATCAAGCCGCTCCATCACCGCGTGCAGTAATGATTTCATTTCTTCCATGCCAATCAGCTCCAACTGTTTGCGTTTCTTCCATTATATAGAAATGATGAGAACAAATTTTAACATATTTGTGACAATTATTTGAACAAAAATTATGAACAAAAATTATATAGTAAGTACTGGCAGAAAATGTAGAAATCATACACTAAGCAAATTTCAACACAAAAAAAGCCGAAATTCTTTACTCTCAGAAATCGGCTGTAATATCAGCTGATCTTTATTTCCTTCCAATAAATTTAAGTCGGCTTTTCTATCTAAGATTCAGTTCTAGACGATCTGTTTTTTAGATAGAACCATTTACTTGGGACTAAGGTATAGTGTAACCAAATTATGAATAGTGATGTCATACCAATTTCTTGATTCCTTTTTTAAAAGGCCAAGTAACAAAAATCCCGATTTTCAACTACCCTAAGCAATTGATTATCGGGATAACTTGGACATCTCACATTTTTAATAGGTCTCAACCGGATATTCATCATACGTTCTATTGTCTAATTCTCTTCCATATCGATGCTTCTGAACCCCACCCCATTGTTTAAAGAAAAAAGCTACATTCCGTTTACAACACTGATCACGTATTGATCGAACCCAATCTGCTTTCATAGGTCTTGCACCTGGTCCAGACTCCCCCCCAACTATAACCCAATGAATTCCCTCTAAATTAAGGTTCTCAAGAGGACCCAATAGAGGCTCGCAGGACAAGAATCTTATATGGGCAGGAATTTGTTGTAAAAGATTAATCCTGTGAATAACTTTTCTATTTTCAACACTTGTTCCCATCCAAATGTTGTGAGTAAAGAGTAAATGGTTCGAAAGTTCTAACGCTCTTTCAGGTCGTTTAGTTAGGATTTGATACGAGTGTTGAGGTGTTTCATTCATGGTTTTAAAAACTTGTTGTATGAATTCAATAGGTACCTTTTCATGAAATAAATCTGACATAGAATTCACGAAAATCTTTCGTGGTTTTATCCATTTTTTCGGTACATCTAATAAATCTGGATGTAGTGTTACATCAAATCCATTTTTATACCGAGGGTTACCCATTGCAAGAAGTCTCTTAGCCATTCTCTCAGCATAACAGTGTTTGCAACCATCAGATACCTTATTACAACCAGTAATAGGATTCCAAGTGGCTTCTGTCCACTCAATACTTGAATTACCAGCCATATTATCCCTCCTAGGCGTATTATATAATAAAATACACTTTCAGGAGGAACATCCGTTCTGATTCAGGAAAGTAATTTTAACTGTATCTCCCATTGTTCTTACCCCTTTCCTCAATCGTCTTTTTTCAGATGGTGGATCAGCCAAAATAAGTCCATCTTCTTCTAACCTGCGAAGTGCCTCTTTATAATTAGCTAAAGTAAATGGTTTCCAAATATGGTGCATATCAAATATTTCTTTTACTGTTAACGTCTTACCTTTAAATTCATCTATTAACTCTTTACCTAAAGCGTCCAATGGCCTCTCATATAATGACAAAAGAGATAATTGAACATTCATATATTTTTCCCTATGTTTTACTGGTATATATGAGAAGTTGGCAACACCGTCATCTGTTATGGTGCTTTGTTTTGCCATAATTTCCTTCATAATAGTATATCCAAGAGAATGTTTGGAGACAAAGATAAGATAATGACTTGTTTTATCTTTTTGCTCATCAAGAAATCGAAAAGGTAAAACATAATTTTTACGATTATCTGATAAAGATTCAGCAAGTTCATTAACTATAAATAATTCTTTTTCTTCTTGTTCCATCTTTTTTATGGTCAATCG
The DNA here is from genome assembly GCA_049587175.1 of Thermoactinomyces sp. Lineage (GTDB taxonomy): Bacteria > Bacillota > Bacilli > Thermoactinomycetales > Thermoactinomycetaceae > Thermoactinomyces. The sequence continues at coordinate 2,587 of JBAVDL010000032.1, forward strand.
CAATTGATTTGCCCTTTTTTCTCCGAAGAGAGCATTCATATGCTCTTTTACTATTGGGTTATTAATACCCATATTAATTCTGTTATAGTTGAAGAAAAAAATACAGTCTGAACCAAAATCTTTTATAAGTGCTTTTATTAAGTTGGTTGTTAATCCTTTATATCCCCAGGGATCTATAAAAGCCAAAGTCGGTATTAAACTTATTTTTGAAAAGATTTTCGCAACTTCATCTCCAACTTCTTTATTCATGATTTTAGGCTTATATTTTAATAAATTTATATTTGGCAATGCCTCAATATTTTCTTTGAGCTTCTGACAAAATTTTGGATTCGCATCATTGAAGACGGTTACTATCTGTTTTCGTAATTTTTCATTATTAATACATTTCTCTAAGATAAGAAGTGGCGTTGATTTGTTTCCATCTTCATATTTCCCTGGTCCACTAAATAAATCTATATAACCTAATCTTTTATAGCGTGATCGTGGAATCATAACTTTTGACCAAGCATCAAAGTATTTCATCAAAATTGCAGTTTTTACTTTAGATTGCTCTCTTTGCTCAGAAAAAAACTTATTTTCCATAGTGTACTCCCCCTTAAATATAATTAATATTTAGTACCCCTTAATTATATAATTATTCGTAAACAACTTAATATTTAAGTACCATCAAAAAATCTGTTATCTCTATTTTAACAAAATTTTGTCTAGGTCTAGAAGATTATGGATCATTAAAAACGAACTTTCTCTTGTTTTACAAAATAAAAAAACAGGGAAATATTTTTCCCTGTTTCAAGAGAGATAAAGTCTATTCGGTATCGTCATCGTCACCCATCATTTAATCCTGGTCATCGTCGTCACCAACAAGACAGGAAGGGATAGGCAATGTGCTAAATTTCATAAATCTCAACCTCGCTTTTCAGGTGGAGTTCTTTTTCCAGATGGAATTTTCTTTCCAGGCAGTCGCGAAATTTTTCTTTCTCGTCCAGATTATCAAAACAGTCGGCTAATTTCAATAAGGCTGTATATTGCCGTTGCTTGTACCTGTATTTTTCAGAAAGATGGACTGCTTTTTGGTAATAGGACAAGGCTTTGGAGTACTGCCTTTGCAGGTGATGGACATTTCCCCTGACAATAAGCAGTTTCGTCAATCGGAAAGGATCTGGATGTTCCCGTTCAATTTTCATTGCTTTATCCAAATAGGTAGAGGCTTGTTGCCAGTCCTGCCTTGAGTTGAATAAGATACCCAGGTACGTATAAGCCTCGACATGCCTGCGGGGAGAGCGAAAATCGGGGTCTGAATCAATTGTTAATTGAAAGCGGTCATAAGCTTTTTGAAACTCTTTTTGCATTAAAAAAATGCTCCCGGCAATAATGAGAAAATCAAGATAACGTCCAATATTGCTGCTCCAGCGGCTTTTGGCAATCCGCCGGCCTTCGTTGCAATAATGTAAGGCCTCAGTAAACAAGTTCTGATCCCGTAAAATAATGGATCGGAACTTGTACAGATTCAACACCGGATAATCTACATAACTGTGATCCAGTTTTTCCACTTCCGGCCAGACTATGTCCAACAGGCGGGCAGCCTGATCTTCCTGGGAAGATCTCAGCAAGTACAAAATTTTATTTCCCAGCAGTCTGTACTTAACCCCTTTTTTCCGTTTTGTTTCATCATAACGATCCAAACCCAGGTTTACCAATTGAATTGCCTGATCCACATGTTCCCGAGAATACTTGCAGCGGGCCAATTCAGCATAACAGGCAGCCACGATATTGTCCTTCGGGCGGAAGCGGTAATGATGGCAAAGCTTGATTGCATGGTAAAAATGGTCTTCCGCCTGGTCATACTGCTTTTCTTCATAGCAAATCTTGCCTTGTAAGTAGCATATGTAAGGAGTCAAGGGATAATAATCGGCAAATTGGAACTTTTGCAACTGTTTTTTAGCGGTTGGAAGATAACTGCGATCGATGATGGTTTCAATAATTTCCAGTTGGTCATAATATTCGCTCATTTCTTTGGTGGCTTCGTTTGCCAGGTTGACGACTTCATCTTCGGTCAAGCCCAGTTTCTCCAGGTAGATTTCAATCATTTTGGGTGTGACTTTTCCTTTTGCCTTCTCAATATTGCTGATTGTTCCTTTGGAGATAAGATGATCTTGCAAATCATCCATGCTTTTATTCAGTTCCTTCCTTCTTTTTCGCAAGACATAACGAATCGCATCATCTTTCAGGTCAAACTCCATTCACATCCCACCTTGAATCAGCTTACTGTTTTTCATATTACCATTTATTTAGAAAAATCGGATTGTTTATTGTTCATCTTAAACAAATTTGTTTATACCTATGAAATCAAAAGGAAAAGCAAGGTATGATAAATGGATTTAAGCATTTGTATAAACCTGACATTAAACAACGAGAATATTGAATCTTCTTTAAAAATTAACCTATAATTTGGGTACGAAATTCAGAAAATGCAAAACGATGCTTTGCAGCTGTGGATAAAATTATAGAAGGAGGATAAGAAATTGAAACTCTCTGTCCAGGGACAAGCCGATGAAGTTGAGCCATTTATGGATGAACTGAAGCAGCATCCGTATATCGATTTCCATCATGAAGAAGTACAGGAAGTAAGCCAGCATCAGGTTTGTATCACATGCGACATAGACCTTAAGCCATTGCGCAGGGTAAAGATCGTAGAGCTTCTGAAAGACGGGGAAGTCATTGTCAAGATGCCGTTAATTGATGTGGTTCATGGAGAGATTGAGGAAGGAAAGATTATCATTGCCGGAAAGTCGTTTGATATTTTTGCGGGATAAAAAAAAGCCAACAATGCGGCTCAGCAAAAAAACAAGGTAATCAATATTATAACACGGTTTTTTCTGAATCAAAGTCAGAGGTGAAGATCGTGGAGGAGAAGGAACTTTCTTTTTGGTGGAATGATACCACCAAGACGCTGCATGTCTTGGTGCGCATCGGTACGGACAAGCTGGAAAAAAAGCAGAAAGATAAAATCAGGAGTTGTTTTTATGGAACATTTTGAAATCACTCATCTAGATTCATTTTTTCAAGATATTATCCGAAAATTTCCAGCCCAATACCGTTTTAGCAGTTTTTTAATTACACACCTATTACCGGAACGTCCCTCTTTTGTGAGGGCTGTTGCAGAGCAAACCGAACTGATAGCTGTATTACCAAAACCAAAAAGTATTAATGAAGATGCACTTCAAGAAGTTCGTAAAATAACAAAAGTCGACACTTTAAGTAGACAACTATTCTCTAAAATAGACTTAGCCTTGGATTATTTAGAAAAGCGAGCAAAAGGTCAAGATATCATCTTACTTGATGTTGGAGGTTATTATGCAGGGGTTTTAAATGAGTTGGCAGAAGTTTTTTCAGGACGCATTATAGGTGTAGTTGAAGATACCGAAAATGGTTATAAACGTTATTTAGAGTTAGATAACTTGCCTTGTCCTATTTTCAGTGTTGCCCGAAGCAGACTTAAAGTTCCTGAAGACTATCTTGTTGGGCAGTCAATAGCTTTTTCTGTTGAGATGCTTGTACGAGGTCGTGGAGACGTTCTCGCCGGGATGGAAGCTTGTGTCATTGGCTATGGTAAACTAGGTAGTTCCATTGCCCAGATGCTTTATACAAGAAATATGAGAGTTACTGTTTTTGATAAGGATCCAGTTCGAATGACACAGGCCAAAGCAGCTGGTTATCACGTGGTGCGAGAAAAAAAGCATGCATTATCTCGTGCTGGAGTTATTATTTGTGCAACAGGTAATCACTCTCTACTCAAGGAAGACTTTGCAAATATCAAAAATGGTGCTTATGTAGCTTCTGTAACATCATCAGAAGATGAACTAGAACTTGCCGAGCTTTCTTCAGTTTATCAAATAACTCCAGTAGCACCGCATGTTAGTCGTTATTCAACGGTAGGGCACTATTTTTATGTGCTTGCGGATGGAAATGCAGTTAACTTTTTACATGGAGCTGTTGTGGGGCCATACATCTATCTGGTACAAGCTGAAATTCTTGTTGCTATCTCAAAAATCACTGAAGATTTAGCCCCGGGATTGTATACTGTAGCTGATGCTGATAGAAAGATTATTGCTGATACGTGGCTGGCTTATTTTAATCGTTAAAGGAGATGACAAATCAATCCTATGAGTATTCCACTTTCAGAGATCACTCAGGCAATTGCAGCGTACTCTGAGAAGTTTACCCGTTCCGACATGCAATTTCTCCAACCTCTATTAAAAGCAATGAATACTTCTCATAATATTACGTCACGTTCCAATTTACCTGGTCATGTAACGACGAGTGCCGTGATTATGAATGGAGACAATAGGGTTCTGCATGTCAGGCACAAGATTTTGAACACCTGGCTTCTTCCCGGAGGGCATTGTGAAGATGCGGATGATTCACTGATTGCTGCCAGTATGCGAGAAGCATTTGAGGAGACAGGTATTCAATCAAATTGTCTCAAACGGATCTTGCCAGCGAATGTACCTATTGATATTGATTTGCACGATATACCGGAAAACCCGCAAAAAGGAGAGCCCAAACACTGGCATGTCGATGTTCGGTTTGCCTTCCGTTTGGTTTCTGCTGAAAAGGTAGCCTTACAGGAAGAGGAAGTAACCGATTATGCATGGCTGATGCTGGATCAAATGCCAATGCGCAGACTGGCTAACAAATTATATAATCTCATCGAAATCCAGGGTTGAAATCCAATGAATATACGAAAGGTTCTTACTCTTTTACATCCACAAAGTAAGAACCTTATTTATATTAAGGAAAAGGATTTTTGTCTTAAATTACAAATGGCTGCTATGTCCCTTAACTTTTTCAATATTAAAGGAACCGGCTTCAAACCGGTTCCTTTTCTTCTTTTTATAACTGTTCAGATACGACCTGAGCCTGGGTAAAGAGAAGGAGGTAATCCCGTCCACCAGCTTTGGAATCGGTACCTGACATGTTAAATCCGCCAAACGGATGGACTCCGACAAGCGCACCGGTACATTTGCGGTTAAAATACAGGTTTCCGACAAAGAATTCTTTGCGTGCTTTTTCCAGATGATCGCGGTTGCGGCTTATGACAGAGCCAGTCAGACCATATACCGTATTATTGGCAATTTGCAGGGCTTCATCAAAGTCTTTGGCTTTCATGAAGGCGACCACAGGACCGAAGATTTCTTCCTGGGCAATACGGGCATTCGGATCTACATCGGCAAAAACGGTCGGCTGGATAAAGTACCCGTTTCCTTCTCCCTTGCCGCCGCCTGCCATCAGGCGTCCTTCTTCCTTGCCGATTTCAATGTAGTCCAGAATTTTCTTATATGCTTTATCATCTATCACCGGACCCAGGTCAATTCCAGGGGTATCTGTTTCTCCCACTTTCAATTCCCTGGTCCTGGCAGTAACTCTTTCCAGGAGTTCATCATAAATTTTCTCATGGGCGATGACACGGGAGCATGCCGAGCATTTTTGTCCTGAGAAACCAAAGGCTGACTTGATAATCGCATCGACTGCCACATCCAGATCACAGTCATCATCAACAACAATGGCGTCTTTTCCGCCCATTTCCGCCACAACGCGTTTGATCCATTTTTGTCCCGGAACCATTTTTGCCGCCAGTTCATTGATTCTCAAACCAACTTCCCTGGAACCGGTAAAGGAAACAAAGCGGGTCAACGGATGAGTGACAAGGTATTCCCCGATTACGCTTCCCGATCCCGGCAAAAAGTTTACAACACCATCAGGCAAACCGGCTTCTTGCAAAACTTCCATAAATTTGGCAGCAACCACATTGGTCGGGGAGGCCGGTTTCAATACGACCGTATTTCCGGCTACAACCGCAGCAGTTGTCATTCCAGTCAATATTGCCAGCGGAAAGTTCCAGGGCGGAATAATAGCGCCAACCCCCAAGGGGATATAGTAAAGGTTATTCACTTCCCCCGGAATCCTAACGAGCGGTTGGCGTTCACTCAAACGAATCATTTCCCGTCCGTAAAACTCCATAAAATCAATGGCCTCAGCTGTGTCCGCATCTGCTTCAGGCCAGCTTTTGCCTGCCTCCAGCACCATCCAGGCGGAGAACTCATGTTTTCTGCGTCTCAGGATGGCAGCTGCTTTAAATAACACACTTGCCCGTGCTTCAGGGGATACCTTTTTCCATGTTTCGAAAGTCCTGGCTGCCGTTTGCATTGCTTTTTCGGCGAGCTCTTCATCGGCATGGGAGATGATCCCGATGACTTCATCCACATTGGACGGATTGATCGATTTGACTTTTTTGTCCGTTCGGATATGTTCGCCGCCAATGATAATGTCATATTCTTTGCCAAGCTCCGACTTCACTTTCTTTAAAGCGCTTTCAAAAGCAGCGCGATTTTCCTCTTTGGAAAAATCAGTGAACGGTTCATTTCTGTATTCGATCACGAATAAACCCCCTCCTCGGCAATAAGTGCTCTTTAGTAATTGTAACCCACAAATTATTTCACATCAATTCCTAAATAGCAAACTATTGTTTAATTTCATGACAAATTCTATAATGAAAGTGATTTTCCTGTTAAATGTCGATTAAATAATAAATTTTTAAAAGAAAGTTGGTGACCAAATTGTCTTTGTCAAGAAAGATGGTTTTAGGTTTGGCTGGAAATAAAGCGGTTACATCAGTCGTGTCCCGTTATGGCATGAAATGGGGAGCAGCCCGTTTTGTCGCTGCAGAGAACTTGCAGAAAACGATCGAAGTCGTCAACGGCCTTAACAAAGAAGGGCTTGTTGTCGCGCTGGACCATCTGGGGGAAAGTGTGGAAAGCCGTGAAGAGGCCATCGAGGCGACGCAGGCATCCATCGATATTCTTGATGCGATCCAATCATCCGGAGTTGACTCCAATGTTTCCGTAAAGTTGACACAATTGGGACTCGATATTGATGAAACGTTCTGTCTTGACAATGTTGACCAGATTGCCAGAAAAGCCAAGGAAACCAACAACTTTTTGCGCATTGACATGGAAGATTCACCACGTGTAGATGTAACATTGCGTATTTTCAATACATTACTTGACCGTTACGGCAAAGAACACGTCGGTTTGGTCATCCAAACATATCTTTACCGCTCTGAACAGGATGTACTGGAGTTAGGCAAAAAGAACGCAAACTTGCGAATTGTAAAAGGTGCCTACAAGGAACCCGCAAGTGTTGCTTTCCCCAATAAAAAGGACGTAGATGACAACTTTATCAAACTGGTAAAACTTCATTTGCAAAATGGAAATTATACGGCAATTGCAACACATGATGAAGTTATTATCAATCACCTGAAAAAATGGCTGAAGGAAGAAAACATTCCAAATAATCTTTATGAATTCCAGATGTTATTTGGCGTCCGCAACGGCTTGCAGCGCGAACTGGCCAAAGAAGGATATAAAGTGCGTGTCTATACGCCTTACGGGCAAGACTGGTATCCCTATTTCACACGAAGACTGGCCGAGCGCCCTGCCAACGTCTTTTTCATTTTAAAAAATATGTTCCGAAATTGACCAATTCTTTTACTCTTTTCTTGTATGCGCTTTCATTCGGTTGTCCTCTGAAGACAGCCGCTTTTTTTGCCCTGGAACCGGTTTTTGATTCTTTTTCCAATTCTGTTATAATGGTTTCAATATTTTAAAAACTACTTACAGTGAGGAAGTGTTTAATGAATTGTTCCCTTCAACAGGAAGTCCTTACTCTACTGGGTGAAAATGCCAGGCTGTCTGCAGACAAAATTGCTGTAATGCTGGGAGAAAGCAAGGAAACCATCGAAGCGTTGATTCAGGAACTGGAGGATACGGGCACGCTTCTCAAGTACAAGGCCGTAGTCAACTGGCAAAAAGCCGGGATCCAGAAAGTTTCTGCATTGATTGACGTGAAGGTGACTCCCCAGCAAGGTTTTGGATTTGATGCATTGGCAAGGCGAATTTACCAGTTTCCCGAAGTGCGAAATGTCTATTTGATGTCAGGTGCGTATGACCTGTCTGTTGCCATTGAGGTAGATACCCTGGAAAGTGTGGGAAGCTTTGTCTCGCAAAAGCTGGCCCCGCTTGATTCCGTTGTTTCAACCACGACCCATTTCATCATGAAAAAATACAAGGAAGACGGGGTTATTCTTGATGATCCCGAACAAGATCAACGGTTGGTGATTACTCCATGAATCTCGAAGATAAACTGTCTCCTGTGGTAAAAAATCTTGCTCCATCCGGAATTCGCCGTTTTTTTGACCTGGTAAGCCAGAACCCGCATGCCATTTCTTTGGGAGTGGGAGAACCGGATTTCACAACACCCTGGCATGTCCGCGATACCGTAATCACTTCCCTGGAAACGGGGCAAACGACTTACACTTCCAACCAGGGGATGCCGGAGCTGGTTTCTCAAATTTGCCGCTATTTGGACAAGCAATATGAACTCTCTTATTCAGAAAACGAGGTTATGGTCACATTTGGTGCCAGCGAAGCGATTGATCTGGCTTTTCGGGCGATCCTGGCTCCCGGAGATGAAGTGCTGGTGCCTGAACCGTGTTATGTTTCCTATATTCCCGGTATTAAACTGGCTGGTGGAAAACCGGTACCTGTCCCGACGCATGCCCGCCACGGATTCAAGTTGAAAGTGGAGGAACTGGAGAAACGGGTAACCCCCCGTACAAAAGCCCTGATTGTCAATTACCCGAACAATCCGACCGGGGCGATTATGACCCGGGAAGACTGGCTGCCGATTGTCAACTGGGTCAAACAGCAAGGGATCCTGGTTATTTCTGATGAGATCTATAGCGAATTGACCTATAAAGGTAATCACGTTTCCCTTGCTTCTCTGCCGGATATGAAAGAGCATGTTATTCTGATTAACGGTTTTTCCAAAGCTTTTGCCATGACCGGATGGCGCATCGGTTATGCGGCCGCACCTGAACCCTTGCTGCAAGGGATGCTGAAAATTCATCAGTATACGGCTCTGTGCGCTCCCATCATGAGCCAGATTGCTGCTTTGGAAGCTCTTAAAAACGGACTGGCTGAATGCGAAGCCATGGTCTCCCAGTATGACCGCCGGCGCCGCCTGGTGGTCAAGGCTTTTCAGGATATGGGGCTTCCCTGCCACGAACCGCAAGGAGCCTTTTATGTGTTTCCGTCCATCTCGGCAACCGGCATGGATGCACACACGTTTGCCGAACAGTTGCTGATCGAGGAAGAAGTGGCCGTTGTCCCCGGAGATGTATTCGGTGCAAACGGGGCTGGTCATATCCGCTGTTCCTACGCAACCTCGATTGAAAAACTGGAGAAATCCTTCTCCCGGATCGAACGTTTTCTCAAGCGCCATCGCCAGGCAGGCAGCAGTCCGGTCGTTCAAATGCCTGGTGCCTGAACGAAAAGCAGCCAGCTTTCATGCGGGGAAGCTGGCTTTCTTCATACTTTTCCTCCTCAGGGATCATAATAAAAAAATAATTGATGGAGGAAAAGAAACATGCCTTTTTTAAATCAAGACGAAGTGAAGCTTTATTATGAGGATAAAGGAAACGGACCGGCAATTGTCCTGATCCATCCCCCGCTTCTCACCAGTCGCATTTTTGAATACCAGGCAGAAAACCTCAAAAGCTATTACCGCATCATTTGTTTTGATCTTCGGGGCCATGGGTTGAGTTCTCCCTCTTCCCAACCGTTTACTTATCCGCTAGTAGTAGAGGATTTGCTCCGTCTGCTTGACCGGCTTGGTATCCAAAAAGCTTGTCTGGCCGGGTATTCTACAGGCGGAAGCATTGTGCTGGAAGCATTGCTCCAGCATCCGGAACGCTTTTCAGGAGGAATTTTGATCAGTGCCATGTCAGAAGTATCTGATCCCGTTTTAAAAATGGAACTGAATCTGGCGATTTCCCTGTGCAAACCGTTCAGTTTTCCTTTGCTGGCCCGGGCCGTCTGCTGGGGCAATGCCGACTGCCTGAAAATGTTCACCAGCCTTTTTCGAACCGCCCGTCTGGGCAATCCGGAAAATGTCCGGCAATATTTTGCGTATAGCAAAATTTATAACTGCACCGGGCAACTGGCCGCCATTCAGCATCCCATCCTGATCCTGTCCGGCCAGAAAAACAGGCAATATCACAAATACACCAATCTGCTCAAAATGCATTTGCCCAATTGCGTCCATTTCACCGTGGCAAACAAGCCGCATCACCTGACAACCAAGGCGGCACATGAAGTAAATTACCGTATCCATCACTGGATGCAATCAATGCTGTCCTGACTCCCCAGGCCGCTTCAGGCTGAATCCATATCTGCGTTAAATTCCGAATATTTTTTCATCATTTTAAAATATTTGTGAAGTATTTACAAAACCTCTTTTATTCTTCAATTCATTCAAATAATCTTTTATCAGGCAATAAAAAAACACGTTCTATTTATTTCCTAAAAATTGCATTTATTGGGAAAATCGAAAGGAGAAATCATGGAAAAACGCCGAATGGGGACGAGAAGAGGATTTAAAAAGAAAACGGCTTTTGTCTCCGCAATTGCAGGCACTCTTGTTCTGATCGGAGCAAGCGCCTATTTTTTTGTGCATTCTTCAGATGCCAGGTCTTATCATAAGGCACCGGCGGCCAAAGAGTTCACAGAAAAGGCAGCAATTGCTGATGAGAGAGCCGGCCTGGAAGAATCGAAGACTACTGATTTTACATCGGATGATTCGGTCGAATCAAACGAACCATCCACTGAGACAGAAGCCCGGTACATAGACGAAATTGTCATCCGTCATAATAACCATCTGCCGGCAGGCAAAAGTAAACCGGCTTCACCTGGAGATTCCAATGCGCCAGCCGGCCCCGGGGAGACGCCTGGTACTCCGGAACCTTCCACTCCCGGAGAAGAACGGGTTCCTCCAGTCCCGCTGCCAGTTCCGTTGCCAGAACCCCAGGAACCGCCTGAACAAAATGTTCCTCCCCAACCGGAAGAACCGGTGGAAAAAGAATTGGAAACAACTGTCTGGTATCCTTTCTGGGGTGGAAACGCCGCTTATCAGGTGTTAAGGGAACAACCGATTGATTCCATCAACCTGTTCTGGTTTGAGCTTGCTCCGGATGGACAGATCTGGCGAATGAAATACGCCAAACCGGTCAGTGAGGAGATCCTGCGGACCGCCCGCAGCAAAGGAATCCGTGTTATCGCCACCGTCTCCAATACGGATGGATGGAGCGATTATGAAAAAGGGGCACAGGCCTTGCACCGGCTGATTGCCACCGGAGCCAAACGGGAACAGTTGGCCGACCGCCTGATTCAATTCACCCTCACCAATAAACTGGATGGTCTGGATATCAACTTTGAAGTAATTAAAGGCAACGACCGAGAAAACTTTTCGCAGTTCGTGGAGGTTCTCTCCGGCAAACTGCATGCGCATGGCAAAATTTTATCCGTCTCCGTCTATCCCAAAACATCAGACGGCGGATGGGACGGGCCGAAAGCCCAGGATTGGAAGCGGCTTGGACAGGTTGCAGATGAATTTAAAATCATGACTTACAACTACAGCACCTCCACCCCTGGCCCTGGTGCTCCGCTTTCCTGGCTGGATCAGGTGATTCGATACGGAGAAAGTCAGTTGCCCGCCCACAAACTGTATGTCGGGTTGCCCGCTTTCGGTTACCAATGGGCAGAAGACGGCAGCCGTTCCACGGTTACCTTTGAACGGGCCCGGGAACTGATAAAAAAACACAATCCTTTATTACTCCGCGACCTGAGCGGGGAACCCCACTTTACCTTTATCGAAAACGGAAAGAAATATACAGTCTGCTTCCAGGACCGCACCAGCCTGCGCAAGAAAATGGAACTGATTGCCAAAAACCATCCTGACGTCGGCGGGATCACGGAATGGTACCTGGGAGCTGAAGACCCGGCCGCGTGGGATGTCTTGAACCCCCCGGCAAAATAAAAAAGTCTGGCCTCTATATAGCATAAAAGTTGACAAAAGTGATTTTTAAATTCGGATCGCTAAATGCCTCGATGTATATCGGGACACTCAGACAAATCCTGAAAATCCGGAAACAAAACCATGAAAATGCTCTTCCTGTAATATTTCATATCCGGCCTGAGCAAACAGGCCGGATTTTTCATGTATAGGCAAATTCCGGCAGTGGCAAACTAAACAAAAACCGGAAAGGAGCCCTTCCGTTGAACCATACCTATCAGGTACTGATCAAGTTCATCTATGTTACCTTTATTCTGTATATCATTCTGGGCATAATTTACGATATTGACTATTCGTCCATCCTGTTTGTCAGTATTGTACTTACTCTGTCCGGGTATGCGGGCGACCTGTTGCTATTGCCGCGAATCGGAAACCTGTTTACCACTTTTTCGGATACATTTCTCAGCTACCTCATCGTGTGGTTCATTGGCACCTATTTTTTCGATACGGATATCGGCCTCCAAAATTACAAGGCCAATCATGTCCCCCTGTTCGAAATCTCACTTGCCGTCAGCCTGGTCTACTCCGTTGTTGAATGGTTTTACCATCGCTGGTTTTTCAAAAATCTTGGCAAAAGGGAAGTTCTCGACAGATAACCTGTATATCGGGTATTTTAATCTGAGGAGTTGAGGATAAAAAACAAAGGGAAAATCAGTAACAGGCATTTCAATACAAATAAACATACCACCTCGCCATGCTAGGCGGGCTGGTTCTTCCTTATAGGTACGATCCAGTCTCCAAAAAAGGTTGCAATTAAGCCCTTTATAATTGGTTTTGTCTCAAAAAGATCCAGCAATGATACTGTTCTTGAAAATTAATACAGAATAATCGGTGTCGTCGATCTTCCAAGGGTTACTCCTTCACTTCCGGTCGACAACAAATTCTTACGATTTCTACCAAAAGAACTAATCATAACATTTTATGGATAAAGCAATTTTTACTGCTTCTTGAAATTTGTTTTCAGCTACATACTCCTCAATTTTCTTGGATTCCTCATCCCAATCAGGACCATATGCATGAATAAAGTATGCAAATGTAGTTATTAAATCTTTGTCAAGAGAGCCCAACATAAAAACCTTGTGAAATAAATCAAACACCAAATCTACCCGTAATAAATACAAAATTTCGGGATCTGATTTAATAATTTTTTCTATTTCCTCTTTATCCTCCGTGTTTTTCAGATAGTCCCTTATTTGAGAAATTATTTCCTCACATTCTTTTTCCAAAAGATGATATTTACTTGACTGATGATTATAATCTTCCGATTCTGTTATTTCCAGCAATTTTTTTAATTGTAAATGTAAAGCATTCATATTTTCACTCCTGTTATCCAAATACAAATACATGACTGTTCTCTCTAGGGAAAATAAGTTACAACATTGAAACTTAATTTAATTCTCCTTAACCAATTTGCAAAAAAGATAAAGACAAATGAATACTTATCCAGAAAAAATTCCATCACAACAATTACCTATTCTCTTTCCTCTTTATAGATTTTATTGAACTTCTTTACTGCTTCCTCCAACATTTCTGTATCATGGCATTCTATTCCCGGCTTCCACAAACTGTAAAGCAATTGGATTATCCCCTGTTTTCCTCTATTCTTGTAATATCTCTATCTTTCACAGGCATATACCAGAATATTATGTATCCCGGTTCCCGGTCGATGACCATCTGTAACTGGCCAAACCATATCTGCATTGTGCGATAATAAGCTTAACACAGGAGGTGGTCTTTTATTGTGAATCATGAAGATACCAGACAACTTGCTTTGGAATATTACAGACAGACCGGGATGCCGCTTGTAACGTTGAAAACAGCAATGACCCTGGATGGAAAAATTGCCACCTCAACCGGCGACAGCAAATGGGTAACAAATGAATATTCAAGAGAAAACGCTCACTATATGAGGCACTGGCATGACGCTATCATGGTCGGAATCGGAACTGTTTTAAAGGATCGTCCAAGGCTGACGACACGCTTGCCGGGAGGCGGAGGCAAAAATCCAATCCGGATTGTAGTTGACAGCCAGCTTAGAATCCCGCTTGATACTCCACTGGTAACAACTGCGAAAAATATCCCGACCTGGGTATTTTGTACGGATAATGCTGACACCGAAAAAGAAAAGCAACTGATTGCGCATGGAGTAAAGGTGATCCGTACAGGCAGCGGGCCACGTGTTGATTTGGTAAAAGCAATGAAGCACCTGTCTGAAAACGGAATCCTGTCTGTTTTGCTTGAAGGAGGCGGTGAGCTTAATTGGTCAATGCTCGAAGCTTCACTTGTTGGGAAAGTTGTCACCTTTATTGCCCCAAAATTACTGGGCGGCAAAGAAAGTATCACTCCGGTTTCGGGCAGGGGATTTGAACGAATGTCTTTGGCTGTTCAGCTTGAAAACATTACAATTGAACGCTTTGGGGAAGATATTTGCATTACCGGATATCCGCGAAAGAAAAAAGATACTGGATCCTATCAGGATGGAAAATACAGGGATTTATAGAAAAAGATCAAAGTTAAAAAACAGCTTCAATTTCCTGACCAATCCCGGATTTTATGATAAATTTCATTTCTGAAGGAGAGAGGTCCATGACGGATCAGGATTACATGTGGGAAGCAATACTGGAAGGCAGAAAAGCACAGGGCAAAACGGGAACCAATCCCCCTGTTGGCGCTATTATTGTGAAGGATGGGAAAATCATTGGCAGAGGGCATACATCTGAATTGGGAGGCCCCCATGCCGAAATCAATGCTCTGCAAGACGCCGGAGACGAGGCAGAAGGCGCCACTGTCTATTGCACACTGGAACCATGCAGCCACTGGGGAAGAACAGGCCCTTGCTGTGTCGCCCTGACGGATGCCAAAATCGCCAAAATCTTTATCGGCATCCAGGATCCCTTCCCCCGGGTCAGCGGTAAAGGGATTCAGCACCTGAGAGATCACGGGGTGGAAGTCGTCGTCGGCGGCCTGTATGAAGAAGAAATCAGACAGGATTTAAAAGCGTTTCTCGACCGGGTTGCGGCCGGAACGCAAGAATAAGTAAAAGGCCAGGAAAATAACCTGGCTTTTCATATATTGCTGAATCCGGATATCACCCGATACAGTCCAGGCGAGGTTAAATTAAAAGTATACAGGAAATATCCATCACCTGGTTGGTACAAACTGTCCAACTTTGACGAAAATCAGCTGGTTATGACTTCGAATTGCTTTTATCAAGACAGCAAGTGAAACAGATAAAAGTATTATCCCGATTCAAACAATTATCAGAATAGACTTGAAACAGACCTCAAAAAATAGCCGCTTTCCGAATAAAGATGTAGAAGCGCTCTTCCATATCACTCCCTGACATAAAAGCTGCCCAGAATGGTGGGTAGCTCTTTTTTTATACCAATAAAAATCCTGACAAAATTTACCCGATTAACTGGCAGCCCCTTCTGAACCGGTTCAGAAGGGGCTTTTTTATCAGACGACGTACTTTTCGGCATCAATAATCCGTTTGGCAATGCATCGTTTCAAAGCGACTTCGTTTACCGGGGCGATGCGAGTCAGTTTTCTCAATACAGACAGCAATGTCCGCAGTTCATCGCCTTCTTCCATGGCGGCGAGGGCGTGCCGGGCGAAGGCATCCACTTTTTGCATGGCATCGTAAATAAAAGCCTGCGTATAATCGATTTTGGCCTGCTCGTTTTCTTCGCCATTTCTCTGGATTGCCTTCTTTGTCCTGAGCAGGGCACTTTCCATGGCGAATGTTTCAATGGCGATATCGGACAGATCCCGCAAGATTTCCTGTTCGGTCTGAATTTTTTCACCAAACTTTTGCGTTGCCAGCCCGGCCGTCATCAGAAAAATTTTCTTGGCGTTTTTTACGTAATTTTCTTCCGCTTCCAGCACAGGCGCATCTTCATCCGGCATGTATGGCATCATCATGAGCAACTCTTCCTGCAACTCCTGGGCAGCTTGAATAAAAGGCAGTTCTCCTTTCATTGCCTTGCGCATCAACGTCGCGGGAATGATGAGGCGGTTGATTTCGTTTGTTCCTTCAAAAATACGGTTGATGCGGGAATCGCGGTACATATTCTCAATTTCGTACTCATTCATGAAACCGTAACCGCCATGAATCTGTACGCCTTCATCCACCACAAAGTCAAGTACCTCAGAACCAAATATCTTGGAAATGGAGCATTCAATCGCGAATTCGCTGATTGCGTCGGCCACCACTTTCCCTTCAGCTTCTTCCACACCTTCCAGTCCGGCATCCATCAAGCCGGCAATCCGGTAACAGACGCTTTCCAGTGCATATATCTTCTGGGCCATGGTGGCCAGTTTTTCGCGAATGAGGCCGAATTTGGCAATCGGAACCTTGAACTGTTTTCGTTCGTTGGCATATCTGGCTGATATCTCAAGAGCCCGCTTGGCTGAACCCAGGGTTCCGACAGCCAGTTTATAGCGCCCGATATTCAGGATATTAAAGGCGATTTTATGCCCTTTGCCCAGTTCGCCCAACAGGTTTTCCACCGGAACCTTTGCCTCATCCAGAATCAGGGTTCGGGTAGAGGAGCCTTTGATTCCCATTTTCTTTTCCTCGGCCCCGACAGAAACTCCGGGGAAACTTCTCTCAACGATAAAGGCTGTAAACTTGTCGCCATCCACTTTGGCATACACAATAAAGAGATCGGCAAAGCCGGAATTGGTAATCCACTGTTTTTCCCCGTTCAAAATGTAATAGTTTCCATCGTCGCTCAGTCGGGCAGTGGTCTTGGCACCAAGGGCATCAGAACCGGAACCGGGTTCGGTCAGCGCATAGGCTGCAAACTTCTGTCCGGTTGCAAGATCAGGCAAGTACTTCTGCTTTTGCTGATCATTCCCGAAAAATACAATCGGCAAGGTGCCAATTCCAACATGGGCTCCGTGCGACAGGGCAAATGAGCGGGCGAGAGAGATTTTCTCCGTGATCAGACTGGAACTGACTTTATCCAGACCCAGTCCGTTATATTTCTCAGGGACGTCAGCACCAAGCAGGCCCAATTCTCCGGCTTCTTTCAGCAAACGAACGGTATGTTCAAATTTGTGATCCTCAATTTCCGGCAAAACCGGCCATACCTGATCTTTCACAAAATCTTCGGTCATTTTGGCCATCATCTTCTGTTCGTCCGTAAATTCTTCCGGTGTAAAAACAGCCTCAGGCGCAGTTTGCTCCAGCAAAAAGGCCCCGCCTTTCACTTTCTGGTTTGCCAATTGCATCTTCCCCCCGTTTATAAAACTTGATTTAACCGATCCGCTCAATCAGGCCGGCAGCACCCATACCACCGCCAATGCACATGGTAACGATTCCGTAACGCTGATTGCGGCGCGCCAGTTCCCCCAGAATGGACACAGTCAGTTTGGCTCCGGAGCACCCCAATGGATGCCCGAGGGCGATTGCACCTCCGTTTACATTCACCTTGTCCGGGTCCAGGCCCAACTCCCTGATCACTGCCACTGACTGGGAAGCAAACGCTTCATTTAACTCAATCAGGTCAATATCCTGCAGGCGGACCCCCGTCTTTTCAAGCAATTTGGGCACTGCAGCCACCGGCCCGATCCCCATCACATCCGGATCGACGCCTCCCAGCATAAATCCGCGAAAAACGGCAAGTGGTTTTACTCCCAATTGTTCTGCTTTTTCCCGCGACATCAGCATCACTGCCGCCGCACCGTCACTGGTTTGCGAAGAATTTCCGGCAGTAACGGTTCCGTTTACATGGAAGACGGGGCGCAGTTTGGCAAGCGCCTCCAGACTGGTATCCGGCCGGACTCCTTCATCGGTGTCAAACAGGCGTTCTGTGACCCGGAGCTTTCCATTCCCGTCAAAGGCCTGTTCTTTTACCTTCAGCGGAACAATCTCGTCCTTGAATTTTCCCTGCCTGATTGCGGCAGTTGCTTTCTGGTGACTGGCCAGGGCAAACCGGTCCTGGTCTTCCCGTGTTACATGGTAACGCTTTGCCACTTCTTCGGCCGTATGTCCCATCGACATGTATGTTTCAGGCAAATGATCCATCAAATAAGGGTTGGGTGCCGGCTTATAGCCGCCCATCGGCACCATGCTCATGCTTTCTACCCCGCCGGCAATCATGATATCTGCAAATCCGCACATGATTTTTTCTGCGGCAATGGCAATTGTTTGCAAGCCGGAAGAACAGAAACGATTGACGGTCATCCCTGGTACATCAGTCGGAAGTCCTGCCCTCAAAGCGACTATTCTGGCCAGGTTCATGCCCTGTTCTCCTTCAGGAAACGCACATCCCAAAACCACATCTTCAATCTGTTTCGGATCTGCTTCAGGGACACGGCGCAACAGATCCGCTACAACGGCCGCTGCCATTTCATCCGGCCGAACATGGCGCAAACTTCCCTTCCCGGCTTTTCCTACAGCAGTACGGGCGCCGGCCACAATCACTGCTTCGCGCATCATTTTCTCCTCCTTTTCCGGTTATCAGTTACGGAGCGGTTTCCCGTTAACCAGCATGTATTGCATCCGCTGCTGGGTCTTTGGCTCTCCGATCAAACTTAAAAATGCTTCCCGTTCCAGATCCAGCAGATACTCTTCACTGACCAGCGTTCCTTCCGGCACATTTCCTCCAGCCAGAACAAATGCCAGTTTGCCGGCAATTTTGAAATCATGCTCGCTGATATGGCCAGATTTCAACATGCCGTAGGCTCCCAGTTTCAACACGTTATAACCGGTTTCGCCAACAACCGGAATCTTGCGCGGCCGCGGCGCTTTATATCCGGCCCTGTAAAGTCCGAGAGCGACCTGTTTGGCATCATAAAGCAAATGGTCTTTATTGACGGTTATTCCGTCATATGGGCGAATAAACCTGTAATCGCGGGCTTCTTCACCGCTGGTGGATACCTTGGCCTGCCCGATCAGCATAAAGATCTGATTGACCAGGGGCTGCAAACTGATGCGGTCGTTCGGGTTTACACCTTCCATTACCCTGAGCAGCATCTCCTTGTTTCCTCCACCGCCGGGAATCAGACCAACCCCGACTTCTACCAGGCCCATATATGTCTCTCCGGCCGCCTGTATCCGGTCTGCCGGCAGGCAAACCTCGACTCCGCCGCCTAAAGTCATGCCATAGGGAGCGGCTACAACAGGACGGTCAAGAGTGCGCAAGCGTCCCATCGCCTGCTGGAACTGGCGAACCATCATGTCAATTTCCGGCCAGTTGCCATCCTGCGCCTCCATCAGCATCAGCATCAGATTGGCACCCACACAAAAATTGGGTGCTTCCGCGCTGATCACCAGTCCCCGGTAATTGGCGCTCACTTCCTTTACGGCCTTGTTTATCATCAGGATGACATCTGGACCAATCGCCTGTTTGGAAGGATGAAACTCCAGGCAGGCAATATCGTCACCCAGATCAATCAGACTGGCACCGCGATTGCCGGCAATTTTTTTCCCCTGCTCTTTCAGGCGGGCCAAAGAAATCACTTTTTCATGCTCGCTTACTTCATCAAACCTTCCGCCAATCGAAAAGACGCGCGTCTTTCCATCCTCTGTCTGATAGAAAGATTTTTTCCCGGAGGCAAGCAAATCCAGAACCCACCGGGGTACCGTTTCTCCTTCTTCCAGCATGCGGCGGACTGATTTTTCCAGTCCGATCGCATCCCACATTTCAAACGGCCCCAACTCCCAGTTGAAACCCCATTTCATGGCCCGGTCGACACTGACGATATCATCAGCAATCTCGCGAAGGCGATCAGCCGAATAAATACATGTTTTTTTGATAATTGTCCACGCCAATTTCCCGGCGGGATCATCGGCATATACCAACGCTTGCAGCTTCTCCGGCAAACTTTTGGCCTGCCTGGCCGCATCCAGTGAAGGGGATTTCAGTTTTTGGCGCGGCTCATAGACAAGCGTTTCGGGATTAAGCACCAGGATCTGCTTGCCTTTTTCCGTGGTTACCCGTTTATAAAATCCCTGTCCGCTCTTTTCACCCAACCAACCGTTCTTTACCATTTTTTTCAGGAGCGGGGAAACCTGAAATGCTTCCTTCTCCGCTTGATCTGTCACATTTTCCCGCACATTGTTCGCTACATGGACAAATGTATCCAAACCGACCAGATCCAGTGTCCTGAAAGTTGCACTCTTGGGACGGCCCATCGCCCGGCCTGTAACCGCGTCTATTTCAGCCGGCCCCAGACCTGTTTCTTCCATCGCCTGCAAGGTAACCTGCAACCCGTATGTTCCAATGCGGTTGGCAATGAAATTGGGAGTATCCTTGCAGATAACAACTCCCTTGCCCAGAACTTCTTCCGCAAAGGCTTTCATTTCTTTGAGCATGCCAGGATCGGTCTTATCATTGGGAATAATCTCCAACAGCTTCATGTAACGGGGCGGATTGAAGAAATGAGTTCCCAGAAAATGACTGCGGAATGCTTCGGAACAATTTTCCGCCATTTTGTTTATGGAAATCCCCGACGTGTTTGAACTGACAACAATCCCCGGTTTCCACACTTTTTCAAGCCGCCGGTACAAATCTTGCTTGATTCCCAGATTTTCCACAACCGCTTCAATTACCCAGTCCACTTCTGCCAGTCGCCAAAAATCGTCTTCCATGTTGCCGACCTCAATCAATTCTGCTGCTCTTTTCACATACAGGGGAGATGGCTTTTCCTTGAACAAACGGTCTTTCCCCGACTGGGCAAGGCGGTTTCTGACTGCCCGGTCTTGCAGCGTCAAGCCCGCTTTCTTTTCTTTCTCTGTCAAATCCCGCGGTACAATATCCAATAACAAGGTTTGAATTCCCACGTTGGCAAGGTGTCCGGCAATGGCTGCTCCCATAACACCGGCACCCAGTACGGCAGCTTTTTGAATTCGTCGCAAAGGGGATCCTCCTTTCATGACTCCATAAAACTCGTCTGAATGAACAATCATTCACTTGAGCGTGAGAAAAAAACCTAATCCGTCAGGATTGGCTTTTCGAACTACTTGTTTTAATATTCACAACTTAATCAATTTTATTTTGTTTATAAGTAATTTCAATAATATTATTTATCTGTTTTTTATCCGCGTCAAGAGTTTTGTTAGACTTTTTTATTCTTTCTGAATAAAGAAAGTGCTTTCTGTACAGAAAGCCAAAAAAAGTTGCCCCAAGTGTCCCTGAAAAGGACAAACGGGCAACATCTTCAGATTGGAAAAAAATCTACAATTGATTGCTGACTCTTGCCATACGCTGCCGCAATGCCGGTGTTTGCGGAATGTACTCCTTGACCAGAGAACCCGCATAATACAGCCACCACAAATAATTGACCAGCAAAAATATGATTGCTTTTAACCAGAGTATTTTAAGATCAAGCAAATCAAAAGCAAGGATATAAGCCGGCAATATAGACCATTGGCCCCGATTTCCCAGACGTTCCGCCATTTTCCAGTAATACACATCTTCCACTTTTAACAGTTTGTTGCGAAAGTACCGTTTCAAAAGCGGCCTTACCCCGGAATAGGCGAAAAAGCCGGGAATCCCCAGCAGATAGCGGTTAAGAGCGATAAGCAGATAAGTCAGAATCAAAAGCAGTAGGTATGTCACTAGGCAACCCCTCTTCAAACAAACTGTTCTGTCCCTTCGCTTCCAAAACTGAAATTTTCCATATTGTCGGCAGGGGTTGATATATATTTAATTGTTTTTGCAAATATTTCCTCTATCGACTCTCACTATAATCCAACCCCGACTCCAAAATCCCGTCTGGTTGCAGAATCAAAAAGGGACAGGCAACAAAAGTCAGGCTTTTTTATTTATAATAATAAGCTATTATATAATGATTGAATATTTTTATAAAGGATTTTTTTGTTTTTTTCCAAGTTTTTGGTTAAACAGAATTGCACTATTTAAAATAATACAAGCGCAAGGCTCCACAAAATAAAAATTGGTAAAATGAATCAGGTATGCTATGGCAAATGTCCTGCCATCAAGGAGAGAACCGTTGGATGAACAAATGAAACCCCCTCAACAAAGATATTGAGGGGGCGGAGTTTATAAATTAACCTCCAAGAAGTCCTTGTGAATTTTTAATAATAAAGTTTTGAATGGTTTCCGCTGCTTTCTCTTCAGTAGCCAACTCCTGTGCACTGAAATAAAATTTACCTTTTCGTTCATCCAGATCCAATTCATCTGCCAGCATACCGATCAGGCCGGTGGTTTTTTTGTCCAGTTCAAAGTACCCTCTGATGCTGGTGCCGGTTTCCGACGTCTTGTAACTGAACTCAATTTCGTCGTATTTGCCGCGCAGC
>JBAVDL010000033.1:0-11097 GCA_049587175.1 Thermoactinomyces sp.
ATATCATAGTTGATGCACAGGGCACCGATTACCTTATTGTTTTTATTTCTCAGAAAAACGGTCGAGGATTTCAGGATGTTCCCATTTTGTGATTGTGTCTGGTAATTGCAGAGATCCTTGATGCCATCCTGTTTTTTTGCCAGTTGATTCAGGATAAGATCGGTTGCAGGAGAGCCGATTTCCCTTGCAGTTACACTCCCGGCAAGGTGAATCAAGGACTGTTTCAGGTTCGAAAAGTCATGGACGGCCACTTCGCAATGTTTTCCAAACATGTTTACCAGTACGTCTGCGGTTCGGATAGCAAAATCAAAGATCGGTTGATCCTCTTTGTTCATTCAATCCCCCTCTCTTCGAAAGCGGTTACAAGTCAATAAATAATTTAAAATTACTTTTGCAAATAGATAATAGCAAAGCTTTGGTAGCATTACAACAAAATTTTAATAGATATCATATTTTTGTAATTGAGAGAGTTGTAATTATAAATAACAAGACAACAGGCTGGCAAGTTCTTTAGTTCAAAACCAAAATATGCGGGTTTGGGATTAGTTGAATAATCATACTACCTTTCTTCATAAGCAGGTATTTATACAGATTTTGGACAGAAAACAGAAAGGATTTATCATTTTTTCTTATTTTTGTGGTATTTTTTTAATGCATTTATATAGGAACGTGATATCTTAATATATGTCTGTAATTAAATCTTTTATTAGCTTAAACTCGGTAATAGTATAATAGAGTGGAAACGATCATAGAACATTCTTGAAATTCATGAAGCTGAACATGTTCAGATGATCGTGAATCTGACGAAAGTTTTTTAGTCATCGGATCGGGGGCTGATTTGTATGTGGCTGATTCCCCTTTCTCTTGGAATTCTGTTTGGACTGGGGATCTGGGAGAAAGAAAAACACCAAAAAAATATTGACTCAATTCCGTTACGTATCAATGTAAATGGGATCCGCGGCAAATCAACTGTAACAAGGCTGATTACGGGAATCATGATTGAAGCGGGCTACCGGGCTGTTGGCAAAACGACCGGGACAGCGGCAAGGATGATTTACTGGAACAAGAAAGAGGAAAAGCCAATTAAAAGGAGATTGGAAGGCCCCAATATCCGCGAACAGAAAGTAGTCGTTGAAGAAGTGGCCAAAGCGGGTGCCAATTGTCTTGTAAGCGAATGTATGGCCGTCAATCCGGATTACCAGATTGTTTTTCAGGAACAGATGTTGCAGGCAAATGTAGGGGTTATTGTAAATGTGCTCGAAGACCATATGGATGTGATGGGACCTACATTACAGGAAGTAGCAGAAGCATTTACGGCCACGATTCCGTATAAGGGCCGTCTTGTTGTTTCTGAAGGACCGTTTGTCCCCTATTTTCAAAAAGTTGCCCGCCGTCGCCGCACCATTGTGCATGTGGCTGATCCTTCCAAAGTACCCGAGAAATTTCTGCGTCAGTTTGATTATATGGTCTTTCCGGAAAATGCCGCCCTGGCGTTGACCGTTGCCGAGGCATTGGGAATCGATGAAAAGACAGCTTACCGTGGGATGCTGAAGGCAAATCCTGACCCTGGTGCCATGCGGATTCTGCCGCTTGGTGCTGATGAAGAACCGGCTTATTTTGTAAATGGCTTTGCGGCCAATGATGCAGCTTCTACCCTGAATATCTGGGAACGTGTCAGTATGCTTGGATATCCGGTCAAAGACCCGATTGTCATCATGAACTGCCGGCCGGATCGCGTGGATCGGACCGAACAGTTTGCCAGAGATGTGTTGCCGCATATTCCCATGGATACCCTGGTGGTGATCGGGAAAACAGTTCAACCGATTCTTGACGCCCATAAACAGGGGAAAATTCGTTGCAACAAGTTGCTTGACATGGAAAATGAGCCAGCTGACCATGTTTATCATGCGATTAAAGCAAAATTACATAACCGGATGGTTTACGGTGTTGGAAATATTCACGGGGCGGCTGAGCCGTTATGCAACCTGTTTAAGAAGTTGAGTCAGGATGCCAGGAAGGAAACCGTAAGGCAACTGGATCAGGCAAAATCTGTTGCAACCGCTGAAAATAAACTGGCAAAGCCTCGGAAAACAGCTCACATTGTCAGCTAGGAGGAAAGTTCGTTGTTTGGATCAGACTTATACGTTTCATTAATTATTGGAGTCGTACTCAGCCTGTTATATGCTGAAAAAGTTGGCGTCATGCCGGCCGGGTTGATTGTTCCCGGTTATATGGGACTGGTTTTTGATCAGCCTGTCTTTGTCAGTATCATTTTTTTAATCAGCTTTTTAACTTTTTTAATCGTGACAAAATTGGTCGGTCGCTATACGATTCTATACGGAAGAAGGAAATTTGCTGCCATGCTGTCTGTCGGAGTGGCATTAAAGCTCATATTTGATTATCTTTCGCCAATGACCTTTCCCTATCTGCCTTTTGAAATGCAGGAGTTTAGGGGAATCGGTGTCATTGTGCCCGGACTTATTGCCAATACCATTCAAAAGCAGGGGGTCGTCCCCACTGTCGGAAGTACGTTATTGTTGAGCGGAGCCACTTTCGTCATTATGTTCCTGTATGAGTTTGTACTGTTGAAGTTCTTCTGATCAGCAAATTTAATCATGATGGGGATAGAGAAAGGAAAACCATCCTCCATCCCCATCTTTCATTTGGATGGGTGAGGAAGGAATTTCATGTTGAACTGGAAACAACGATTTCAACGTTATATCAAGCAGCAAAAGAAGAAAACGGATATCCACACGCTTGCAGCACTCCTGGTAACTGTACTGGTTATTATTGTATTTCAGGTGTTGGACATGAAGGCAGAACCGATCAGGGTTCAGGATGACAAAAGCCGCTTAACGGTCAGCATGGTCGGGGATATGCTGTTTGGGCGTTATGTGGACAAGGTAATTGTGCCTGACAGGGGTTATGATTCTTTATTCAAGTATGTTCGTCCTTATCTGGAGCATTCCGACTATATTACGGGGAATTTTGACCAACCGGTTACGGAGCAGGAAGGATATCCCGAAGCGGATAAACGGATGCATGTCTCAACGAGTCCGGAGGTTGCAGAAACCCTGAAAAAAGCAGGATTTACAACAGTCAATCTGGCCAACAACCACATGAAGGACTTTGGGCGGCAAGGGTTGCTGGATACGTTAAAGGCTTTTCAGGAAGTAAAAATTGATCCGGTTGGAGCCGGTTATGATTTGCGGGATGCAACAGAAATTTCCTATGAAACGGTAAAAGGAATCAAAATAGCTACGCTGGGCTTTTCCGATTTGCTGCCAAAAGATTTCCGGGCCTCGTCCAAACGGTCCGGAGTTGCACCAGCGGATCCTGATATATTTTTCCGAAATGTAGCCAAGGCGAAGAAAAATGCAGATCTGGTTATTGTCCATATGCACTGGGGAGAAGAGTATGACAGCGGATTTCATCCGAGACAGCGTGATTTGGGACATGCTCTGGTTGATGCCGGAGCAGATATCGTGATTGGCCATCATCCCCATGTTCTTGAGCCGGTTGAAGTATACAAACGGGGGGTTATCTTTTACAGCCTGGGAAACTTTATTTCGGACCAGGGCTGGTCAAGGACAAGGGAAAGTGTTCTGGCTCAATACAAAATACTGGACCATGGAAAAGTACAGCTTGAACTGCATCCGCTGGTAATTGGGGACGGAACTCCAAAACCATTGGAAAATTGGAGTCAACTTTATCGTCGGGAAAGAATCTTTATGCAGATTACAAATGAGCCGTATTTTTCCGGGGAGTGGAGCCGTGTTTGGGAGCGGAAAGGGAATTCGCTGGTGCGGATCATTGATACCCCGTCCAAGTTGGAGAAAAAAACAAAAAAATAACGGGTTCTGTTTGTGCAAACAAACAAAGAAGGGGCAGAGATGCATAAGATGATGACCTTGAAACAGAAGTTTCAACGTTATATCAAGCGTCAACAGAAAAAAGCAGTTATGCATACATGGTTTGCTTTGTTCACTGTGATTGCCTTGCTGGCAATCCTGACAGGTCTGGAGCACACAGGAACCACAGTTGTGAAAGATGATCCGGATAGCCGTTTGACACTTACGTTTGTAGGCGACATGATGTTTGGACGAAATATAGCGGATGTGATCATTCCCAAATATGGTTCTGAGTATTTGTTTCAGTATGTTCGGCCTTATTTCAGATACTCCGATTATACAACCGGCAATTTCGAGAATCCGATTGTCTTTCAGGATGGTTATCCAAAAGCCAAGAAATTTATTCATTTAAGCACCCGGCCTGAAGTAGCAAAAACATTGAAAAAGATCGGTTTTTCAACCGTCAATCTGGCCAACAACCATATGAAAGACTTTGGCAAGCAGGGTTTGCTGGATACCTTGAGAGCTTTTCGCGATGTGAAACTGGATACAGTGGGAGCAGGAAGTGATTTAAAGAGTGCGGCCGGCGTTGAATATCAGACGGTAAATGGAGTCAAGATTGCCGCCCTGGGTTTTTCCGATGTGATACCTGTTGATTTTCGGGCAACACACAAACGTTCCGGCATCGCACCGGCCGATCCCGATGTCTGGTTTCCAGCTGTAGCCAAGGCGAAGAAGAATGCCCAGCTTGTTATTGTCCATATGCATTGGGGATTGGAATATGACAGCCGGTACCATCCGCGCCAGAAAGAGTTTGGCCGGGCGTTGATTGATGCCGGGGCGGACATCGTGGTTGGGCATCATCCGCATGTATTGGAACCGGTTGAAGTATACAAACACGGCGTGATTTTTTACAGCCTGGGCAATTTCATTTTTGATCAGGGCTGGTCAAGGACAAGGGAAAGCGTACTGGTTCAGTATAAAGTATTGAAAAATGGAACAGCCCGTCTTGAAATTCATCCGCTCCTGATTCGTCAAGGGCAGCCGCGTCCTTTAACCGGGGCAGGCAAAGTTTACCGGCGGGAGAAAATATATATGCAAATTACCCAGGAACGAATTTATTCCAACGCCTGGAATCGCGTATGGAAACGGGAGGAGAACAAGCTTGTCCGGACAGTTCCTCTCCCGCCCAAGCTGAAAGGAGGGACAAAAAGTTGAGCAACAGAAAACTGCATGTAATTTTGGCTGTATTTGTTTTTGTTGGTACGATTTTCGCTTATTTCTATAAAAGCAATGAATATGATTCGAAAGCCTTTGAGCAGACGGTTGCCAAAAAGGAAAAGCATAAATATGGCGTTGCAGCTGCCCATCCGGAAGCTGTTCAGGCCGGGATGCAAATCCTGGAACAGGGAGGCAATGCGGTAGATGCTGCGATTGCCGTATCCTACGTACTGGGAGTTGTAGAGCCATATGGATCGGGAATTGGCGGCGGCGGCACCATGTTGATCGATTTTTACAGCAAAAAGGAAAGACCTGTTGTTATTGATTATCGGGAAACCGCCCCGTATACCGGCATTATTCCGGATAATGGCGTAGGCGTTCCCGGTTTTGTCAAAGGAATGGAACTTGCCCATAAAAAGTATGGAAAACTGCCCATGAACAAACTGATCCAGCCGGCAATTGAATTATCGGAACAGGGGTTTGAAGTGACCAACATCCTGAGTAACCGGCTTCGGTCAGCCCAGTACCGGTTGCCTGTCAACCAGCTGGAGCATTTTTTCCCGGGCGGTGAGCCGATTCAGCCGCAAAGTCTGCTGGTACAGAAAGATCTGGCCAATACCTTGAAAGCCATCCAGAAGGATGGATCAAAAGCTTTTTATCAGGGGCTGATTGCCAGAGATATAGAAAATGTTTCCAAAGGTGTAAAGGTTAGTGATCTGAAACGGTATGAACCTCTGGCCAAAGAACCGCTCATCATCAAATATAACGATTATAAAATGGTGACTTCCCCGCCTCCAACGGGTGGAATCATGCTGGCGGAATCGCTGAGGATGGCGGATCAGTTGGATGTGGAAAAAACAAAAGATTTGTCAGCTGACCAGATCCATTTGCTCGGAGAAGTGAATAAACGGGTGAATCATATACGCCGCCAGAATGTGGGCGATCCCCGGTTTGTCAACGTTCCGATAAAAGATATGCTGGCGATGGATTACATCGAACAGCTGTCCCGGGATGTAAACAAACAGTCTATTTCCACGAAATACAACAGCATTGCCGATTCCCTGGCAGACAAGGAAGATCATGACAATACCACCCATTTTGTTATTGTTGACAAAGACGGTAATATGGTATCTGGAACCAATACCTTGAGTAACTTTTTTGGCTCCGGAATCTATGTAGACGGTTTTTTCCTTAACAATCAGTTGAAGAACTTCAGTATCAGCAAAAGTTCTCCGAACCGGCCCCAATTGGGGAAACGGCCGCTCAGCTATACGGCTCCGACCATTTTTACCAAAAATGAGCGTCCTGTTTTTGGAATCGGAAGTGCGGGAGGAAGCCGGATTACCCCGATTTTGGCGGAAGTGATTATACGTGTACTGGAATATGATATGCCGGTACAGACAGCAATCAATCAGCCCCGGTTTATTGTAGAGGACAATGTGGTTTACGTGGAAAAAGCACTTCCGGCCGAAGTACAGAAGGAATTGGAGAAAAAGGGATATCGGGTTGTAGTTAAACCTGCCGGCATGTATTATGGAGGAGTTCAGGGCATTCGGGTTAACCGGAGTGATGATGCCATAGAAGGAGGTTTTGACGGGCGACGGGACGGTGCATTTCGGGTTGGCGCAGATTAATGGAGATGGGTTGGAGGCATAGGTATGAAGCGTTTCTTCAGGATACTTACTCCGTTTATAATAATTGGCGCAATTTTAATTTTCCTTATGGACTTTCGTCATGTTGAACAACTGAGCGCTGAGGAAAAACAAGCCATTGAGAAATATCGGGAACAATTGGTAAAAGGAACCTTGTTGTCCAAGCCCGAGGAAGGGATTTTCTATCAGGAAGATTTTGATGCAATTGCCAAGTCCCTTGATGCTCTTCATATGCATAGTCATTATTATGTATTTGGCCCCGAATGGGGAAACAGGCTGGCTGATCCCGCAAGTGAGTTTAAAAAGATTGAAGCGATTATCAATAAACCCGTATACTTGAATGAAGGCAAATATTACGAGTTTTTCCAGGCCTTTCGCCAGGATCTGAATCTTGTAAAGCAAGAACCGGCTACAAGAGAGGCGCATGATATTCTGGATGATTTGTCAACGCTGGTATTTACCAAGGAGATTGTAGAAGACCGGCAATGGAGTCAGGCTGCAACCATACAGGTTATGAAGGATCGCGGCTTGAAATTGATAAAGGAAGATAATCAGGCCTCCGGGAGGTAAAAACCTGGAGGCTTTTTTTGAGGCATTTTGCAAAGACTGTTATATAATGAAGAGAAGCATCAAGTATGTTCAAGCCGTGTTTTTGAAAGGAAAACCGGTATAAACAAAAGTGTGCCCGGGTCTGCCTGGAGGTAATGGTTAAGGCGCTGACGGGACGAAGCTTTTGTCCGTATTATTTATGAAGCCTGAATGAAATACAGATTCTTTGTAAAAATAATGGAGTGAAAGCAAATGATGCCGTTGATCGAGTTTTGTATAAATAACTTGACGGATGATGTCCTGGCTGCGAAGAAGAAACTGGAAGAGGATCCCGGTCTGGAAGTATTGGATTATTACTGTTTAAGACATTGCGATGTTTGCAATGCAGCACCGTTTGCTTTGGTAAATGGTAAAGTGGTAAGAGCCCATACGGGCAGGGAATTGCTCAGAAAAATTTATGAGGCCATCGAGGATACGGAAATTTGCTATTAAATGGCTGACCTGGATTTTTATACTGAAAAACAAGCATCTGGAAGATCCAGATGCTTGTTTTTAGTAGACAGCTATTTCATTATAGAAGGTATCCCTTTCAACAGGAGTTCGATTCGCCCCTTTAATTAACCAGATCAATTCATCTTTGGTCAGCGCCTGGCTGGTTAACGCTCCTGCAGAGTGGCTGATCCGCTCCTCAACCAGGGTACCATGCAGATCAGAAGAGCCAAATTGTGTTGCCAACTGGGCCAATTGTGTTCCAATATTGATGAAATAGGCTTTAATATGCGGGAAATTGTCCAGCATGAGGCGGCTGATGGCAATGGTTCGCATATCGTCCATGGCGCTGGTGCGATGTTTGATGGAAGCGTTAACACTTCGCGGCTGTACAGCCAATGGAATAAGTACCAAAAAGCCGTTTGTTTCATCCTGCAATTCCCGAAGCCTCATCAGGTGAATCAAACGTTCTTTCTTGGATTCAATCAATCCGTAGAGCATGGTTGCGTGCGTTTTCATCCCCAATCCATGGGCTATCCGGTGCACATTCAGCCACTCGTCCGTACTTGCTTTGTCGGGGCTCATTTTCAATCTGTAATTTTCCGTTAGAATTTCTGCTCCCCCGCCCGTAAGCGAACTGACTCCGGCGTCCATTAATTCTTTCAGAACCGTTTCGATGGAACGCCCTGACAGACGGGAAAAAAACTCGACTTCTGCGGCTGTATAAGCTTTGATGGTTACATGTGGATAATGTTTTTTTAATGTCGAAACAGTTTCCAAATAATAGTCGAAAGATACTGTGTAGTTATGTCCGCCGACAATGTGAAATTCACGAATCCCTTCTGTGTAGCGGCTTCCTACGAAATCCAGCAGTTCATCCATGGACATGGTGTATGCGCCTTTTTCTCCCGGATCCTTGCGGAAAGCACAAAAAGAACATTTCGCTTCACAAATATTGGTTGGATTAATGTACATATTTTGAATAAAATAAACACGATCACCATTTTTCCTCATGTTTACTTCATTGGCCAATTGGCCGATCGTAAGCAAATCCGGAGATTCGTACAATGTTAACCCGTCTTCCAATGTGAGGCGTTCCCCGTTCTTTACTTTTTCTATAATTGCATCCAGATTGCGATCAGGCACAGTAGTTGCAAGAGACATGATAATTCCCCCTCCTGGCACATTCTTTCATGATGCGAATCCACACGGTCATACCGGCATCTGAAAAGACCGGCACACTGCGCAGGAATTATTCTCATGAGTTTTTCAATAAAATTCATTTTACCATGTCTGAAACAAACCAGGTTCAAGAATGGTTATTATTTCATAAGTCAAAATAATATGATGCAACTTTATATATTCTATCACAAAGAAATAACGATGGAAAACAGATTGGCTTTGTCGTATTTCATCGAGAGTTTGGGATTTCAATTTTTTACAATTGTTCACAATTGGTTTGAATTACCAGGAAGTAATTGGATAGTCGTGTCTAAAAAATATATATAATTGAATAATTTGTAAAAAACACGCCTTTTCTTTTCGCATTTGTCATTGTATACTGAAAATAACAGGCAATTCCGAACAAATGTACTCAGTTTAAGAGAGAAAGGGTCAAGATTGGGGAGGAGGTTGTCGAGATGGATCGGAGTCCGTTTCTGATGGAAGAGTTGGAGAAAGTCAGAAAACGTATGCAAGAAGCGGCAGATTGTTTGGGATTGAACCATCCGAAGGTATATCAGTTGAGCCTGGAACTGGATAAACTTCATAATATGTGGGAAAAGGAATTATTTACCAAAAAGGATTCAGACCGAATTTATCCGTTTTGTTCTCCAATGAGCACAGTCAAAGAACGGGCAAAGCACACAATGATGCGGGCAATTTGATCAGGCAGGTTTGCTCTGTACCGGGAATCTTTCCGGATTTAAAAGAAAGAGTCCGGCAGGTGTACTTGCGCATCGTGATCCAGTAGCCGGGTTCTTATGGCTGGGTTAAAAAGTTTTTCCATAGTCAAAACCCCGTTTTTTTATTAAAGACGGGGTTTCATCTTGTCAACAAGGTGTGGGAAAGCATTTTTCAGAAGCGAGTGATGTGGGGGAAAAGAAAAGCATTCCTGCCAGGGAAAACAGGCAAAACTGTTTGAGTACAGCCAGTTTTGAGCCCGTCTGAAAGGAATGATGAACGCCATGACTGCATTTTTCCAAGGCGGAGATAAAATGGACTCTGAAAATCGCCATGTTTATATATTTTTTTACAATCAAAAACCTCGTCTTTTACAAGGACGAGGTTTTTTTATTATTGTGTATAAAGAGGAATTTCCTCAACCATTGTAATATTTGAAAGCTTGCAAGAGGTGCAGAATAAAACATGAGGGCAGAGATGTTTTTCTGCATCATCGGAAAACCCGTCGGTCATTTTCAGGTCGTCAATCTCGCGGTAAGGACTGTAATCGTTAAACAGATCGATGAACCGGCCCTGATCGGTCAAACGGCCGCCGCACTCGGGGCAGGTTTGATCTCCAAGTGATGAAAAGCCGTTGCAAACAGGACAGGCATAATGATTGTTCATATCCATAATCATTCCATTCCTTTACTTTTTGATTAGCGTTTCATAAAAGGAAGGCAATCATTCAGAATATGAACAAATTCACAATTCGCCGGAAAGAGCCTGTTTAGAGTTTCAGACTGGAACTGTGACCAGGTTGGACACGGGCTTTGGGGTCAACATATTGTGCTGCATGGTTGACAGCTGTAGGCGCTTCGCCAAAACCGACCGCAATCAGTTTTACTTTTCCCGGATAAGTGGCAATGTCTCCGGCCGCATAAATTCCGGGAATGTTGGTTTCCATCCTGGAATTGACTACAATGCTGCCCTTTTCAATTTCAAGTCCCCAATCTTTAATGGGACCGAGGGAGGAAATGAATCCGAAGCTTACAATCAACGCATCTGCAGGATATTCTTCAGCAACTCCGCTGTTTTTGTTTGTGATGGTTACTTTTTCTATATGGCTTCCGCCATGCAAAGCAGTTATTTCGGCGGGAGTAACGACTTTGATGCTGGAGTTCATCATCTGTTTTACACTGTGTTCATGGGCGCGGAATCTGTCGCGGCGATGAACGATCGTTACGCTTTTGGCAATCGGTTCAAGCATTAGGGCCCAGTCAACCGCAGAATCTCCTCCGCCGGCAATTACAACATCTTTATCGGCAAACTGTTTCTTTTCATTTACAAAGTAATACAGGTTGGTGGATTCATATTGTTCAGCATTGGGCAAATTCAGTTTCCGGGGTTCGAATGCTCCACATCCGGCAGTAATGATTACGGACCGGCTGAGG
>JBAVDL010000034.1:0-13876 GCA_049587175.1 Thermoactinomyces sp.
GGGGGTTTTTATGGGGTAATTTCAATTGTTTAAATTAAAATACGATTTCAGAAAAAGAAAAAACACTCCAAAAAACCATGTTTGGGAGGAGAGGTGGGTAAGATGTTAAAGACAGCAGAAAAAACAATTTATGAAGAGGCACTCTCAAGAGGGATCTCGCGCAGGGACTTCCTGAAAATGTGTACAGCTTTGGCTGCAACCATGGGACTTAGCTTTAAAGATTCTGACAAAGTTGTGCATGCGATGGAAACAAATCAGCGTGTTCCTGTCATTTGGCTTGAATTCCAAAGCTGTTCCGGCTGTTCAGAGTCATTTATCCGGTCCACCCATCCAACAGCTGAAAGCGTTTTGCTGGATATGATTTCTCTTGAATATAGCGAGGTGCTTTCTGCTGCAGCGGGACATCAAGTTGAACAGGCAATGGAGCAAACAATCAAAAAGTATCCGGGAGGCTATGTACTGGTAGTAGAAGGATCAGTTCCTGATGACAACTTTACGACAGTGGCAGGAAAATCGGCTAGAGCCTCTCTGGAGGAAGCAGCGAAACATGCCCAGTTTGTGATCACTTATGGCAGCTGTGCTTCCTGGGGAGGAATCTCTGCTGCCAAACCCAATCCGACAGGTGCTGTGCCAGTAACCGATATTGTCAAGAATAAACCGGTTGTGCTTGTCCCCGGCTGTCCTCCGATTGCCGAAGTTATGACCGGGGTTATTGCACATGTACTCACATTCGGATCTGTACCGGAACTGGATCGCTTTGGCCGGCCGAAAGCATTCTTCAGGCATCGGATTCACGACAAATGCAACCGTCGTGCCTATTTTGATGCTGGGCTTTTTGCAGAGTCATTTGACGATGTTGGGGCAAAACAGGGCTACTGCTTGTATAAACTCGGATGCAAGGGCCCGACAACATACAGCTCCTGTCCGGAAATGCGTTGGAATGGCGGAACAAGTTATCCGATCCAATCCGGAAATCCTTGTATCGGCTGTACGGAGAAAGATTTCTGGGATAATGGACCATTCTTCGAACGCCGTGCAAAACTGGCAGGAACCTCAACTACGATCAGTCCGGATAAAGTCGGTCTCGCGCTTACGGGTGCAGCCGTTGCAGGTGCTGCAGTCCACGCTGGGATAACCGCTGCGGTTAAGAGAAAAAATGAAAAAAACGCATCAGAAGAACGAGGTGAATAATCATGGCAAATCGGATTGTAGTGGACCCGGTTACAAGGATTGAAGGACATCTGCGTATTGAAGCGGACATTCAAAACGGAAAAATAGCAAAGGCTTACAGTTCAGGGACAGCTGTGCGCGGTATCGAACTGATTGTTCGTGACCGTGATCCGAGAGATGTATGGGCCTATGTACAGCGGATCTGCGGTGTTTGTACCAGTTCGCATGCTTTGGCATCCATTCGTACCGTGGAAGATGCACTTGATATCAAAGTTCCGAAAAATGCCAACCTGATTCGCAATATCATGAATGAAACATTATTTTTGCATGACCACGTTGTACATTTTTATCACTTGCATGCCTTTGACTGGGTTGACGTTGTAAATGCATTAAAAGCCGATCCGAATGAAACAAGCAAAATCGCCCAATCCATTTCGGACTGGCCGAAATCTTCCCCGGGGTATTTTGCGGAAGTCCAGAACAAGGTGAAAAAAGTTGTTGAAAGCGGACAGCTTGGAATTTTTGCAAACGGATACTGGGGCCATAAAGAATACAAACTGCCTCCGGAAGTAAACTTGCTTGCTGTAGCGCACTATCTGGAAGCGCTTGACTGGCAAAAGGAAATCGTCAAGATTCATACGATCTTTGGCGGTAAAAACCCGCATCCGCACTATGTTGTCGGCGGAATGGCCACACCTCTGGATATCAACAGTGATAACGGGATTCATGCAGAAAGGCTGATGCATGTATCGCAACTGATTGACCAGGCAAATGAATTTGTAAATAAAGTATATATTCCTGATTTGCTGGCAATAGGTTCCTATTACAAAGATTGGCTGCATGGCGGCGGGCTGAACAATTATCTCGTCTATGGGGACTTCCCGACAGGTGATATCCGCGATGTAAATACTTACCGGATGCCACGCGGAGTTATTTTGAATGGTGATATGAGTAAAGTTCATGATCTTGATCTGTTTGATTCAAATCAGATTCAGGAGTTTATTGACCATTCCTACTATACCTATGATGGCAAGCCCACAGGCGGAAGACATCCGTTTGAAGGGGAAACAACCCTGAACTATACTGGTCCGAAGCCTCCGTACAGTCAGCTGAATGTGAATGAAAAATACAGCTGGATCAAAGCGCCGCGCTGGAAAGAACAACCGATGGAGACTGGGCCGCTTGCCCGCATTATGGTTGGTTATGCTTCCGGCCAAAAAGAAATTGTCGATCTTGTCAACGATACATTGAAGAAACTGAACGTCCCGCTTAAAGCTCTCCATTCCGCACTGGGTCGGACAGTTGCCCGCGGTCTGGAAACGATCCTTACCGGCAGATGGGCACGCAATGATATGGATCTGTTGCTGGCCAACGTGAAAAGCGGTGACTCAAATACATTCAACCGTTCCAAATGGGAGCCTGAAACCTGGCCGAAAAATGCAAAAGGTGCCGGCTGGATGGAAGCACCACGCGGATCACTTGCCCACTGGATTGAAATTGAAGATCAAAAAGTTAAAGATTACCAGGCAGTTGTGCCGACTACCTGGAATGCTTCTCCGATGGATCACAAGGGCAACGGCGGAGCTTATGAGGCGTCGCTCCAGAATACTCCGGTTGCAGATCCGAATCAACCGCTGGAAATTTTGCGGATCGTACACTCCTTTGATCCTTGTCTGGCATGCGCCGTTCATTTGACTGATCTGAAATCACAAGAAACAACGGAAATCAAAATAGGATAGGGGGTGTAGGAAGATGGATAAGCCTAATACCGGCAATCCAGCTTTTGAACTGTCGGGGGCAATTACAGGCAAAAAGGATTCGGGAAAAGTTTATGTCTGGGAATTACCAGTCCGGGTTTTCCATTGGATCAATGCCCTTTCCATCGTTACCTTGATGCTGACCGGGATCTATATCGGGAATCCGTTCTTCAGCCCGACGATTCCGGAAGAAGCCTATTACTCCAACGTTATGTTCTGGGCACGATACATTCACTTTTTCGCAGCATTTGCATTTACAGCCAACCTGATTTTCCGGTTTTACTGGGCATTTAAGGGGAACAAGTACGCTAAAACCAATCCCTTTAAAAAGAGTTTCTGGAAACAGGTTGTTGAGGTAATGAAATTTTATCTTTTCCTGCCGAACAAGAAAGAACACACTCCCGGACATAACAAGCTGGCAGAGTTAAGTTATTTGATCTTTATTGGACTTGGTTCCATAATTATGGTCCTGACCGGTTTTTACCTGTATCTGGAACCGCAATTTGAATCTGTTCCAATTGATGGAATTTCCTTTTTATTCGGTGGAGACAGTTTTTCTGTCCGTTCTTTCCATCATGTTGTTGCATGGTTCTTTATCATCTTCTTCGTGATCCACCTCTATATGGTGATCCGTGATGACTGGCTGAACCGAAACGGAACATTGTCATCCATCTTTACAGGATATAAAATGGAAGAGAAACATGGCAAAAAAACAGAAGAAAATCCTGAAGGTGACAAAAGTGCTTAATCAGACAGCTTCTGACAAAAAAAATATTAAAGTTATTGGGATCGGCAACACCCTCTATTCTGATGAGGG
This sequence comes from Thermoactinomyces sp., assembly GCA_049587175.1. Classification (GTDB taxonomy): domain Bacteria; phylum Bacillota; class Bacilli; order Thermoactinomycetales; family Thermoactinomycetaceae; genus Thermoactinomyces. The sequence goes on from JBAVDL010000034.1 coordinate 3,745, forward strand.
TGTTGGCGTCCACCTTCTTCCCTATCTGGAGGAAGCACTGGCCGGATTTGAAAATGTTGAAATTATCGAAGGTGCGACAGATGGAATGAAATTGCTTGAACCCGTGGAAGAAGCAGACTATTTGATTATTATTGATGCCATTAATGCGGGCAAGCCTGCCGGAGAACTTATTACGATTCGCAATCGGGAAATTCCCAAATACTATGGAGTCAAAATGTCTATCCATCAAGTCGGATTTCAGGAAGTTCTGTTTGCTGCTGATTTGCAGGAACGGTTGCCTGAAGAAATGGTCATGTTCGGGATTCAGCCGGCTTCACTTGAGTTGGGTGTAGAACTTTCTGACACAGTAAAAGAGAAATTACCTGAATTAGTAGCAAATGTGGTTGAACAGGTACGACAGTGGAGTGAAAAAAATTGAAGCGGTCAGAATTTTTTTCTGAGATGGGCAAGGGCTTTCTCAATACAGTCAAAGAAGTGGCCTCCCCATTTCTCTCCGATTATCTGGAGAAGATTGATTCCGCTGTGGATAAACTGGCTGGCATCAAGAAATGGTGTGAAGTTGGTTCAGTACAATCACTGGCGGTTGAGGGGATGATTCACGACCGATATATAGAGGAAGTCCCGGTCATGATTGTTTATCAGCAGAAACAGTTTGCAGCATTTCAAAAGGTGTGTCCGGCTTGCAAGACAATGCTCCAGTGGATTTCTTATGACAAAAAATTCAAATGTTTTATTTGTGATGAAGAGTATCATCTGAATATGGATGGTGATCTTTCGAAATTAAGAAAATACCCGCTAAAAGAAGAAAACGGGAAATTATATATAGGATTAAGCTAGGCGGGTTGTTCACAACTTGGATCATAAGGAAGATTATTATGCATGAAATGGCATTGATGGGAGACATCCTCCAACTGGTTGTGAAGGATGCACAGGCAAGGAATCTGAAACAAATCAATAAAATCGAACTTGTTGTAGGAGAACTGAGCAATGCACTCCCCGACGCACTTGAAATGGCATTTGAAACTTATCGGACAAGGGAACTGGCCATGTTATCAAAAGAGGCAAGATTAATCATCCTGAAAGAAGAGGCCAGGGCAAAATGTACCGTTTGCGGTCACGAATATCATCCTGAGGTGCGACTCAGTATTTGTCCTGAATGTGGTTTGCCAAGCGGTCAACTGACAGCAGGAGAAACATTTCAGGTAAAGTCATACGAAGGGAATTAGGTAATCATGAAAATCAATTTGGAAGCAGAAGTGTTATCGGATAATAATGCTGCAGCGAAGTTCAACCGTGATCTTTTCAATCGGAGCAAGACGCTTGTCATCAACATGATGAGTTCACCCGGTGCCGGGAAAACAACATTGCTGGAGAAAACGGTTGCAGCTTTGGGAAAAGAATATCGCATCGGTGTGATTGAAGGAGATTTGGCTACCGAAAAAGATGCCGACCGGATCAGGGAATTGGGTGCCAAGGCAGTTCAGATCAATACAAACGGCGGATGCCATTTGGACGCCAGAATGATTGCCAAGGTGCTTCCCGATTTCGATTTGGATAAAATCGATATTCTGTTTATCGAAAACGTAGGCAATCTTGTTTGCCCTTCCGGTTATGATCTTGGACAGAACCACAAAGTGGCTGTTTTAAGCGTTCCTGAAGGAAATGACAAAATTCCGAAATACCCGGTCATGTTTCGTCGGACGGAACTGGTTGTTTTGAACAAAATTGATCTGTTACCCTATCTGGATTTTGATGTGGATACGGCTGTTGAAGACCTGAAAGGAATCAACCCGGATTCCAGGCTGATCAAGGTATCATCCAAAACAGGAGAAGGATTGGATGAGTGGTATGAATGGATAAAACAAGCGTACCTGCAAAGTCAAAATCAGTAAAAGTGACCGTGAAGGGGCGTGTTCAAGGCGTTGGATTTCGCCCTTTTATTTTCCAAATAGCTGACCGGTATCAGATCAAGGGTACGGTTCAAAACAACATGGATGGAGTCAAAATACTGGCAGAAGGCAGCAGTGATGATCTTGATGCTTTCGTAAAAGCAATAGAGACCGAATCCCCAAGGCTTTCGCGGATTGATGAAGTGATTGTTGAAGAAAAGGAACAGACAGGGTTTGACAGGTTTGAAATTATTCCCAGTGAGCGGGATGGGAAATCATCGCTTGTTATTCCTGTTGATTCGGCAACCTGCAAGGATTGCCTCGAGGAAATGAGGGACCCTGGGGACTATCGTTACCGCTATCCGTTCATCAATTGCACCCAATGCGGTCCCAGGTATACAATAATTGAAGCTCTGCCTTATGACCGGCCATATACGGTCATGAAAGATTTCCAAATGTGTGCCCGATGTGAAGATGAATACAATGACCCGATGAACAGAAGGCATCATGCCCAACCGATTGCCTGTGAGGCATGTGGGCCCGAGGTAATCCTGACCACAATTGACGGAAAGCCTGTAGCCGGAAAGGATGAGGCTATTCGTGCCGCATCCCGGCTGTTAAGTGAAGGGAAAATTATAGCCGTTAAAGGCTTGGGCGGTTATCATCTGGCTTGTGATGCCTATAACGAGGAAACTGTCCGTTTGCTCAGGCAGAGAAAGAATCGTCCCAACCGTCCGCTTGCAGTGATGGCAGCATCTATGGATGTGGTAAAGACCATTTGTGAAGTTTCTGAACAAGAAGAGAAAATTTTGTGTTCTCCGGAGGCGCCAATTGTCATTTTGAGAAAGCTGGACAGCCGGTTGGCTGAAAGTCTGGCACCCGGAATGAATACATTGGGTGTCATGATTCCCTATACGCCTCTGCACCATTTGCTGTTTGACGAAAAGGAAGTGTCCGTTCTGGTTATGACGAGTGCCAATCCTTCCGGGTTGCCACTTGTCTACAAAGACGAGGAAGCCCCCGGCTACCTGACCGGAATAGCTGATTATATCCTGACCCATAATCGCAGGATCTTGCGTCCCATAGACGATTCGGTCGTCCGTGTACTGGACGGAAAATTGACCTTTCACCGGAGAGCACGGGGTTATGTACCGGATCCCATGGTGACGGATCAACCGGTACATGAAGTGGTCGCACTCGGCTCCCAGCAGAAAAATACCTTTGCCATCGGACGGAACCGGCAGATCTTCATGGGCCCGCATATTGGGGAAATGGAGAATCTGGAAGTCGTGGATCACTTCAAGAATGAATTTGCATATTTGATGAAATGGATGGGCACAGAAGCCAAAACAGTGGCGACCGATCTGCACCCTGAATATATGACTACGAGAATAGCAGAAGAAATGGGAGTCCGTGTCATACCTGTACAGCACCATCATGCTCACCTTGTATCCTGTATGGAGGATAACCGATTGACAGAACCGGTTTTTGGAATTATTTTGGATGGAACCGGATATGGTGAAGACGGCAATATCTGGGGATTTGAAATTTTGTATGGAAATGCACGCGATTATAAACGGATGGCACATCTGGCTTATACCCATTTGCCCGGCGGAGAAAAGGCGATTAAAGAGCCCTGGCGGAATGCTGTCGCCATGCTGATTGATTACTTCGGAGAACAGGGAAAAGAGTTTGCCGAAAAGCTGTTTCCGGACAAACAGTATGAGATCCGGATCATAAGCAATATGATTGAAAGGCAGATTAACAGCCCGCTTGCAGGAACATGCGGCCGCCTGTTTGATGCAGTCAGCGCCATTCTGGGTCTGTGTGAGGTATCAACTTTCGATGGGGAAGCAGCAATCCGGCTTTCTGAACAAATGAAAGCGGATAAATTGGAAAAATCGTATCCTTTCAAACTGATTAAAAAAGAAGAAGATATTCTAACCATTGATTTTAAAGAAGCACTGCACGGGATTGTGCAGGATCGTCTGCAAAACAGTCCGGTTCAGACCATTGTACAAAAATTCCATGAAACCGTTGTTACGATTTGTGTGGAGACTGTTGTCTCGTTGAGCAGGGAACATCCGGATCTGAACAGAAATGTTGTTTTATCCGGCGGAAGTTTCCACAATCCCTATCTGTCGCATGAAATCAGGAAACGATTACAGGAAAAACAGTTTCAGGTATACACGCACAGTCGGGTTCCCTGCAACGATGGCGGACTTTCACTGGGTCAGCTGATCGTTGCTTCCAATAAAAAAAGAACCAATTGATATTTGATAATTAGTCTGAAAAGGAGGAGAAGACAATGTGTGTTGGAGTTCCCGCAAAAGTCATTGAAAAGCATGAATACTCGGCTGTCGTAGATGTAATGGGATCCACCATGACCGTTGGCATTATTTTTGTTCCTGAAGTGGAAGTAGGAGAATATGTGATGGTTCATGCAGGACAAGCCATGTCTATTATCGATGAAGAAAATGCTTTATTAAGTATTGAAGGATGGAGGCAACTCGTTGATGCAAAACGTTCTGAGTGAATTTTCTGATCCGATCTTGAGCCGCAAGCTGTTGGAAAAAGTAAAGGAAGCCGCTGAAGAATTTATCCGCAAAAACGGCAGGAAGCCTGCATTTATGGAAGTATGCGGATCCCATACCATGGCCCTTGCCCAAAAAGGAGTCAAAAGGGCATTGAAGGATCATGTGAAGCTGATTGCCGGACCAGGCTGTCCCGTTTGTGTTACTGACCAAAAGTCAATTGATGCCATGATCAAACTGGCCGACGGGGAAAATCGGATTATTTGCACTTTTGGTGATATGATTCGCGTCCCGGGGACTGAATTTACCTTGCAGGAAGCAAAGTTGGAAGGAAAGGATATCCGGGTCGTATATGCACCGGTGGATGCTGTAAAAATTGCCGAGGAAAATCCTGATAAAGAAGTTATTTTTCTGGGAATCGGTTTTGAAACGACCATTCCGGTACTGGGAGTTGCTTTAAAAGAGGCGATCGATCGAAATGTCCACAATTTTTCCATGTGGATGACCACAAAACTGGTGGAACCCATCCTGAGAACATTGCTGGAAACCAGAGAGCTGAACCTTGACGGTTTCTTGCTTCCGGGGCATGTCTCAATCGTTCTCGGAAAAAACAATTATCAATATCTGGTGGATGAATATCAAGTGCCTGGAGCGATCGGCGGCTTTGATACGGTTGGCATGTTGGGAGCCATTTACCAATTGATCCGTCAGCTTCTGGAAGGGCGGGTTGAAATTGAAAACAATTATACGGCTGTTGTCAGAGATGAGGGCAATCAAGAGACACTTAAACTGATCAATACCCTTTTCAAGCCCGTTGATGAAGCATGGAGAGGAATTGGGGTCATTCCCGACAGCGGGATGGATATTCGTGAAGAGTATGACCGTTATAATGCCAAGAAACGCTTCAATATTAAGGTGGGAGAACCAAGAAAAACCAAATGCCGTTGTGGTGAAATCATTCGCGGCCTTGTTACCCCTGAGGAATGCCCGCTGTTTGCAAAAGCATGTACTCCGTCAAAACCGATTGGGCCTTGTATGGTATCAAGAGAAGGAACATGTGCAGCCCACTATCTGTATATGAGGGAGGATTAATAGCATGAAGAATCAGCGAATCAGTCTGGCTCACGGTGACGGTGGGGAGCAGGCCCACAATTTGATTCAGGATGTATTTGTGCAATCATTTGGACACAATGACCATGCCCGATTTGATGCGGCCATGATCACAGCTCCTTCTGCCCGCCTGGCAGTGACAACAGACAGCTTTGTCGTAAAACCGATTTTCTTTCCGGGCGGAAATATCGGGAAGATTGCCATTGCAGGAACCGTCAATGATCTGGCCGTCAGCGGTGCCGTTCCAATGTATTTGACCGCTGCCTTCATTATTGAAGAAGGTTTCAAAGTGAAAGATCTGAAAGAAATCGTCGATACCATGGCTTATGAGGCGGAAAAAGCGAACGTCCATATTATTGCCGGAGACACAAAGGTTGTAGAACGGGGAAGCATTGATGGTCTGTATATCAATACGACCGGTGTGGGATTTGTTGATCAGGAGAATACGGTAAATCCGGAACAAATGGAACCAGGAGATTCGATTATCGTCAATGGCACCATCGGCGACCACGGTGTAGCCATTCTGGGAGCACGGGGCGAGCTTGGCATTAAAACGGATGTAAACAGTGATTGTGCCGCGCTGAACGGCTTGATCAGAAATATCCTTGCCAATGTTGACGGAGTCCGTATCATGAGAGATCCAACCCGTGGCGGTCTTGCTACCACGCTGGTGGAAATAGCGGAAGATTTCCAGGTGACAATGGAAATTGAGGAAGCCCTGATTCCAATTCAGGATCAGGTTCAGGGGGCATGCGACATACTTGGGTATGATCCTCTCTACCTTGCCAATGAAGGAAAAGTTATTATCGTGGTGAAAAAGGAAAATGAAGAAAAGGTATTGAATCTTTTGAGACAGCATGAACTGGGTAAGGAGGCAAAAGTGATCGGCCGGGTTACCGGAAAGGGGAAAGGCCATCTCCTTTTGAAAACAGGTCTTGGAAGCACAAGAAGGTTAAACAGGCTTTCCGGAATGATGCTGCCAAGGATTTGCTAAGCAGAAGCCAGGGGAATCGGTATGTGCGCCGGTTTCCTTTTTTTGTTTCCGAAGCGCTTGACCCCGAATCGATCGATGATTACTGGCACTTGGCCAAAATCAGTGGTAGAGTGAAATTATTGGATCATTTGCTGTTTTGAAAGGATGTTTCGATGAGCAAATCAGTGGTATTGGCAGAGAAACCTTCTGTCGGCAGAGATATAGCCAAGGTGCTTGGCTGCCGGAAGCAGGGAAATGGATATATGGAAGGAGACAAATATGTTGTTACCTGGGCGTTCGGTCATCTGGTTACCCTGGCCGAACCGGAAGCATATGGCAAGCAGTACAAGGTGTGGCGGATGGAAGATCTTCCGCTCCTGCCCAACCCTTTAAAACAGGTGGTTATTCGCAAAACAGGCAAGCAATTTGATGTGGTTCGGAAACTGATGACACGGCCAGATGTAAAAAATATTGTGATCGCCACCGATGCCGGGCGGGAGGGTGAACTGGTCGCCCGCTGGATTATTGAAAAAGCCCGTGTTAAAAAGCCGATCAAGCGGTTGTGGATTTCCTCGGTAACCGATAAAGCGATCAAGGAAGGTTTTGCACGGCTAAAGGATGGCAAATTATATGAAAACCTGTATCGTTCCGCCGTTGCCAGAGCAGAGGCAGACTGGATTGTTGGCATCAATGCCACCAGGGCATTGACATGTAAATATAATGCCTCCCTTTCTTGCGGCCGGGTGCAGACCCCGACTTTGGCCATGATTTCCAGGCGCGAAGAAGAGATCAAAAATTTCACGCCCAAAACATTCTATGGTATCGATGCGGTGATGGGGAACGGGTTGAAATTTGCCTGGCAGGATAAGAAAAGCAAAGAAAACCGAAGTTCCCGCAAAGAAGTCTGTGAGCAGGTAATCAGCAAATGCCGGAATCAGGCAGCCACGATTACCCGGGTGACCAAAAAAAGGAAAAAGCAGTGGGCTCCGTCCCTTTACGACCTGACCGAATTGCAGCGGGAAGCCAATCAGCGGTTCGGGTTTTCCGCCAAAGAAACATTATCTGTCTTGCAGGGATTGTATGAAACCCACAAAGTCGTTACCTATCCACGAACCGACTCCAAATACCTGTCATCCGATATTGTCGATACATTAAAAGACCGGATTGAGGCTTGCCGGGTCGGACCTTATCGGGAATTGGCACAACAGGCCAAAAAACAGGCAAAACCGAGTTCCCGCTTTGTCGACGACCGCAAAGTTTCTGATCACCATGCCATTATTCCTACGGAAGAACCGGTTCATCTGGAGCGGCTTGGTTCGAGGGAAGAAAAGATTTACGATCTGATTGTCAGAAGGTTTCTGGCAGTTATGTTTCCGCCTTATGAATATGAACAAATCACCCTTCAGGCAGAGATCGGGGGGGAAACGTTTGTTGCCCGCGGAAAAACGGTTCTTTCCCTTGGCTGGAAACAGGTTCTGGGCCATGATGAAGAGGAAGAACATGAGCCGGTATACTCCGGAGTCAAAGAAGGGGATCGGCTTGTCCCCGGATCCCTTGTCCTGACACAAGGCGAGACACAGCCACCCGAACGCTTTACGGAGGGCTCGCTGGTTGCGGCAATGGAAAACCCGGTCAAATATATGGGAAATGAGCGAAAGGACCTGATCAAAACAATCGGAGAAACCGGCGGTCTGGGAACGGTGGCTACGCGGGCAGACATTATTGAAAAACTGTTTGACAGTTTCCTGATCGAAAAGAAAGGAAAATATATTCATCTCACTTCCAAAGGCAAACAGTTGCTTGACCTGGTACCTGAAGAGTTGAAATCGCCGGCACTTACCGCCAGGTGGGAGCAGAAACTGCAGGCGATTGCCAAGGGAACATTGAAGAAAGATGCTTTTCTGAAAGAAATGACCGGCTACACCAGGCGTATCGTTCATGAAATCAAAGAGAGTAAACAGACCTTCCGCCATGATAACCTGACGGCAAGCAGATGCCCCGATTGCGGCAAACGCCTGCTGGAAGTAAAAACAAAAAAGGGGCGCATGCTGGTATGCCAGGACCGGGCCTGCGGTTACCGCAAAAATATTGCCCGCCTCACCAACGCCCGCTGTCCGGAATGCCGCAAAAAGCTGGAGTTGCGCGGTGAAGGGGAAGGACGCATCTTTGTATGCGCCTGTGGCTATCGCGAAAAATACCATTCCTTCCAGGAACGGATGGAAAAAGAGAAAAAAAGCAAAGTGTCCCGCAAAGAAATTAACAAATACCTTAAGCAAAACCAGGAACAGGAGTTTGGCAACCCTGCTCTGAAAGAAGCGCTGTCCAAACTGTTTCCGCAACAGAAATAATTGTAGTCCCCGCCTTTAACCGGAAGGGCGGGGATATTTTTTGCAGCTGTTTCCATTCAGAATACAAGAGAGAAACTGGATTGATTGCAAGATTGGATATTTTGTATAGTTGAAGGAATTATTAAATCTGAATGCGAACCATTAATAAAAATACAAAAAATCAGTATTATCTGCTAATACCTTTCATAGCTCAAATAAAAAGGGGTGAAATAATGACAAGATGAAAATCTTGCATCAGGGGTGTGTCATGCTTTTATTGGTTTTGGTTGCCGGTTTTATGGGGATTCAACCTGTTGGGGCTACCGGGGGAGGAAGCTTTGAAATTCCCGATATAAAGGATGACTTTAACCAGGTAAGACCAGGCCCGCCCCCTGCCAAAAAGACACCCGTTACAGAAACCAGACAGGAGAAGGGTTTCTTCGCTAAAGTAGGAGACTTTTTTTCGATAAATGGGAAAAGGCAAAGCAAGTGGTTAAAAAAGCATCGGATTGGATCGCGTCTAAAGCAAAATGGCTGATCCGGCTGATCCCAATAATACCAATAATAATAAAAATACTCAAATCAAAAATATTCTGGGGAGTTTTATTCAGTTTTGTTGTGTATGCCACTTATGCATATTACCGCAAATCACCTCCACTCTTTGACAAGCTTTGGAAGACAGTGCAAGATCAATATCCTTTGTCGTTTTTAAGACTTGATAAAAAGATTTTACTTGAAAAAGTATTGGTAAGCAAAAAGAATACCATTAAGGCTGCAGGAGAAAAATACGATGTGCCTCCTGAAGTAATAGCTGCCGTTATTGTCAAAGAGCAAATTACACAATCTTTACCAGATGAACTGACAATAGTTGATACGTTGATTAACGATAAGCAACATTCATTTGGATTGGGAGCGGTTTTTTCCGGTACTACAAGAGAAGCATGGGCGAAAGTTGATCCCGTCAGGGCAGAAGAACTTGGAATTAATGGAAGTAACTTTAAAATTTCATATAAATTGATACGGAACAAGCAGGCCAGTATAGATACAATAGCGGTTGTACTGAATTATTATGCAAGAAAGGAGTATAACACAGAAGATGTTTCAACTCTTACATTGGATCAATGGAAACAAGCAGTTGGCCGCTACAATGCTGTAACTCCTGATAAGCAAAAAGAATATTCAGACAAGGTTTTTGAATATTTGGATTCAGTAAGAGAAATTTTAAAGTAACAGTCTGACCAGGCATAGCAAATTACCGCATCCTTTCTTGGCAGCAGAAAATTTCTTTGTGCCAGCAAA
>JBAVDL010000035.1:0-27245 GCA_049587175.1 Thermoactinomyces sp.
ATGATGTGCCCTACGATAAATGGTTGAAAGAGTTGCATGAGGATCTTTACCTGATGACCAATACAGCTTATTGCAAGAACTTTACAAATTACACGCAAATATATTGTTTTGAAAATTATGATTATAATCACGCCGTAGAATTTACGGCTCTCAAACTGTATCAGCAAACACCTTACCGAACAATTATCGCCACAGCGGAACGGGACATATTGCGGGCTGCCAGATTACGTGATTTTTTGGGGTTGGAAGGGCAATCGCTGGACAGCGCACTCGCATTTCGGGATAAAGTGAAAATGAAATCGATCCTGAAAGATGCCGGGATTCGTGTCCCCGCTTACGCCCGACTGGAATCAGCGATCGATTTGTACAAGTTTGTGCATTCGCACGGCTATCCGGTTGTTGTGAAACCTGTTGATGGAATGGGTTCGCGAAATACAACCGTTTTGGAAAATGAGCAGGATACCTTGTCCTATTTGGAGAAAGGGCTGGGTCATAACCTGGAAGTAGAGGAATTTATCGAAGGGGAAATGTATCATATTGACGGATTGATTTTAAACGGGCAAATTGTACTGTGCTGGCCATCCAAATACCTGAATGATTGCCTGGCATTTCATGAAGGAAAATATTTGGGCAGTTATCTGTTATCTCCGCAAAACCCGCTTACTCCCCGGTTGCAAGCTTATGTCCAATCCATCCTTGCCATCTTGCCTTCACCACAGAATACAACTTTTCATGCAGAAGTTTTTCATACTCCAGATGATGAACTTGTCTTGTGCGAAGTGGCATGTCGTACAGGCGGATCGCGCATTTGCGAAGAGTATCGGCAAGCTTTTGAGATCGACTTGACGAAATTGGCTGTACAGGCCCAGTGCGGTATATCTGTTCAGCTTCCAAAACGGGTCAGGGAAAAAGCAGGTCCCAGATCCCAGTTCGGTTTTGTCGGGATTCCGCCAAAATGTGGAACATTTGTAAGAGGACCGGCAGCGGAAGAATTGCCTGCCTGGGTGACGGAATACCGTTTGCTGGCGCAGCCCGGGCAAGTTTATGACGGTGCGCATACCAGTGTGGATTATACCGTGACACTGGTAGTGACTGGCCGGTCGGAACAGGAGGTGCTTGACCGGATTGTGGAGATTACCGCTTTTTTTGATGGGAGAATAGAGTGGAAATAGTTCTGCATTTATTCCGGTTGATCCATCCGTTCACTGTTTTCCTTGAAAGGAAGAACAAGCAGAAACCTGAAAATCGTCTTCCTGTCGATTTTTTCTACATTTCTGATCTTGGATAACTATATCCAAGATTTATTTTCTTTATAATGTGATGATAACAATTACAGGACTTGAGGAGGGAAACGGTTTGCATCAGGAAGCGCTTGTATCAAGCCCCCTGGGTGTCGGGGCTGTCATCATGCTGCTGATCTGGTTTGCTTTTTGGCTGGATAAAAAGTTCCGTCTTTTTTCTTTCCTGGGGACGGCTATTCTGGTAATTACCGGAGGAGCTGTTCTTGCCAATTTTCATGTCATTCCGTCATCACTGACTGATCACCCTGAACAGTTAAACCCGGTTTATCAGTTTGCCGAAGATTACGGAGTGCCTCTGGCGATTGTCCTGTTATTGGTGTCTGCTGATTTTCGAAACTTGCGCCAATTGGGAAGGCCGGCTATAATCGCTTTTTTGCTGGCAGCGACCGGAACGATTTGCGGAGCTGTTCTGGGAGGTTTTTTGACAGCTGATGCGATGGGGGAAGAAGCCTGGAAAATCACTGGACAATTTGCAGCCAGTTATTTAGGCGGTGGAGTGAATTATGCGGCAGTGGGAAATGCTTTTCAGACATCGGAAACCATGTATGCTGCCGGTGCGGCGGCGGACAATATCATGACCAATGTGTGGATGATTTGTACCGCTGTACTGCCAGTGTTGCTGCGTCGCTTTTACCCGTCCATCCGGCACTGGCAGTCAAAACCGGTTCAGCTTCTTAACATGGCTGGAAAACCGAAAATGGGTACGATTTATGATCTGATTACGTTATTGGCCGTCTCTTTTGCCATAGTGGCTCTGGCAGAGTGGATAACTCCCAGGTTCAATCAGGTGCTTGGACGGGAAATTCCCGGCGTGATCTGGTATACAACGCTGGCTCTTCTGACAGCCTGGTTTACTCCGGTTTCCCGTTTTCAGGGCGGAGCGGAACTTGGCAATTTCCTGCTTCATCTTTTTTTTGCAACCATGGGAGCCGGCACGATTTTAAGTACACTCGTTGAACGCGGGCCTGCTGTCTTCCTTTTCCTGGTTCTGCTGGTGGGAATCCATGCAGTTATCGTATTCGGGACAGGTAAATGGCTCAAACTGGAAGCAGAGATACTGGCTGTTGCCAGCCAGGCTGCAGTGGGAGGGCCATCCACTGCATTGGCACTGGCGACGTCAAAAGGCTGGACCCCCTTGATAACCCCGAGTGTACTAATGGGGCTGTTTGGGTATGCCATTGGCAATTATATCGGTATTCTCGTCGGAACCTGGATGCGGATGATTTTGTAGGCGAGTTTTATTCTGCGGAAGCCGTGTCTCCCTGAACAGGCAGAGCAGGGCTTTTGGTTTGAGGAAGGTTTTCCACCTTGTGCAGTTTCTTTTTCATTGTTTCCGTTTGCCTGGATGCCTGGCTGATTGTTTTTCCGGCTTCTTCAATTTTCTTTTGCGCCTTGACCAGGTATTCCCCGAACTTGTACAGATCATTTTTAACAACACTGAGCCATTGCCAAGCCTCATGGGTATGTTTTTCAATGGCCAGGGTCCGATAACCCATTTGCAAACTGTTTAAAAAAGCAGATAATGTTGTCGGTCCCACAATTGCTACGCGGTATTTGCGCTGCACAAACTCCCACAGCCCCGGGCGGCGCAGAACTTCCGCATAAAGTCCTTCAAGCGGTAAAAACAGGATGGCAAAGTCAGTAGTCACCGGAGGAGAAATATATTTTTCACTGATTTTTTTGGCTTCCTGTTTGATCCGGTTCTCCAGGTTCCTGATTGCTTCGTTCATTTTGTTCAGATCATTTTTCTCCTGTGCATCCAGCAGCCGCTGGTAATCGTCAAGCGGGAACTTGGAATCGATCGGCAGCAATACATCATCTCCATCGTCATGCTTTGAAGGCAATTTGATGGCAAACTCCACATTTTCCTTGCTGTTTTTCTTGATGTGGACATTTTTTTCGTACTGTTCGATTGACATCATTTGTTCCAAAATGTTTTCCAGCTGGATTTCCCCCAGGACTCCCCGGTTTTTTACATTGGACAATACTTTTCTCAAGTGATCCACTCCTGAGGCCAGACTCTGCATTTTGCCCAGACTTTTATGTACCTGTTCCAGACGTTCACTGACCAGTTGGAAAGATTCGCCAAGCCGTTTTTCCAATGTGTCATGCAGTTTCTCGTCAACGGTTTTTCGCATTTCTTCCAGTTTCTTTTCCGTGTCGGCCTGAATAGAGGTCAACTTCTCCTCGACAATGGCTCTGAGGCTGTCAAATTTTTTTTCATTCATCTTTGTCAGATCGTTTAACTGCTTGGCAAAACTGTCCAGCAGATATTTTTGCTGGGCAGATGTGTCCCGAAGAGCAGATAATGCTGTCCTGGTCAGGGTAGTAAATGATTGTTGCAACTCCTTCCGGTTTTCAAGAGCGGAAAGATTCCATTCTTTCCGGTTTTGGCTCATTTCCTCCCGCAAGTCTCTCTCCAGTTTTTCCAGTAATGCAACAATCATTTGCTGTTGATGGGAAAAGTCATGTTCCCGGCTCGATTTCAGCCTGGCAAACAGGATCAGGAGAATGACTCCGTTAAGCAGAAGAGAAAAAATAGCAATGGTTGTATCCATGTTGGTCACACCTTTTGTATTGGTTAAAAAACTTTTGTTTTATTATGATAATCTTCTGTTCTTGGACTGGCAGAATCGCTTTATATTCATGCGAAATTATATTCATGAATAAAAATAAGACCAATAACAATGGATTTAAAGCCAAACCTCATAAAAGTATGCAAATAATAAAATATTTTTGTAAAATCGATTGCGGGATAGCTTTGCCTGAATCCAAAAGACCGGGAGTTCATCAAATCGATAGAATCGGAAACGGAGTTATCTTGACCCTCCCTGTTTTCCTTTTTAAAATGTAAGCACAGGACAAGCCGGGAAGTGACATCTTGTTTTGCAGACATCCCGGTTTTTTCCAACTGGAAGTTTTATGCCTGTTGCGCTTATGGTTGTCCGGCAAGGCAAAAGATTTCATTTCCATATAAAGACAGAGAATCACCATTTACATATTTTATTATATGAAACAGGGTTTTGGAAGAGCCACCCCATGGGATTGAAGGTATTGACAGCCTGGTCCTGATGTTAATCTTCGCCTAAAGATTAACACCTTATTTACATGTAATTTAATTCACAAAGGTATGATAGGTTTGTAAAGCGGTTCCTGAGAATTATGGCACTGGATATTGGGCGGAGGTGAGGTCTCATGAAAAGCCTGGCGACCTGGTTGGCACGGTCGGATCAGTTTTTGATTCAGCTTGTAAATTGTCATTGGAAATGTCGTGTCCTGGATTGGTTGATGCCTTGGGTGACTCATTTGGGAGGTGCGAGAGCGACAATTGGCTTTTTGTCTGCCTGGCTGCTTTTCATGCCAAGAAATGTCAAGATGTGGGCGGTAGAGGCATTGGTCGCCCTTGCCACAAGTCATTTGGCAGTCATGTTTCTGAAAAAATTCTTGCCAAGAATCCGTCCTTATCTTAAATTAACACATTTGCATACATTTCCAAATCCATTGACTGACTATTCATTTCCTTCCGGACATACAACAGCTGCTTTCTCAATAGCACTGACATTTTCTCTACATTCTTCATTGCTTATGATGGTCCTGATTCCTTATGCCATAATGATCGGTTTTTCCAGAATGTATCTGGCCCTCCACTATCCGACGGATGTTTTGATTGGCGTATTCCTGGGCAGCAGTTTTGCCCTGGCAACCGTCCGTTTGTTTGATCTGTGGTGTTAGGCCGGACCCGCTTTGAAGCGCTCCAAGTGCAAGAGGATAACGGTTTTTACTTGGGGCGCTTTTTTTTGCGGATTTTGGAATTTGCAAAAATATTTTTTCTTGTCCTTAAAACTGTGATAAAATGATAATACTTTTAACTGCCTCACTTGAAGTTGGGGATATTTTTGTCTAAACTTACAATAAGATTGGGAATGTTTTGTAAAGAAGTGCCATTCACCGAAAATTTTATAAAGTGATACTTATTGCAAAGGGGTTTGGAGCGAGGTGAAAAAAGTGGACTATATTCATCCCATTCAAATCGGAGAGTTATTGCGCAAAAGAAGAAAAGAACTGGGATTGAGACTGGAAGACCTGGCAGATGATTTTGTTTCCCCGTCGACCATCAGTAATATTGAACGGGGAATTACCTATGTAAACGAAGAAAAAGTCCGATATGTTGCTGATAAATTGGAAGTTGACCTGGAACGGATCCATGATTTGCTGGCCAAGGAGAAGCAGGAAGAAGAGCAAATCATTCTGAAACTGACAGCCATTGAAAATATGGTTGACTTGATGAATCCGGATAAAGGACTGGAGCATCTTCGCAAACTGGAGATTCCCGGTAATCATAAACTGATGGGGATTGTCCATTATTTAAGGGGGAAAGTTTACCTGAGAAAGAAAAATTGGGTCAAGGCGCAAAATCACTTTCTGGAAGCCATCCGCATTATGGAACAAAAGGAGGAGCGTTCCCTGACAAATATTAAAGCAGCCAGTTACCATGAATTGAGCCGGATTGCATATATAAACAATGATTTGAATCAGGCGCTGGGATATATTGAGGAAGGAATCGAACATTTCCGGGAAGACGGAGAGCGTCTGTACTATAAATATATTTTACATATATCAAGGATTATTTATTTGAATAAAGCAGAACGGCTGGAAGAGGCCTTGCGCAAAATCGAGTCATTGTGGCAGGAAATAAAAGAAATTGAAAGCATGGATATGGTTCTGGAACTGTACAAGGTTCGCATTTCCATATTGATCAAGCTGAAACTGTATGATGAAGCGATCGGATATGCCAGACAGGGAATCGAGGCAGCCCGGATCAACGGAAAAACAGAACAGGCTTGTGAATTATGGCTGTTAAACGGAAAAATCTATCTGGCGATGAAAAAATGGGAAGAAGCTGAAAACTGTTTCCTGACTGTACTCAATTTGCAGGAAAAGTTAAAGACAGATCCCTTGAAAATGTGTGCGAAGACATATCTGGGCCTCTCTTATCTGGAACAGAAAAGATGGCCGGAAGCTGAGAAAATATTGCTGGAGGCAATCCAGTTGTGCCAGAAGTCAAACCAGCAGGAAGATCTGGAAACATATATGGCACTGGGAGAATGTTATTTTCGTCAGTCCCGGTTTAAAGAAGCCATTCCCTTTTATGAAAAGGCACAGGATCTGGCCAGAAAAGGTTCCGACCGTGAAGGGGAACACAAAATCATCCTGAAACTGGCACGGTGCTACGAACAGGAAGACACCGAAAAGTTTCGGCAGTACATAATAAAACTTTATGAAATCGAGATTGCAACAGAAGAAGGGAGGGAGTTTTCCGTCCAGATATAAATTTCTTCCAGAGGCACCGAAGGCAGAAAAAACAAAAAACCTCCACCTTTTTCAGGATCAGCAAGGTGGAGGTTTTTTCTATTTCCGGTTGTTGTAATACATGATCCGGCCATTAAACAAATGCAGTTCCCCTTTCAACTGTTGGGCAATAAACCTGGAGAACTCGTTACCTTTGGCCCGATCCCCTTCTGTGGCATTCTTTGGCAGTACAACCTGGATATAGGGAGTTCCAGTCTCTTTATCCTGGCTGATACCCAGGATAAGATGGTTATATAGTTCGGGCTTTTTTCCTTTCAGCAACAGATAAGGAACACCATCCTGTTGCTGTTCCAGCACTTCATAAGGAAAAGCAACTTTTTCGTAATCCCAGTCCAGCTGTTGTCCGGTTTTTCTTTGGATATGGCGATAGTCGTCAAGCATGCTCTTGACGTCATCAAGTGTAACCGTATCCTGTTTGGAGCCGGAAACCAATTTTATGAATGCGCTTTTACTCAAGATCATCTCTCCTTAAAGTAGTCAATATGGCGTTTCTGGCATGAGAAGAAGAGAACAATTATTCAATGGTGATATAATATCATGTATTTGAATGTTTGATCAAATCTTGACAAATTTGATAAATTTGCAGGATCGGCCGGCTCGTCCGGTTAAATCGATTTTTGGAGCAAAGTGGAGCCAAAACAGTTTGAAAATGCAGCCGGGTGGATCCTTGTGCCGGAAGTTGCGACAATTTTCTTCCAGGCAAGAATGTTATTTTGTTGACTGAATAGCAAAGAAAAGTTCCGTCGCAATAAAATTATATTTTTGAAAATTCATATTAATTCTTGCCTAATAAGTTTGCCTGTGTTAAACTTTTGGATACCGTGATGAGTTTGGGGGAGTTCTGATGCGTAAAGCGGATTTGTTCGATGAATTGCGTGCGGAAATTGGCTCCGTATCAGATCAATGCAGCAACCAGATTGAACCATTGTATCATTTTGTTTGTGAAATACTGGTGCAAAGAGTAAATGATTACCATTGGGCTGCCATCTATTTGACAGACAAATATTCATTTTATCTTTGCTCCGTTTATGGCAATACCAACTTGCCGGAACTAGTTCCGTTTGGTGAAGATCAGTTAAGTGTGGTGGCCGCACGCGGAGAGGTTGTGATAAAACACAGGCATGGGAAAATCGGAATTTATGTTCCCTTTTACCGCGGCCACCATTTGGTGGGTGTGCTGATGGTGGAGGGTTCCCATCTGGATGATGAGGATGTCGCTTTGCTGGAAGAAATTGGATTATTATTTCAAACAAAAGTAACATAATCCCAATCCTTGACCAAGTAAACATCTGCTTTGTTGTGATAAAATAGGTGTAGAGAATAATAACATCAACTCATCTGCGGTTTGGCTTCATATCCCTGGTGAGAGCTGTTATTCTTCTAAAAAATCAAAACGAGGAGGAGATACAAGTGAGTTTTTACGAACGTTTGTATGACGAGTCGGAAAAGGCCAAAGTCCGTTTCGTTGGGTTTATTTCAGAGTATGGCCGTTATGATTTCGGCATCGTCTATACCAACATGTTCTTTGGAAAACCGTTAGTTATTTGTATGCAGACGGGACGCTCCTCGTTGCTTTCTTTAGAAGATGCTGAAAATCTGAAATACCTGCAAAAGATTTTCAACCTTCGCTCAAAGGAGGAAGCCGAGGAAGTATCAACCTTCTTTAAAAACTGTCTGCCAGCATTAACCCATGAGGCTGAAGCCGAATATTGACAGGAAAGAGCAAGTCTTCGGATTTGCTCTTTTTTAATTGGGAAAAAAACGATTGTGTTTTCACAACCTCCCCTTTGACAAAAATATTATAGCATAATATACTAAAAATGACACAATAATTGAGCAGTTTTTTTAAAAATGATAGTGATTATTCCAACTGCTGCACGGAGGGGATCTTATGGAGGCGATTGTATGCCAATCGTGTGATAAAGTCATCGCTTATGTGGAGTCGGAAAAAGCGGGTACCTTGTACGGAACCTGTCCCGGGTGCCGGAAGGACAAATCTGAGCAGACGGAAAAAGCCAAAAGCGTGGTATAAACATTTTTATATAAAACAGCGGACGGAAAAAGAGCGGTCGTCATATCAGCGACTGCTTTTTATTGTTTATTGGACTCATATTTGTTATTTTTCATGACAGATTTTTCGGTCGCATTCCTTTTGCCAAGGAACTCCGTGTCAGTTTGTTGATCCTTTTTCAAACCGGGGAAATCCGAGGGATAGTCTGGGCACTCCGCCGGGTTGCAGTCGATGGAGGAACGGAATTGTTTTTTTACATATTTATAAATTATCGTATTTAATTTTTTGAATAATATACCTTGGAAAAATATATTGAAAATTCATAAAAATATTGATATTATTTTTAATAAACTTTTTTTAGGAGGATTCTTAATGAATTCAAATCAGGCGCATAATGTCAAAATTGCCAACAGCGACCCGTCAGCCTTGGGGTTATTTGGACTGGCCTTGGTAACCCTTGTTGCATCTTCACAAAAGCTTGGAATGACAAACGATGTTTCTTTTGTCGTTCCCTGGGCCATATTTTTGGGAGGTTTCGCCCAACTGTTTGCATGTATCAACGATTCAAAAAGACAAAATACTTTTGGTACCACCGCTTTTGGTGCTTTTGCCCTTTTCTGGTTTGGAGTGGCAACTTCATGGTTAATCAAAGCAGGCGTATTTGGACAACATCTTGCGGCAACGGTCGACCCGAGGCAACTTGGTTTTGTATTTGCGGGGTATCTGATATTCAGTGTTTATATGACGATTGGTGCTATGGAAACAAATAAAGTGTTGTTTATAATCTTTTTTCTTATAGATTTGTTAATGTTGGGGCTGGCTCTTGATTCTTTCGGGGTTGGAGGCCAATTTGCACATAAATTGGCTGCTCTTTCAGAGTTTTTTATATCTGTTTGTTCCTTCTACGGTTCTGCCGCAACCGTATTAAATCCACACTTTGGCAGACAGTTCTTGCCTGTAGGCAAGCCGTTTGGAATATTTAAAAAAACGCATCAAATATAAAGCAGATATCTTTCATAAGGGATATAGATTGTAAAATATGATGAGAATGACAGATGGTCATAAATATTTTATATGAAGAAGCATATCCATATTTTTGGATATACCGGACAGCTGTGAAAAAAAGCGGTCGTACAGCAACGGCCGCTTTTACCCGTTTTATCGGATTACCCGGATCATTTTCACGTCGGGATCTTCCGTTCCCAGCACCGGCAATCCGGCCAGGATATGTTTTTTGATATAATTGACGTTTTCTTCGGTAATCCGTTCTCCAGGCGCGAGTACCGGGATTCCGGGAGGATAAATCATGATAAATTCTGCACTGATTGCTCCAACTGCTTCCTCAAGCGGAATGGATACCGTCCGGCTGTAAAATGCATCCCGGGGAGACAAAACCAGTTCGGGGATTTCCGGTGTCTGGATGTGAGCACGCACCGGTTTGTCAGACTTGTAAAATTGACGGGATAAATCCTGGAGCGCTGTCACCAGGGAAAGAACGGTTTCTTCTGTGTCACCTGGCGTAATCAGGCACAGGATATTATATAAATCGCTTAACTCTACTTCAATATTGCATGTTTCGCGCAGCCATTTTTCCGCGTCATACCCGGTGATGTCCATGTTTTCCAGATGAATCAGCAATTTGGTTTCATCCAGATCATACAAGGCATCGCTGCCCAGCCATTCCCTTCCGATACAATGCAGTCCGGGAATCTCATTGATCCGTTTGCGTGCCATATTTGCCAGGGACAGTGTCCGCTCAATAATACTGTGTCCATTGACAGCCAGATGACGCCGGGCAGCATCCAAAGAAGCCAGTAACAGATAGGAGGTGGACGTGGTTGTCAACATACTGATCATGGCTTGTACACGATGGGGATTTACCAGTCCTTCCCGTACATTGAGAATGGAGCTTTGTGTAAGGGAACCGCCCAATTTGTGTACACTGGTTGCAGCCATATCAGCGCCGGCATCCATCGCCGATATGGGCAGTCGTTCGTGAAAATGCGTCAGCACGCCATGGGCTTCATCAACCAGTACCGGAATTTTGTATGTGTGGACAAGTTCCACAATTTCGCGTATGTTTCCGGCAACTCCATAATAAGTCGGGTTAATCACCAGGACCGCTTTGGTGTCAGGATGTTGAGCCAGTGCCTTTTTTACCTGACAGGCGGTGATCCCGTGAGCAATTCCCAACTGGCTGTCCATTTCAGGATGAACAAAAACAGGACGGGCTCCGGCCAGAATTATGGCAGAGATTACTGATTTGTGGACATTGCGCGGAACAATGATTTTTTCACCGGGTTGAACAGTGGACATGACCATGGTCATGATCGCTCCGCTGGTTCCCTGGATGGAGAAAAAAGTATGGTCTGCACCAAATGCTTCAGCAGCCAACTCCTGGGCTTCCTTGATTACACCGTGAGGGTGGTGCAAATCATCCAGCGGTTCAATATTGATCAAGTCTATCGATAACGCATTTGTACCGATAAAATCGCGAAATTCGGGATCCATCCCCTGCCCCTTTTTGTGACCGGGAATATGAAACTGTAGCGGGTTTTGCAGGGCATGTTCTTTTAACTTTGAAAATAGCGGTGTACGTAGTTGTCTTTCCTTCATAGCCGTTTCCTGCCTTTGTGATTATTCGTTGCACGACGGATAGTATAACAAAAAGCATTCTTAAACAAAAGAAATAATCTCTGCCAATTATCCGGTACCAAAAAAAGCCTGCAACAGGTAAAGGGCCTGGTTGCAGGCAGGGCAAAAATTCAGGAGGAAACAGCCAGCCGGTACAACGGCTGAAGCGATTGAAAGGTGGATTCTATTTGTTTGACAAGCTCTTCTCCGCTTAACTGAATGGCTTCCCGGCGTGGTATCCGCATACCGCACAGGAATTCCGCTTTTTTTACTTTCTCCAGCCGGTTCAGTCCCCTTTCAATATCCCATTCCTGTTTGGGTGTGGCTGTTGGTACGGTATGGTCTTCGGAAATATAAAAATGATCCGGAATGCGAGGCCATATTTCCTCCAGCTGTTGCCGCAAATTTCTTGCGAAATCCGGTTTCCTCCTGTTTTCATATATCAGGGCGAACCAGATAAAAAGAGAAGTGTCGCATATTCCAAACTGGAAATGGGGGTGTGCTTTATACCCTCTTTTATTGTTTGACCAGGCCACCCAGGTTTCTTCCGGCGGATTGACAGTTCTGCGGGCATGTTTGGCAATATGCATATAGATTGGTTCCCCCAGCAACAGTTCCAGATAAGGAGTGATTTGTTCGCCGATTTGTTCAAACTTGGGCCGGATCCGTTTCCTGATTTCTTCCATGCGAGGGTCCAATCCATCAACATGAAACACTTTAAAATCCTCTTCTGTAAAAGAAGGAACAGGCATAGATTGTTTCACCATCCATTTATTTGTTCACTTGCCCAATATCTTATCACATTTCAGGCTGATTCCAAAAAAAGGAATGAGCATGATGCCGGCAACCATGACAAATTTATGCAAAATTATCAACAAAAGAAAAGATTGTCACCGGAAAACGTTATACTTGAAGAAACCGTCCGGAACATTGACGCTTTTCCGGGCAGGGGTTGAAACGATCCCTGAAAATTTCATTTCGAATCAGTTGCAAAATTATGGAAGAAGGTGATTCCTGTTGAATAAAAGAACTGCTTTATCCTGGAGCGGCGGCAAGGACAGCTGTCTGGCCCTGGATACCCTGGTGAAGCAGGGATTTGAGGTTGCTTGTCTGGTTACAACCGTCCCGGAGGAACTGGGACGCACTTTTGGCCACGGAGAACATGTTGACTTGATAAAGCTGCAGGCGGAATCATTGTCCATTCCGGTCCGTTTCATTCAATGTTCCCTGGAAAATTACACAGAGAGTTACATTGCGGAGCTGAAGGAGTTAAAAGAACAGTTTCATCTTGCAAGTATTGCTTTTGGCGACTTGTATCTTAAAGATCACCGCAAATGGGGAGAGGCGGTGGCAACCAGAGCAGGCCTTGATGCCTGTTATCCCCTGTGGATGGAGAAAAAGGACAGGATCAGGGCGCTCAGAAAGTTTGTTGTATCAGGCTACAAGGCCAGAGTCATTTCTGTACAGGAAGCTGCACTTGATAAAAGTTGGCTGGGCCGGGAGATCGATATATCCTTTTTGCACGAGATCCAGCAGGAACCGGTCTGTCCGCTGGGTGAATCAGGAGAGTATCATACATATGTCTATGATGGCCCTTTGTTTTCACAAAAAATCGTCCTGGGCTCTTCAGAAGTAATTCGGCGTAAAAACTCATACAAGTTGGAGTTTGCCGAGTCAAGGCTCGGGGAGAAATAGACTTTTGCTCGACTCCATGGCAAGCCGTTCTTG
Source organism: Thermoactinomyces sp. (assembly GCA_049587175.1). Classification (GTDB taxonomy): domain Bacteria; phylum Bacillota; class Bacilli; order Thermoactinomycetales; family Thermoactinomycetaceae; genus Thermoactinomyces. Next base: position 13,045 of record JBAVDL010000035.1, read on the forward strand.
TTCCCATATGAAAAAATCTGTTGTCCAAGGTGTGGTTTGAATTGCAACAGATGCTGTTCCATTTGCCAGTTTATCATCATAGATTATAGCAGACTGCAAAACAAGTTTTTTAGCGTTTTCAGGCTTTCAGGATTGTCCGTTCCTTTCCAGGCTGACAGCTGACAGACACTGATCGGGTTATATGAGAGTTTATTGAGAAAAGTGTGATTTTACCGTCCAGGTTTATTTGATTTCGTTCGAGGCAATGCTGTATCCAAGCAACCCATTTTGGTTGGTACCCAAGAACCCGAATTAAAAACAAGGGGTGCAGGAACCATGGAGGAGTTAATGAAGGCTTACAGTTGTCGGGATGCTGAGAAGCGGATTCCGGTTTTAAGGATGGAATTGGACTATGAGTTGGCAAAGCTTTATGAGGCTCTGAAAGAAAATCATCCTCATAAAATTGACCAGTGCAAGGCACGGCTGGAGGAGATCAGGAAAGAAATGATCATGTTGGAAGCTTTATAAATCAGTCAGGAAAAGACCCGCAAACTTGTGGGTCTATTATTTATGAATTTTTGTTCTTAAAGTTAAATATTTATAAATTATATAATATTGATTAAGAGGGCTTTATCCATTGTTATTAAACAATTTCGTCTATTTTGGTTGGACAGGAATTGACTCTGAATTTGTCGAAAGTGTTACATGAAAGAATTATTATCGTTCTTGTACACTCCTTTTTTGGAAGGACACAAACCTAATTGGGGAGGCGTAAGCATGGACTGGAAATTGACAAGAGAACCGCTGGCTTCATTGGCTACAGACGCGATTGTTGTTTATCACTATCAGGGACGTGAATCGGCGCTGGGAGCTGCCCGGGAAATTGATGAAGCTCTCGGTTTCAGGATTTCCAACCTCATTTCGCTGGGGGAAATTTCCGGGGAACTGAATGAGGTAACAGCACTTCACAACTGGGGAAAGATTCCCTCCGGACGTGTTTTTGTAATTGGATTGGGCAAAGAAAGTCAATTGGATTTGCATAAGTTCAAAAATGCGGTTGCTGCTGTGGCACGTACGGCAAAGAACAAAGGTGTCAAAAGTCTGGGAATTGGTTGTCCTTCTTTTATCCTTGAACGATATAATGCCGTGGATGTGGTCCAATCCATTGTGGAAGGGATTGAATTTGGATCATATGAACATCCGGCATATAAAAAAGAACAAAAGAAAAAGCATATTGAATCCGTATGGATTTCCAACAATACTTTAAGGGAAACAGCATTTGAAGCCGGTACGGAGCGGGGGCAAATTTTTGCCAGAGCGACAAATTATGCCCGTTACCTTGTCAATGAACCCAGTAATCGCCTGACACCGGGAAAGTTGGCAGAAGAAGCCGCGCAAATTGCGGAAAGACGCAAATTGAAAGCCGATATTCTCGATCTGGACCGTCTCAGGGAGTTGGGCATGCACGCTTTGCTGAGTGTGGCACAAGCCGGTGCCCATGAACCCTATATGATCGTTCTGTCTTATCAGGGGGCGCCTGACAGCAAGGAAGTGCTGGGCTTGATCGGGAAGGGAGTCACATTTGATTCCGGCGGATTGCAAATCAAACCTTCCCAGGGAATGGATGAAATGAAAGATGACATGGCCGGGGCAGCTGCGGTACTGGCTGCAATGGATGCTATTGGCGAATTGCAGCTCCATTGCAATGTACTTGTTGTCATTCCGACTTGTGAAAATGGTGTGGGCCATCAGGCGTATCGCCCCGGAGATGTGATTTCCACCTTTAGCGGGAAAACGATCGAAGTTCATCATACCGACGCAGAAGGCCGGATTATTCTGGCGGATGCGATCAGCTATGCCAAACGGCTGGGAGCAACAAAACTGGTGGATGTTGCTACATTGACCGGTGCGATCAGTATCGCTCTGGGACATGAAGCAACAGGCCTGATGAGCAATCATGAAGAATGGGCACAGGAAGTAAAATCTGCCGCACGCATTGCCGGGGAGCGGGTCTGGGAACTTCCAATGTATGAGGAATATGAAGAGTATTTGAAAAGCGATATTGCTGATTTGAAAAATGAGGGAGGCCATCCGGCCGGAGCTATCCAGGGTGGATTGTTTCTGAAGGCTTTTGCTGAAGAAACTCCTTTTGTGCATCTGGATATTGGCGGCACCGTGCAAGCACCGAAAGAAAAAGGAATTTATGTAAAAGGAGCTACCGGTGTCATGGCCCGAACCCTGATTCAACTTGCCATGAGATGTTAAGGATAACTGGTAACAGCAAAGGGTCAATCCGGAAGTGATTGGCTCTTTTTTTGGGATGATGGATATCCTTTGCCAGAACCGTATATATAAAGGGTAAAGAAAGGAATGCTTCCTGTTTGGAAAATATGAATGGAGAGGTCAGGATGAAGCGAACGAAAGTATTTGCCCATCGCGGTTTTTCTGGAACAGCCCCGGAAAATACGATGGCCGCTTTTGAGAAAGCTTTGGCAGCACAGGCTGACGGAATAGAACTTGACGTTCATTTGAGCCGCGATGGTCATCTGATTGTAATGCACGATGAAAAAGTGGACCGTACCACAAACGGAAGCGGTTGGATCAAGGATTTGACATTGGCGGAACTGAAACAGCTGGATAACGGCAGTTGGTTTGGCAAGGATTTTGAAAATGAAACCATCCCGACACTGGCTGAAGTATTGGAGCGGGTGAAAGACAGCAATCTGATTGTCAATATCGAGCTGAAAAACACCCTTGTACCCTATTCCGGCCTGGAACAGAAAGTAATCAGGGAAGTGGAACGGTTTCGAATGGAGGATCGCGTAATCCTTTCTTCATTTCGGCATGATTCACTGCAAGTGGTGAAGAAGATGAATCCTTCCATACAGGTAGGAGCCCTTTATTCATACGGGATGGTAGATCCCTGGGTATATGCCGGGTATGTAGGAGTTGATGCCATCCATCCCCATTTTCTGGCGGCCACAAACGATGTAATCGCCGGATGCCATCAACATGGAATCAAGGTGCACCCGTATACGGTGAATGAAGAAAAAGAGTGGAAACGTCTGATTCGTGCCGGCGCGGATGCCATTATCACCAATTTCCCGGATCGCCTGAGGCAGTTGCTGTCAGATCAAGGAAAATGATAAAATGATCACAGGAACAGCGCCTGGCAAAGAGGCGCTTTTTGTCTTTACAGGAGGAGAAGTCAATGAAAATCGGTTGTCATATCAGCGTGTCAAAAGGGCTTTTAAAAGCGGCTAAAAGGGCTCATGAACTGGGGGCAGATGCCTTTCAGGTCTTTACCAAAAACCCGCGTGCCCTGCGCCCGAAAAAGTTAAACCTGAATGATGCGGAAAAAGGGAAAAAGTATTGTGAGGAACAGGGAATCACCCTGGTATGTCATACCCCATATATTACCAACTTGTCCACCCCAAAACCGGATTTGCACGAAGTAACCATTCGTTCAATCAAAGAAGATTTGGCTATTGCCGATGCCTTTGGAGCGGTTGGAGCCGTTGTGCACTGCGGAAAACACGTTGGCGAAGGAGAAGAATATGGACGCAGGCGGATGGTGGAAACATTAAATCTGATTTTGGAAGAATATGAAGGCAACACAAAGCTTTTGCTGGAAAATACAGCTGGGCAAGGCAGTGAGCTGGGACTCTCGATCAGGGAACTGGTTGAAATCCGTGCCGCTGTCAACAGACCGGAAAAAATCGGGTTCTGTTTTGATACCTGTCATGCCTATGCGGCCGGAGTCTGGAACGGAGAAACATTTGCCGATTTGGTAAATGAAATGGAAGAGACCAAATATCTTGAAAATTTGGTGGCAATCCATTTTAATGATAGCAAGGCTCCCTGGGGCAGTCGTAAAGATCGCCATGAAAAGATCGGGAAAGGGGAAATTGGAGCCGAGTCCTTGTCCCTGTTCCTGAATGAACCCCGGTTTGAAGACTTGCCGGTTGTGCTGGAAACTCCGGTTGAAGATGAACAGGAATATGCGGAGGAGATCAGGTATCTCCGTGAACTGAAAAAATAATGGGGTGGGAAAGATTGCTGGCGTGGTTGAATGATTGGCTGCATTCTTTGTCATTTACCAGCGTGTTTCTGGTTATTTTCGGACTGACGGCAATTGTATATAAAGCAGCATTTGCCGTCCGGTTGCCGATTCTGAAGACCGTGCTTGTTGTCCTGTCACTGGCTGCCGGTTGTTTGCTTCTCACGTTGTTACATTATATGGAATTTCCCATTATTCCGGTTTTGCTGGTAATTGTGATATTAATCGGACTGGCCCGAATCAGGCTTTGCCTGACCGGAAAAAAGGAAAAAAACGAACCGGAAAGCGTGCAGGAAAAAAGATCAAGACCATCACAGACATGAATCGAGGAGAGTTCTGCAATGCAATTGAAAGATGCTTTGTTTAATTGGCTGCAAATCCGTGTTGTACAGGATGCCAGACCGAGTGACCGTTCCGCACGGGATACCGTACATTTTTTTGAGGAAATCCTGCGTGAAGATCATGGTGTGGAGCAATTGGAAAAAAAGATTGAGGAAAATCTTTATGTGGTTTGTTATAAGCAGTCAGGTGAGGAAAAGGTAGAAAAATTTCCCAGGGAAATGGCAGAAAAATTGCTCCAGGATATTTTGGCTGAACCCAAATATAATCAAACCTTTGAGGATTGATTTTTTTCAGACCGTGCCAATGCCTTGTTTTTGATGCGCTCATAGCACTCAGGGCATAGTTGGATCCGGTGGGGATATTTTTTTATTTTTTTTTCGGTGAGCGGATCCGGCTTAAAAACCTTGTCACATAAAATACAGACTACTTTCATCGGGCATCTTCCTTTAATTGAGCAATGGTTCATTTGTAGTATACTATACCACCATCTTAACAGAAACAGACAAGTGTTCCATTAAAAAGTTAAAAGAAAAAGCAAACTCGGCAAGATCCGACGTTTGCTTTTTCCTTATTTTAAACGTTCCTGATCCGTCCTGGAAGGTTTTTGCTCATTTTTTTCCGTTTCCCTGGAGGGTTGTGGTACAATGCGGGCGACAATTTCTGCCAGCTCGTCCATAATTCCCTGGATGGGTCTTCCATTTTGCAGGTCTTCATTCAATTCGCGAACCCTTTGCACTAGATCCGGGTCGGCTGTGACAAATGCATGCGCGCCTTGCGGATCTTCATGAAGGGCTTGTGCAACAGTGTATTTGATCGTGCCGGTACGTCCACGGTCCAGCGTAGGATCAAGGTTGATGCCGACAATCGTGTAGGGTCCCAGTACAATTGCTGAAGCATCTCTCACATTGGGGACACTTCTTGCAATTTGCACCAGATGGTTGGCAACGGCCTGTGACGACTGATTTTTTCTCTGTTGAGGGGCGGTCTGTTTTACTCTGACCGTTTGCGGCATTTTATTTGGTGAAGCTTCCTCGGCAGGCGGTTCGTTTTTTTGCGCACAGCCGACAAGAAACAACAGAATGGAGATTAAACCGCCAATTCCTTTGATCCATGTTTTCATCCGCTTCACTACCTTTCCGTTATCTTGCGTTTATTTTGTCCGCTATGGGATGATTCCATGTATATTTTGCTGAAATTAATCATTTCAGTGTAGAATGAGCTTAAGGAAAATGAATCAGATGGGGTGTGAAAAGATGATCATTGAATCAGTGGTGCTGGGTCCGGTGATGACCAATACATATCTGATCTATAATCCCGACGAAAAACGTGGTGTCGTCATTGATCCGGGTATGGAACCCGCTTCTCTTCTCAAACGGATCCGGGAACTGGAGCTGGAGATTGAAGCGATTCTTGTAACGCATGCCCATTTCGACCATATTGGCGGAGTCGGGGAAGTCCGGGTTTTGACCAAAGCTCCAGTTTACGTACATGAGCAGGAGGCAGACTGGCTGGGGGATCCGCAGAAAAACGGTTCGTCCCTTTTTGCCGGAATCCCGCTGATCCAGTGTGATCCGGCTGAATATCAGCTGACAGGCGGTGAAGAACTTTTCCTGCTCGGACAGAACTGGCAAGTGATGCATACCCCGGGACATTCGCCAGGCAGCATTACCTATAAGTTGGGATCCGTAATTTTTTGCGGTGATGTTTTGTTTAAAGATTCGATTGGACGTACGGATTTGCCAGGAGGCGACCATGACATGCTGATGCAAACCCTGCACGATACCATTATGGAATTGCCGGAAGAGACCCGCGTTTTATGCGGTCATGGTCCCGAAACCACCATTGGACGGGAACAGACATACAATCCGTTTGTTACCGGAATGCTTTGAAAAAACGGGTTGAAAACAAGAGGGGAGCCGGATTTTTTCAGATGAAAAGAGCCTCCCCGATTCCCGGTTCCAATATTCATATGTTTTTTCCTTCAGGGGAAAACAAAGAAGTTTTGTAAAGGAGCCTGACAGATGCGTAAACGTCAAATTGCCATCCTGGGAATTTTGGTAGCGGCTGTCATAGGGGCGATCGTTATGACAGTCCGTGACGCCAGGGAAATACCGGCTGCATTCATGGAACGGGCGGATTGTCAAGGTGAAACCAAGCCGTTGGAAGGCTACTGTGCTCCCAATTTCAAGCTGCCTACCCTGTCGGGGGAAGAACTGGAGCTTTATCAGAATCACGGCAAGCCGACGGTTCTCAATTTCTGGGCAACCTGGTGTCCGCCTTGCAAATATGAAATGCCTTATTTTCAAAAATTGTACGAGCAGTATCATTCGAGGATCAATGTCATTATGGTGAATCAGACGGCAATGGAAAGCAAAGAAGAGGATGTTGGAACATATCTCAAAAAGAACAAGTTTACGTTCCCGGTGGTTCTGGATCGCTTGCGGGACGGTGCCGTTGTTGGCATTGACCAGTACCGGTTATTCAGTATCCCTGCAACATTTGTCATAGATAAAAACGGAAAAATTGTTCACCAGTTTATGGGAGCAATCTCAGAAGAACAGCTTTTTTCCGCAGTTAACGAATTGCTGAACTGACAGCCAGTGAAAATGAAAACCAAACACCGATATGAAAATTTTGGCTACACGGCATAACTGGCAAACCGGGGACTTCCTGCTGCCGATGTAGCCATAACGATATGAAAGAACAATATATCCGGTTTGTTATCTTTCCTGGCTATCGCTGTCATAACCCTGAAATTTGATATAATATTTTACAAATTGTTTATGTACCAGGCAGCGCGACACCTTATGTGCCCGGAGCCGGCTTTTGGCGTGCCGGGACAGTTAAAAAAAGAAAAAGATTCGGTTAAGATATGGGAAGGAGAAAATCATGGTAGAACAGGTTTCCTGGTGGCTGGCTTTTGGAGCGGGAGTACTTTCGTTTGTTTCTCCCTGTTGTTTGCCTCTCTATCCCTCTTATCTTTCCTACATAACAGGGATTTCCGTCAGCCAGCTGAAAGAAAAGCGGCGCTCCAAAGAAGTGGTTAAACTGACTGTATATCATACGCTCTTTTTTCTCGCCGGCTTTTCTGCCGTATTTTATGCCATAGGATTCAGTGCAAGCTGGTTTGGCACGTTTTTTCGGGATTATCAAGATCTTATCAGGATGCTGGGAGCAGTACTGATTGTAACCATGGGACTGATTATGACAGGCGTATTCAGGCCTTCTTTTCTGATGCGGGAGTATAAATGGCAGACATCCAAAAAAAAGGTCAGCTATCTGGGCTCCATGCTGGTCGGTATCGGATTTTCAGCAGGATGGACTCCCTGTATCGGCCCCATTTTTGCAGCAATCATTACAATGACGGCCGTCCACCCGGAAATGAGATTTTTTTATGTGACGGCATATATTCTCGGGTTTGCCATTCCTTTTTTTGTGATGGCCTTTTTTATCGGCAAAACCCGCTTCATTCTAAAGTATTCGGAGAAGCTGATGAAGTGGGGTGGAGCTCTGATGATTCTGTTTGGAATCTTGCTGTATTTTGACCAATTGACCGCACTGACTGCATGGTTATCCAAGATTACCGGTTTTCAAGGGTTTTAATCTGGGGTACACTTTGTAAGGAAAGACAGGTGAGGAAATGAATCAAAATACGCGATATTGGGTGCGGCGCATTTTGTTCCTTGTCATGTTTGGGTTGATGGGCTATGCTTTATACCAGACTGTGACCCAGGATGAGAAAAATCAACTGGCAGTGGGAGAAAAGGCACCCAATTTTGAACTTTCAACGTTGGATGGAAAAACAGTAAGATTGAGTGATTATCAGGGCAAAACTGTTTTATTAAATTTTTGGGGGACCTGGTGTGAGCCTTGCCGGACAGAAATGCCGGCGCTTCAGAAAGCTTATGAAACCTATCATAAAAAAGGTCTTGTTGTTTTGTCTGTCAATATTGCCGAAACGGATGTAGCGGTTTCATCTTTTGCCCGTCAGTACGGACTGACTTTTCCGATGTTAATGGATCGGGAGCGGGATGTTACCAGGCTTTATGATGTGGGGCCGATCCCAAGTACATTCTTTATTGACAAAGATGGGAAAATCAGCAAAAAAATAGAAGGGCCGCTTCTTCTCAACCAATTGCACCGGATCATTCTTCCGATCCTGTAGAATTATCGGAAGGAGTGGCCTTTCAATGGGACTTTTTCAGGATATTTCAGCTTTCGAATTGGAACAAACCTGATTCTGGATGTTCAAACAGAAGAAAATACAGGGAAGTATCAAATCTGTTTATCTGCAGATGAATTGAAAAACAGAATACATGAACTATAAACCGGTCAAAGACAACCTGTTGCTGTTTTACAGAAGCAGCAGCCGCAGACTGATTCTGCCAATAAAGGATTTAAAAAACCTGTATAACCTTATGGGGGCATGCTGGCATGGAACAATCCGCTTGCCAGACTATAATCGACAGAAAGAAGTATTTCATTATTGACAGGAAAAAGGATTAACTGCATAAAAGTTGAATTAAAAAAGGGCATGGAAGAATGGGCCTGCCCTGAAGTTGAGGAAACATGGAAACCGGCAAGGAAAAAATACCGCCAAACTTCCTGATCAGCGCATTGCCGTAATCAGGGAAGTTCTGATTTTATGAAAAGCTGAAACCTCACCGTGCCCACAGGAACATGCACGGTTTTCCCGCCTGTCTTTTCGTAAAAGGGCTGGAATTGAACAAAGCCGTTAAAGCATCAGAAAAAGTGTCTTCAAGGCTGGAGGAGCTGAAAATTGAGTGTTTCTTTACGCGATGAGTTGATCGCGGAAATCAAATCAACTCCAAAACAGGCAATCAGTTTCTGTAAATATATGGAACAGGCGTTGTATCATCCCCGGTGGGGTTATTATCAAAGAAATAAAAACAAGTTGGGCAGACACGGGGATTTTTTTACCAATGCCCATGTTGGGGAACTGTTTGGTCAGGTTCTCAGCCTGTTTTTCAAGGATTGGCTGGATAAAAACCCGTCCTTGACGGAATGGACAATTGCAGAGTTGGGAGCAGGAGATGGACGGATTGCCGAACAATTCGGACAGGGACTGATTGCAATGGGGATTCCGCCAGACAAGATTTCTTATTATCTGGTCGAAACCAGTCCCTGGCATCAGCGCCTGCAAAAAGAACGTTTATCCAAATCCCCCATCAATTACCAACTGGTTTATCGCCTGAAAGATATTCCGGCCAGTCCATTTTCATTTGTTTACAGCAATGAACTGGTTGACGCTTTCCCGGTATATCGGATAAAAAAAGAACATGGGCAATTCCTGGAGGCCTGTGTAACGGTATCGGAGAACAAACCGTATTTGAAAGAAACATGGTTCCCATTATCCGAAGACAAATGGAACCGCAAAGATATGGACAAGTGGCTGGCCGGACTGGAAGAAGGCAAAGAGATGGCGCTTTGTTTGGCAGCATGTGACTGGTTGCGGGAAATTGCAGACTGGATGAATCAGGGGGTACTGCTCACCATTGACTACGGGGGACTTCAGGAACAATTATTGCGGAAACAGAAAACGGTTCGCGGTTATCGCGGACATCAGGTGCTTGATGAATTATACGATGCCCCGGGTGAAACGGATCTTACATATGATGTCAATTTTTCGCATTTGATCAACTGGGGAAAGGAAGCAGGGTTTGGATCCTTTCAGTTTTTGACCCAGTCTCAGTTTCTGATGAATGCCGGGATTTTGCAATTTTTGCCCACAGGGCCGGCAAATGATCCGTTTGGGAAAGAGGCTAAACGCATCCGGGCTATTAAACAGCTGATTCATCCGGAAACAATGGGAGAGGTGTTTCACGTTCTGATCCAGACGAAAAACTTGCCGCTTGCAAAAAACAAATGAAAGAGGTTGAAAGATGATTATTAAACCGAGATTTCGAGGTTTTATCTGTACCACTGCCCATCCGGTCGGATGTGCCAAGCAGGTTGAAAGACAGATTGAGTATGTGAAAAGCCAGCCCAAAGTGGATGGACCCAAAAAAGTACTGGTCATTGGATCTTCGACCGGTTACGGACTGGCATCAAGAATTACAGCAGCCTTTGGTGCCGGAGCAGATACACTGGGAGTTTTCTTTGAAAAACCGAGTGTGAAAAACCGGACAGCAACGGCGGGATGGTATAATACAGCAGCATTTGAAAAAGAAGCCAGAAAAGCGGGACTGGTAGCCGAAAGCATTAATGGCGATGCATTTTCGGATGAAATCAAGCAGGAAGCTATACGCCGGATTAAACGGGATCTGGGCGGAAAAGTGGATTTGGTCATTTACAGTCTGGCAGCGCCAAAGCGTTTGCATCCTGTAACGGGCGAACTTTTTTCATCCGTGTTAAAACCGATCGGCAAGCCTTTCCGTAATAAAACGGTTGATTTTCATACCGGAGAAGTGTCTGAAGTCTCCATTGAACCGGCAACGGAAGAAGAGATTCGCCATACGGTCATGGTTATGGGCGGGGAAGACTGGAAAATGTGGATTGATGCCCTGAAAGAAGCCGACGTTCTGGCCAATGGGGTAAAAACGCTTGCCTTTTCCTATATCGGTCCGGAACTGACATGGCCGATCTATCGCGAAGGCACGGTAGGCAAAGCAAAAGATCACTTGGAAAAAACAGCCCATGAACTGGATGAAAAGTTGAAGGAGCTGAATGGACAGGCTTATGTGTCTGTAAACAAAGGACTTGTTACCCAGTCCAGTGCAGCAATTCCTGTAGTTCCCCTGTATATTTCACTTCTCTATAAGGTCATGAAGGAGAAGGGATTGCACGAAGGCTGTATCGAACAGATGTATCGATTGTTTGCCGACCGGCTTTATCAATCGGATAATGTACCAGTGGATGAGCAGGGACGTATTCGAATTGATGAATTGGAAATGAAACCGGAAGTACAAGAAGCCATTGCAGAAAACTGGAACCGGGTTGAATCGGATACACTGAATGAGCTTACGGATATTGCTGGTTATCGGCGTGAGTTTTTCCAACTGTTTGGTTTTGAAACGGATGGCGTTGATTATGATGCTGACGTTGATCCGAAAGTGGAAATTCCGAGCATAAAACAATCATAAAAAAGGAGCCGGATTATGGCTCCTTTTTCCTTTCTATCGTCCAAATATTTTGCAATTTGTTTTTGCAATTCATCCTTTTTTAGTGCATCATGAAAGTGGAATATCCCACCATCCCGATAAAAGAGATAAACATATATCCGCCAAACAGATACATGTAGGTTCTTTCGGTTAGCCGCATATACCCCAATCCGACAAAGAGGATCGTTTGTAATGCAAAAAGGGCTGCCGGAACAAGCATGTCACCTGCCAAAAACATCATGGCGATCACAAAGGTCCAGAATCCCAGCACCCGAAACATGCGATCCATTGTCTCTCTCCTTTCTGGATGACCCCGTTTTTTATGATCGAAATTTATGACAATTTCATTATACCTGCGGATGTTGTTGCTAGCAAGTAAAGAAAGGATGACAGAAGATGCAGACACTTATTGTGCGCAAAAGCGGAAAGGCCGGCTGGATCCGTTTTAATCGGCCGGAGGTAAGAAATGCAGTAAATTTACAAATGATTGAAGAACTGGAAGAAATATGGAATAGGTGGGAAAAGGATCCGCAATTGCAGGCGGTCGTATTTTATGGAGATCAGCGTGCGTTTCTTTCGGGGGGAGATATTGCAGAGTTTCATCAGCGAACCAGAAAGGAAGAAATTCAGCCGATTATGGAACGGATGGGAAAATTGCTGGAAAAGATTCATACCTCCCGCCTGATTACGATTGCGGCGGTCGAAGGTGCGGCAGTCGGCGGAGGCTGCGAATTTGTGGCCAGTTGTGATTTTTGTCTGGCCTCGGAATCGGCTCGGCTGGGGATGATTCAGGTTAATTTGCATATAACGTCCGGTTGGGGAGGTGCAAGCCGGTTGATGCAAAAAATCGGGCCATCCCGGGCGTTGACCATGTTGCTGAGCGGGAAAGTTCTGGATGCCAGGGCGGCGTATGAAAAAGGCCTGGTGGACGAGCTGCTGGAGCCGCAATCTTTTTGGGACAAAACGGAGGAATTTGTGCAGTCCATAGTCAAAGCTTCCCCGGAAGTTGCCCGTTATTACAAATCGCTTGCAAATGAAGTCAGACAAGGAAAGCGTTCATCTGAACTTTTATGGCGGGAGGCAGATTACTGCACTACATTATGGGAAGCAGACATACACCGGGAGGCTGTGGAAACCTTTTTGGCACGCACCCGTAAAAAGCAATAAATAAAAGGGTTAGGAGGAAACGATTTTTTCCCGAACCCCGGTGTTTTTTATCATCGGCATCCGGCAAGATGTATACTTCTACATTTGGCTGGTAATAAAAATTAGTAGATCCATATACTATGATTTATATCAATTGCATACAGTTAAGTACAGGAAGTTTACCATTACCACCGAGAGCAGGGGTTTATAGGATAGGAGGTACATTTTATGGCTGTAAAACGCCAGGATGCCTGGACTCCCGAAGATGACATGATTTTGGCAGAAGTTACGCTCAGACATATTCGCGAAGGGGGGACACAATTGTCCGCCTTTGAGGAAGTTGCCGAGAAACTGGGGAGAACACCAGCTGCTTGCGGATTTCGCTGGAACAGTACCGTTCGCAAAAAGTATGAACCGGCCATCCAGATTGCCAAACAGCAGCGGCAAAAGCATTTGCAGGAACGGGGCAAAATGAAAGCAAGACGGGAATCCTTTTCTTCTGATGATATGGTTCATTCCATTGAAAATATTATCCGCTTTTTACGGCAATATAAAAATGAAATCAATGATCTGAGAAGACAGCAAAGGGAATTGGAAAAAGAGCTGCAGGAACGCGAGCGGGAAATGAAAAAACTGGAACGGGAAAATCAGGAGATGAAAGAGCAATTAAGCCATGTCAAGAGTGATTATCGTCTTGTGAACGATGATTACCGCACACTCGTGCAAATCATGGAAAGAGCACGCAAACTGGCTGCATTGGAAGAAGAAGGGGCAAACAGCGAGGTAAAGATGAAAAAAGATGAGGAAAGACTTGAACAGCTCGACAAATAGAAAAAAGACCCGCATCATATTCATGTGGGTCTTTCCGTTTGATATTCCTGCCCTATTCCTGCAAGGAAACTCCTTTTGGCAACCAAACATAGGGGCTTTCTCCACGATCCCGTTCAGGATTGTATTGGACAGGGGTAAAGCCCATCTTTTCCCAGAAGGGATCAGACCGATGGCGGGCATTTGTCTTGACAGGCAAGCCAAGGCTTTTGGCATAAGAGACCAGAGCTGTACCCATTCCCTGATGGCGATAGGGTTCAAGAACTTCCAGTTTCCAGATTTCATAATAGTCCTGGGGCGGTGAAAAATAACGGTCATATTTGGCATCCACCCGATACAAACTGATGCGGGCAGCCAATTTTCCATCCCGGTATATGCCGTAAAAAGGGGAATGACTATCGTTCTCCACCATATTCATTTTCAGATCTTCGAGCATGGACAATTCCGGAAGTCCGACCTCGTGAAATTGTTGGAATTCCTCAAGTGTTTTGTAATTAATTTTCAACCTTTCGACTTTTAAGGCCTTCATCCAGAGAACCCCCTATATTTTTGGTTCAGTATGCAATCCTGTATTCTTATTTTACCATAAAACAATAGCCTATTTTGAGGAGGACAAAATTTAGTCTTTGTAGAACTTTTTAAAATAGATCCATATTTTATACTTATGATATTTTTCGGAATCGAGGTGGACTATGCAGATAAAAAAAGTATTGATTGCAAATCGA